>DASQUW010000076.1:0-6068 GCA_035641075.1 Actinomycetota bacterium | reverse complement strand
GTACGGGTCAACGTGCTGAGCCCACAGGCGATGCTCCCTCGGCTGGACGAGCGTCTCGCGCTCCTGACGTCCGGGCCCCGCAGCCTCCCGGAGCGCCAGCGAACCCTTCGCGGGGCCATCGACTGGAGCTATCGGCTGTTGAAAGAGCCGGAGCGACGCCTGCTCGCCCGGCTGGCCACGTTCTCGGGTGGGGGAGCGCTCGAGGCGATCGAAGCGGTCGCCGACCACGACCTGGGGGTGCCAGTGCTCGACGTTCTCGGCTCGCTGGTCGACGACAGCTTGCTCCAACGAACCGAGAGTCCCGGGGGCGAGGTTCGGTTCCAGATGCTCGAGACGATCAAAGAGTACGCGGTCGAGAAGCTCGATGAGGAGCCCGACGCGGCACACGTGCGCCGACGGCACGCCCGATTCTTCCTGGACCTGGCCGCCCGGGGCGAGCCGCATGTGGTGGGACGGAACCAGAAGGCGTGGCTCGATCGCTTCGACCGTGACCACGACAACCTGCGCACCGCCCTCTCGTGGTCGATCGAGGCCGGCGAAGTCTATGCGGGCCAGGAGGCGGCCGGGGCGCTGTGGCGCTTCTGGCACCAGCGCGGCCACCTCGCGGAGGGTCGTCGGAGGCTCGAGCAGCTGCTCCATGCCCCGGGGGGCGCGGGGCGGACCCCTCAGCGATTCAAGGCTCTGTCTGGCGCCGGGGGGTTGGCCTACTGGCAGAACGACTACCCGGCCACCGAACGGTTCTACTTGGAGGCGCTTGAGATCAGCCGCGAGCTCAACGAGCCCCAGGCAGTAGCAGAAGCGCTGTTCAACCTGTCATTCCTCGACCGCATCCGCGGCGACGAGGAGGAGGGGATGGCCAAGCTTCGCACGGTTCAGGGGATGGCCGCATCGATCGGCGACCGGCAGCTCTCCGCCGACAGCCTGTGGCTCCTCGGGAGCCGCGAGCTCCGAGAGGGGCGGCCCGAACAAGGATTGCCCATGGTGGAGGAAGCTCTTGGCATCTATCGGGACCTGGGCAACCTTTTTTCCACCGCCGAGTCTCTCGCCGGTCTCGGCTCGTTCTACCTGAAGTCCGGCGACAGCCGGGCAGCGGCCGCAGCGCAACGTGAGGCCATGAGCATGTTCGTCGAGGTGGGCAACCCGACCGGGATCGCTACGGCCCTGGAGGAGATGGCGATGGTCGAGACCATGGAGGGTCGGCACGAGCGCGCCCTGCGTCTGGCCGGCGCCGCCTCGGCCCTGAAGGATGAGATCGGGGGAGGCCCTCCGGCGGAGCTGATGCGCTCCGAAGAGGTCCTGGCGGAGTCCCGGAGCAGATTGGGCCAAGAAGCGGCGGTCGCGGCGTGGAACGACGGCAGGGCGATGGATACGGACAAGGCGATCGCGTACGCGCTTGAGCGCCCGGACGATCGTGGCTTCACGGATCGGCGGAATTGAGATGACGCACGATCTGAGGACCGAGCAGTCGATCACCATCGGCGCACCCATCGGGAAGGTGTGGGAGGCGCTGACCACGCCGGAGCTGATCAAGCAGTGGTTCTTCGGCGTGGAAACGGAGACGGATTGGGCGGAAGGCAGCCCGATCATCCACCGGGGCGAGTACCAGGGCAGGCCGTACGAGGATCGAGGCGAGATCCTGGAAGTCGATCCCCCCAGGCTGCTTGTACATAGCCATTGGAGTCCCGTCTCCGGGTTGCCCGATGTCCCCGAGAACTACGAGCGGGTCGCGTGGGAGCTCCGCGAGCGCGAGGGTGAGACCGAGCTGACGATCAGGGAGGCGAACCTGTCTTCGGAAGAGGCCAGAGCCACCTCGGAGCAGAGCTGGCGGCTGGTGCTGGAGAACCTGAAGACGCTCCTGGAACGATAGCGGCAGGGGTGAGCGATGGCTTCCTACGTCGCGCTGCTGCGGGGGATCAACGTGGGCGGCAAGAACCTGATCAAGATGGCCGAGCTGAAGGCCTCTTTCGAGGCGGCCGGCTTCGAGGACGTGGCCACCTACATCCAGAGCGGGAACGTCCTGTTCCGAGCTGCCAGGTCCAGCACGGCTGCCCTGGAGCGCCGGATCGAAGGGATGCTCTCCAGGGAGTTCGGCTACCGGGCAAGCGTGGTCTTGCGGAGCCATGCGCAGATGAGCGCCTTGGTCGATGGGGCGCCCAGGGGTTTCGGGGGCAAGCCCGGCATCTACCTGTACGACGTCGTCTTCCTCAAGGCCCCATTGACGGCGGCGGCCGCGCTGAAGTCAGTGCCCACGCACCCCGAGGTCGACCAGCTCTCCTCCGGCCGTGGCGTCCTGTACTTCCGTCGGCTGGCGAGCCGGGCGGTCCAGAGCAGGCTCAACAGGGTGGCCTCGCTCCCGGCCTACAAGTTCATGACGATCCGCAACTGGAACACGACTACGAAGCTGCTGCGGCTGATGGAGGAGACTCTCTTGTAGTGAGGAGAAGCGATGACACCAACGTTGGGCGTACACGAGCTTCGTCTGGTGGTTACCGCCGACGACTACGACGAGGCCCTCCGTTTCTACCGGGACGTCCTCGGGATGCCCGAGCGCCTCTCGTACTCGTCCAAGGACGGGCGAGTGGCCATCCTGGAGGCAGGACGCGCCACCCTGGAGGTGGCCGACCCGCTCCATGCCGCCTTCGTCGACCAGGTTGAGGTGGGTCGGCGCGTCGCCGGGCACATCCGTGTCGCGCTTGAGGTGGCTGACGCGTCGGAAGCCACGCGGCGGCTGACCGAAGCAGGAGCCGAGGTGATCGCGGAGCCGACGGTCACGCCTTGGAGGTCGCTGAACGCCCGCCTCGAGGGTCCCGCCGGCCTGCAGCTCACGCTGTTCGAAGAGCTCGGCGGCGGCCGCGGTGGCGAAACAGTCTCAACGCCATAGCGTGCCGCGGCCGGCGCCGGCGGTGTACAAGGCGCGCGTCCTGATGGTGTGATGGCGACGTGGCCCGGGGTGAAGGAGTTGGTGAGACCGTGGCCGGAGGAAGAGGGCGCAGATGTCATCAGTGCCGGGCAGGGAATCGACGACGGTGAACGAGAACGGCGTGACCCCTCTGAGCGGCCGAGGGAAGGCCGTGCGGGCGATCGCCGTGATCATGGCGGTCTCCGCGGTGGGCTTCGGCCTGTTCACCGCGGTGTTCGGAATCGTTAGCGAGGCTCAGGAGGTCCATGCCGTCCACAACGTGGTGGTGGCCTCGCTCCTCCTGATCCTGTCCGCACCGGCCGCGATCGCCGTGGCTCGGTCACCGGAGCGTTCCATACGACCGCTCACGGTCCTGGCCGCGGTCGCCATCGCCGGGGCGGTCACCATGGTCCTCAGCCTGACCCTGGACCCCTTCACTCTGCCGTTCGTGGTCCTCATCGGGGTTCTTTGGGCCCTCCGGCCCAAGCAAGAGCGCCCATTCCCGGGCGGGCGAGCGAGCGCGCTGCTCGCGGTGCTGATCCTGGTCGGCGCCGTGCCCCTGGTCGCCTACGCCCTGGGGCAGGCGGAGCTGTCCCGGATCGATCGATCCAGCGAGCACGCCCAGTTCTACCACTGGGTGGAGACCTCGTTCTACGCTGTCGCCGTCCTGCTGCTGGGCCTGGTCACGAGCCTCCGCCCGGCCGCGTTCCGGATGGCCGCCCGGATGGCAGGTGGGGCCCTGGCCGTCCTCGGCGGGGCGTCCCTCCTGCTCGAGGGGTACCCCTCGGCCCTGGACGCCGCGTGGGCCTGGACGGCCCTGGCCGGCGGCGTGGTATTCGTGGCCGCGGCGGAATGGGAGGGCCGCCGGCTGGAGGAGGCCATGTGAGCGAGAGCGCGGCCGGGCCGCAGGTGGGCCCGCCTGACCGGATCATCCGCCGGCTGCGCCAAGCGATGCAACTGGCACTCGTTCTGTTGGTGCTCGAGATCCTTGCCTGGCTCTTCTCTATCGCCGGGAGCTCACCCTAGGAGGTCGACCGAGGGATCGTGACCGAACGAGCTGCCTGGGGGGCGCTGACGTCGAGGATCGAAGGGGAGCTCATGCTTCCCGGCTCCCCCGACTTCGATGTCGCATACCCGACGCTGAACGCCCGGTTCGACGATGTGCAGCCTCGGGCGGTGGTCCGGTGCTCCACCCCCGACGACGTCGCGGAGGTCATCCGCTTCGCGGGCAGGCACGGGATGGAGGTCGGGACACGAAGCGGGGGGCACTGCTTCGGGGGGCGCTCCTCCACCGAGGGCCTCCTCGTGGACGTCACGCCGATGCAGTCCGTCGAGGTCTCCGGTGGCGCAGTCACGGTGGGGGGAGGAACGAGACTCGGCGAGGTGAATGGATCACTGATCCAGCACGATCTGGCCATCCCCGGCGGCTCGTGCCCCTCCGTCGGGATCGCCGGTCTCACCCTCGGCGGAGGCCTCGGGATCATCGGGCGGAGGCACGGGCTGGCCTCCGACCACCTGCTCGGAGTGCAGATCGTCCTGGCGGACGGCGGGATCGTCGAATGCGACGAGCACCACGAGGAGGACCTGTTCTGGGCGCTCCGCGGGGCCGGTGCGGGCAACTTCGGTGTGGTCACCTCGCTCACGTTCCGGACCGTCCCCGCACCCGCCGCCACGAACTTCCATCTCGCCTGGCCCTTCTCCCAGGCCGCCGCGGCGATCGACGCCTGGCAGTCATGGGCGCCCGCTGCCCCTGAGGAGCTGTCGGCGAGCCTGGTGATCGGGGCCAGCGCCGATCCCGAGGAGCCGCCCTCCGTCGACCTCATCGGGGTCATGCTCGGCCCGGAGTCGGAGGCGACCGACCTTGTCGATTCGCTGGTCGGTCGAGCGCGATCGGAGCCAGACGTCGTGTTCCTCAGCCACATGTCGTTCGAGGAGACGACCCGGTACTGGGGGGAGCGCGCCGCGCATGAGCCGACGGAGGGCCAGCCTCCGGGGTGGGAGCTCCGAGGACATCGCTTCATCAAGTCGGAGTTCTTCCAGCGGC
Source organism: Actinomycetota bacterium (assembly GCA_035641075.1). Taxonomy (GTDB): domain Bacteria; phylum Actinomycetota; class UBA4738; order UBA4738; family CALAEC01; genus DASQUW01. The sequence goes on along the minus strand of DASQUW010000076.1, from coordinate 1,125 downwards.
CCCTGGCCCCGGAGGTCATCGAGGAGCTCCTGGAGAACCTCACCAGGGACCGGGTCGCCGGCCAGTCTCGCGAGCTCGATTTCTCGCCGTGGGGCGGGGCCTACAACCGGATGCGCGCGGACGCCACCGCCTTCGTCCATCGCGACGAGCGCTTCTGGCTGAAGCACGCCACCGAGGTCGCCCCCGGCGCGCCGGCGGCTACCAAGGAGGCAGCGCACGACTGGGTCGCCCGGTCTTGGGGCATCGTGCACCCCTCGGGCACGGGGCGCGTGTTCCCGAACTTCCCCGATCCGGATCTGAAGGATTGGGCCCGCGCCTACTTCGGGACCAACCTGGAGCGACTGCTGAGCATCAAGGCCCGGTACGATCCGGGGAACCTGTTTCGGTTCCGACAGTCGCTCCCCGTGCGCTAGCGGGGTTCGGTTCGTCAACCCACTCACTCCTGTCGAAGCCGCTCCAGGCCGTCCAGCATGAGGTCGAGCGCGAATTCGAACTCGAACTGGTCGTCGCACCCACCGCCGACCACCGAGGCGTCGTCATGCGTGATCGAACTCACGAGCTCCCCGATGTACGGGTACGCCTTCGCCATCGCCTGGACCACCTCCGAGTCCGCAGGTGCGGCGGCCGTGTCGTCGAACAGCTCCTGCGAGAAGCCGAGCAGGCGGCTCCCCATGGCATGGGCGGCATGGTGGGTCAGGTCGACCGAGAACCCCCCGGTCCGGAACAGGCCGAGCATCGAATCCATGTACTCGATCACCGTCGGGGTGGGCTCGGGACGCGACTCGATCACGCGGGAAGCCCACGGGTGGCGGAGGAGGGCTCGGCGAGCCAACAGGATGCGCTCGCGGACGGCCGTCTTCCAGTCGGTCTCGGAGAGAGGCGGATCGATCTCCCCCACGACGAGGTCGATCATCCCGTCGAGCAGCTCGTCTTTGTTGGCCACGTGCTTGTACAGAGCCATCGGGACGACGCCGAGGTCCCGGGCCAGGTTGCGCATGCTGAGCGCCTCGACACCGCCCCGGTCGGCCAGGGCGACGGCGGCCCGGAGCACCCGGTCCCTGGTCAGGGGCTCCCGGGCCTCGCCTTGAGGCTCACCTTCGCGGCCATCCGGTTCCTCCTCCGTAG
>DASQUW010000075.1:0-12346 GCA_035641075.1 Actinomycetota bacterium | reverse complement strand
GAACACTCACACTTCTTCACCCGAGAGGGAGAGTTCGGCTCCCTGGACTGGAACGGCGAACAGGTTGACGACGGCACCTTCGAGATCATCGACGATCACACATTCGTCGTCTCCAAGGAGTTTCCTGACGTTACCTTCAACTACACGATCCAGGATGAAACGATCATGTTCGATCCCGAGATACCGGACTGTGCACCTGGGTGCTTTGAGGCGGCGTGGAGCGTCACGGTGGCGTATCCGGGAAAGACATGGGAACGCGTCAGCTGATCGCGAAATGGTCGGCTGGGCACTCGATGGAGAGGAGGAGGAATGAGTTACGGGCAGGGAAGACCTGATTCGGTTGGGTTCCCCCACGCCGATTGGGGGCGGAAGGGCATTCGCGCAGTGGGAGTGGCGCTCGCTGTCGCGGCCCTCGTCACGGCGGTTGTCGCGATGCCGGCCGGTGCCACGTTCCCCGGGCCGAACGGCCGGATCAGTTTCTGGCGGTTTATCCCGGACAAGGACGGCCCGGACCTGGGCGGCTTGGAGATCTTCAGCGCCGGCCCGGACGGCAGCGGTGAGCAACGGCTGACATTCTCGAACGACGGCCGGTCATCGATCTTCTCCGACTGGTCTCCGGATGGATCGCAGATCGCTTTCGACAGCGACCGGATCGACCGGGATGGATTGGAGGACGTGGTCCACGTCTACACGATGCCGTGGAATGGGGAGACCTTCGGGCTGCAGCAGCTGACGGTCGGCCCAGGCTTCCATGGAGACCCGGCCTGGTCGCCTTCCGGCCAGCAGATAGCCATCGAAGCAGACTGGGCTGACTACCCCGCACAGCAGGGCATCTGGATCATCCCGGCATCGGACCCGGACGGGGTCACCCAGGCCGAAGCCCAGCGGGTGACGGCGATCCCGGCGGGGATGGACTTCGACTCCGAACCTCAGTACTCGCCGAACGGGCAGTGGATCGCTTTCACCCGATTCAAGAGCTGCAAGTTCAACGAGCGTGGCCGCCAGGCCGGCTTCACGCATGGATGCAAGTCCGCGATCTTCCGGGTCCGTCCCAACGGCACGGCATTGAGGCAGCTCACGCCGTGGGGGATGGAGGCCTCGGCACCTGATTGGTCCCCGAATGGAACCAGGATCGCGTTCGACGTATGCGACAGCGGCCGGGTGGGATGCCGGGGCGACATCTATGTCATGAATCCCGATGGGTCGGGGAAAACCAGGCTCACCAACAACCCGACGGTCCAGCTCGACCGGTTCGAGTTCGCCAACAACCCGGTGTGGTCGCCGAACGGCAGCCGGATCCTGTTCACACAGTGGAAAAACGAAGGGTTCCCCCAGTGGCTCGTGTCCATTGCTCCCGACGGCTCCGATCCGACGGTGGTCGTGAATGGCGAGTTCGCTCAGAACAAGGCCGATTGGGGGACGCATCCATAGGCAGAGGCATTTGCGAGGGGCCGCACCCCAAGGGCGCGGTCCCTCGCGGTGGTCAACTCGAGTGTTGCTGCCTACGAGATGACGTCCACGAATGCTTCCTGATCCAGCGACCCGTCGTCGAGGTCGGCCTGGATCGCGGGGTCCGTGGATCGCGTGATGTAGTCTGCACACTCTGGCGGTGTGAGCGGATCGGACACCACGCTGTTGTCGGTCCAGATCGCCGCGACCCTGGTTCCCACGGCATCGATATCGATGTAGTCGCCGATGAACGCCTGACAGAACACCGGGAAGCGGCTCACGGCATTCGGATCGAACGACACGTCGGTGACCCGATCATCGGTCGCGAATGTCGCTCCGGCGTCGGTAGAGCGGTTGTAGAAGACGTCGAGGCTCGAGATCGTGCCGACCGGATCCAAGCGTCCGTCGTACCAGACCACGTGGACATTGTTCCCCGAGGTCACCAGGTTGGGGAAGAACTGATGCCCGGCGCTCACATCGTTCATCGGGGCCGGAGAGATGGTCCAGGAGTCCCCCTGGTTGGTGGAACGCGCGTACCGCACCTCGGCCGTGGTCCCGTCCCATTCACCCCAGACAAGATGGACCGTGCCGTCCGAGGTCACTCCGATCGAAGGAGCCGTGCCGGTCCGGAACGAATTCAGGCCATCGTTCGCGGCGCGGCCTGCGGAGGGATGGGGCTCGGGATCTGCCGGATCTCCGCCACTCTCTGCGGGGTGAAGGTCTCGCCTCCATCCGTTGACTTCGCTACCCACACGCCGCTATGAGGCCGCTCGGAGCCAAACCCTCCCTGGAACTGGAGGAACGCTACATAGAGGGTTCCCGTCGGGGGCGGTCGTGGGGAACGACTCCTGCACCAGCCCACCGGCCACCGGCCGGTTAACAAGATTCCCGCGGCTCCAGTCGGACCCATCGCACTCCTCCGCGCCGGGCCCGTCACCGCCGCAGTGCGAGATGTTGATGGAGCTCTGTCCGCCCTGCGCTCCCAACTTCGTCCAGGTGATGTGAACGCGGCCGAAGAATGGAGAGCCGGCGCTGTTGTCAGCAGTCATCCATTGCTTGTCGTCGAAGTTGGAGAATCCCGGACCCGCCCGGAACCTATCGGGACTGCTCCCCGAGCCGGAGGGAACGGCCACGGTCTTGGCGTACGTGGCCGCACCCGCGTCACTGATTCGATAGGTGGAGGCGAACAGAACGCCTGATCCCGACGGTGGCGTGGTCCGCTTCGGATCGGCGTTGAACGCGATGTGGGAGTAGAACAGGTTGCCGAACGTGTCGAACACCATCACGGGATCGGTGTTGGTGGAGAACCCGAACATCTCGGAGACCGACTGCTCACTCCCGGCGCCCATGGTGGTCCGTGCAGTATCCGGGCACGAGCTCGTTGGACCAGGTCACGCCGCCATCGGTGGAGAGATAGAAGCCGTTCCACCGGTCCCCGCCGCACGCGGCTCGTAGCTCTCGGGCACGGCGGAAGTCCTGGGCCCTTCCCACGATGATGTTGGGGTTCCTTGGATTGATGGACAACGCTGTCTCCGGCTGGTTCCGACGTGGGCTGTCGGTCTCTTCCACGCCCAACACGTCGTCGGCGGTGATATTGACGTCAGTACCCGGCGACGCCGCCAGCGGACCGACCATGAACAGAACGGCCACAATGCCGAAAAGCGATCCTCGAAGTCTCATGTTTCCCTTCCTCTCGGCTTCGCCGGCCCCAACCGTGTGGGTTCGCGTCCATCGAATGTGCCAGAGCCACGTTGCGGCAGGACCCCTCGCCGACATAGCCTGAGCATCCGCACGCACGAAGGGAGGAGAGATGGATAGACGCCGAACGTTGGCCGACGAAGACATCCGCTCGATCGACCTCGAGACGGGTGAAGCGCCTCGGGCCAACCAGGATCAGGACGAGAAGGACGCGGACGCGGTCGACACCCAAGACCAGGCCGACAAGCAGGATCAAGGCGACCAGGTCGACGACGTTGATCAGACCGAGGAGGGTGACGCGGCCGATGCAGACGATGACGCCGTGGACGAGGACGCCGCCGACCAAGACGCCGCCGACCAAGACGCGGACCAGCAGGACGCGTAGCCCAGGCGATGGCCGCCACGAATGCGGCGCTTCGTCGCTGCGTCGGCGATGAGGCCAGCTTCGCCGAACGCTACTGGGGACGCCGTCCTCTCCTGCACCGCCGCTCTGGGGCCAGATTCGACGACCTGCTGAGTCTCGGCGACGTCGATCATCTGATCACCGGGACGCTCTTACGCCTCCCCGCCGTCCGGCTGGTCAAGGACGGAAAACCCCTCCCGCCCACTTCCTACACGCGCACGATCACGGTTGGATCACGCAGAGTTCCGGAGACCATCCGTCCCGAACGGGTCCTGCAGGCCTTCGCCGACGGCGCCACCATCGTCCTGCAGGTCCTCCATCGGCAGTGGACACCCATAGCGCGGTTCTGCCGGGAGCTGGAGCTGGCCATGACTCATCCCGTTCAGGCCAACGCCTACGTCACCCCTGCCACCTCTCGAGGGTTCGGTGTTCACCACGACAGCCATGAGGTGTTCGTGCTACAGGCCCACGGAAGGAAGGAGTGGCGCGTATTTCCGCCGGGTGATCCGGGGTCGCCGGTGCTGGAGGTCGAGCTCGGGCCGGGGGACGCCCTGTACATCCCCCGTGGTTTCCCTCACGAAGCCGAGGCGCGGGAAGAGGTCTCCGTCCACGTGACGATCGGGATCCCCGCCCGGACGTGGCTGGACGTGTGGCGTCACGTGATGAAGGAAGCAGCCGACGACGCGGCGTTTCGGGAGAATCTTCCGATCGCGTTTGCCCGAGAGGCCGACGCGCTTGCCGAAGAGATGGCCGTCCGAATGGGGGAGTTCCAGAGCTGGTTCGAGAAGGCCGCCGGGGCGGAGGCCGCGGCCTCGTTCACACGGGACTACTGGAGCCGGCGACGCCCGGTGCTGGATGGACAGCTCCTTCAGGTGGCCGGGTTGGGGTCGATCCGGCCGGACACGCCGCTTCGGCTTCGGCCCGGGTCGATCTTCCAGGTGGCGGTGGATGGCCAGGAGGCAGTCGTCCTTCTGGGGAACAGGGAGCTGCGGATGCCGGGTTTCGTGGAGCCGGCGCTCCGGTATATCGCCCGCTCGAAGGAGCGCTTCACGCCGTCCGAGCTGGGGACTCTGGACGCCGAGTCCAGCCTCGTGCTCGTCCGGCGGTTGATCCGGGAAGGGGCCCTGGAGGCGCCGGGACAACGGTGAGCGAGGCGCCATGGTGCACGGTGGTCGCAGCGGCGACGGGCGAACGCCTCGCCGGGAGCGCGTCCCGCCTGCGACACTGGATGATGGTGGAGCAACCGGGGCCCTGGGGCCACGACGCCCTCCTCGAGAGTGGCTTTCCCAGCGAGATCGGGAGGACCCTCGTCGCCTGGGGGGAAGATCCCGGCGTTCGGGTCCTCCTCATCCAGCGACGAGATCGACCTGCTCCTTCCGTGCGCCGCTGCTTTGCCGCGTTCACCGGCCGGAGGGAGCGGCGGCTCGCCACGTTCGAGATACGGGATCTTCGCGAGCTTCTCGATCTCGATATTGAGGCGCTGACCCGGGATCGGTGGCAGGGATTTGGAGACCCCCTGGCGCACCCGCTCTTTCTCGTGTGCACACACGGGAAACATGACCGGTGCTGCGCTCGCTACGGCGGGCCCGTCGGTCGAGCCCTTGCGCAGCGACCGGACGTCTGGGAGTGCAGCCACGTGGGCGGCGATCGCTTCGCCGGGAACGTGGTGTGCTTCCCCGAAGGCTTGTACTTCGGCCGAGTAACTGCCGAATCGGCGGCTCGTGTGGTAAGGGCGTACGAGCAAGGGTTCCTGACGCTCGAGCACTTCCGGGGCCACTCCTCGCACCCTCCTGCGGTGCAGGCCGCCGAGTATGAGCTCCGTGTCGCGCTGGGCCTCCTGCGCGTGGACGATGTCGTGCTGGATCAGCACACCTCGGCCGCTGACAGGAGACACCGCGTCGTCTTCCGGATCCCCGACGGGCACAGACGAACAGTGGATCTCCGCGAGTTCACGCTCGACAGGCGGCCGCTCACGTGCAAGGCCCAGCGCTCCCATTCGCCGCGAACGTTCGTGCTCGAGGGGATCTCCTAGATCCCCCTTCTCTAGGCCGGCTCCTCGACCATTGCGCTTCCCCCGCCGCGGCGGCTGGGCTCGGCCGCCGCCACGCGCACCCCGTCCGGTAGGAAGGCGATCCCCGTCGCCGCCCCGATCTCAGCCGTGGTCGTGAACGCATGGCCCCGGGCCGTGAGTGCCGCCTCCCATGCGCTTCTGAACGCCGGCTCCGCGAATACACTCGCCGTGTTCCGCTGGGAAGCCCGGGGCGCGGCGATGGCGTCCGGCAGCGTCATGCCGAAGTCGAAGTGGTTCAGCAGGATCTGGAGGACCGTGGTGATGATCATCGACCCTCCCGGAGAACCCAGCGCGAGCACGGGCCGGCCATCGGCGAACACGATGGTCGGGCTCATGGAGCTGCGCGGCCGCTTCCCGCCCTCCACGCTGTTGGGGTGGTCGAGCAGGTCGAAATTGAAGTCCGTGAGCTCATTGTTCAGCAGGAAGCCCCATCCGGGCACGGTGATCCCGTTGCCGCCCGTCGACTCGATCGTGTACGTGTACGTCACCACGTTCCCCCACCGGTCGGCCACGGTGAGGTGGGTCGTGTTCTCGCCGCCTGCGGCCGTCGCGGCGGCTGTCGCGGCGGCGCCCCCGCCGCCATTGAACGGCCAGGGGTCGCCGGCCGGCACCGGCTTCGTCGATGCCTGCTCGGTGATGAGGGCCCGGCGCTCTGCAGCGAATCCATCCGACAACAATCCGGTAAGCGGCACCTCGACGAAGTCCGAGTCGCCGAGGTAAGCGTTGCGGTCGGCGAAGGAGAACGCCGAGGCCTCCAGGTAGTAATGGAGAGCCTGCTCGCGTGGGAGCGAGCCGAGGTCCCACCCCTCCAGGATGTTCAGGGCCTCTCCCACGGTCGAGCCACCGCTCGAGGGCGGACCCATGCCGTACACATCCAGCTCCCGGTACGAAAGACGCGTCGGATCGCGAAGCGGCGCGCGGTAGGCGCGGACGTCTCGCATGGTCATCACGCCGGGCCTCCATACGTGGTTGGCATCTGGGGTCAGCGGCGGGTTCTGCACCGCAGTGACCATGGCGTCCGCGATCGCGCCTCGGTAGAAGCCCTTGACCCCGAGATGGGCGATCCGCTCGTACGCGAGGGCCATATCCGGGTTGCGGAACGTCGACCCCACGTCGGGTGCGGTGCCATCCGGGTCCAGGAATACCTCTTCCGTCGATGAGATGTCGTCGAAGAAGTCCACGACGGCCGAGACCTGATCGCTAAAGACCTGGTCGACCTGGAACCCATCACGGGCGACTCGGATAGCTGGCTGGAGGACTTGGTCCAGGGACATCGTGCCGAATCGGGTCAGGGCCTCGTCCCACCCCCGGACCGTCCCGGGCACCCCGGCAGAGAGGCCGCTCCATCGGGCTTGGGTGAACGTGAGTGGGGCGCCGCCTTCCCAGAAGGAGTCTGGCCGCATCGCTGACGGGGCAGTCTCCCGGTGGTCGATCGTGGTGACGTTCCCGTCCGACGCCCGGTAGACCACCATGAATCCGCCTCCGCCGATCCCGCACGAGAACGGCTCGGTGACGCCAAGAACCGCGGCCGCGGCCACGGCCGCGTCCACGGCGTTCCCTCCGGCGCGGAGGACTTCCAGGCCCGCCCTCGAGGCCAGGACGTCAACGGTGGCGATGGCGCCGCCCGTGCCCACGGCCGTGGGCTGCTTCGTCTCCTGGGCCGCGATGGGTGAGGCGCCGATCGAACTGGCCAGGAACAGCGCTCCTGCCAGGGAAAGACTGATGACCGTTCGGAAGCTACGAGCCATGGCGCGCCTCCTCTTCAGAGCGTCCAGAACGCCGGACAATGCTGGTCCCGATTCGGCTTTACCCAGGGGGTCGATGCCTCAATCGAGGCGAAGCGTCCATGTTTTTTCCGCACGGCCTCCGCCCTGTGAGTACGATTCCCGACGATGAGATCGAGCGACGCTGCCGGCTTGCCGGAGAAGGCCGAGAGGACCGAGGCCTTGATGGAACGACTGTTTCGGGATTCCCTTGGCGCGCTCGAGCTGTACACGGTCTACCTCGGAGAACGGCTGGGGTTCTACCGGGCTCTCGCCGAGAGCGGCGCCGTCACGTCCTCGGACCTGGCCGAGCACACGGGTACGGACGAACGATACGTGAGGGAATGGCTGGAGCACCACGCCGCAAGCGGGATCCTGGAGGTAGAGGATGTGAAGGCGGAACCGCTCCAACGACGGTACCGGTTGCCGGCGGAGCACGTCCCCGTACTCGCCGACCCGGACGACGCTCGCTACCAAGCGTACCGAGGGGTGGACATCGTCCGCGCCGCTCGTCCGCTCCCGACGCTCGTGGAGGCGTTCCGGACCGGTGACTCGCCCCCACCGCTTCCCTGGGAACCGGAGGGGAGGGCCGAGTTCAACCGGGCGCTCTATCTCAATCTGCTCGGAAGGGAGTGGCTTCCCGCGATCTCCGAAGTCGATCGAAGGCTTCGCGCCGAGCCACCGGCTCGGGTTGCCGACGTCGCGTGTGGGACGGGCTGGTCGAGCATCGCCATGGCCGAGGCGTATCCCAAGATCACCGTGGACGGCTTCGACCTCGATGAGGACGTCATCGCCGCCGCCCGAACCAATGCGGAGCAGGTCGGCGTGGGCGACCGGGTGACCTTCTCCGTCACCGACGCTGCCGACCCCCGGCTGTCCGGCAAGTACGATCTGGTGACGATCTTCGAGGCCGTCCACGACATGTCCCGTCCGGTCGAGGCACTGCGGGCAGCTCTCGGGCTTCTCTCGGAGGGAGGGTCCGTGGTTGTCGGCGACGAGCTCGTCGAGGACGAATTCACGGCCCCGGCATCCGAGAGGGAGCAGTACGAGTACGGCTGGAGCGTGTTGTCGTGCCTCCCGGGAGCGATGGGAGATCCGCACACCGCGGCAACCGGGGCTGTGATGCGCCCATCGACGCTTCGTGCCTACGCGCGGGAGGCGGGATTCAATGAGGTGGAGGTGTTCCCGGTCACGGAGACGAGTTACTTCCGCTTCTACCGCCTGATTCCCTGAGGCCGACCTCTTGCCAGGCGGCAGAGGGGGAGAAGAAATGGATGTCGGTCATCGAGGGGTAGGTGTGCCCGGGACCCTTTCCACCGAGGAGCTTGCCGGAGAGGCTGATGTCGCTCCGGACCGCATCGAGTGGCTGGTGCGCGCCGGGATCCTCCAACCCAGTGAGCCGGGAACCTTCCGCTTCGGCGACGTCTTCCGGATCAAACTGGTCTCGGCGCTCCTGGAGGGCGGGTTCACCCCGGAGCAGATCGAGTGGGCGGTCTCCGAAGGGCACCTCAATCTCGATCGTGTCGACGAGTACCAGCTCGTGGAGCCGGGCCCTCGGTCCGAGCGAACGTTCGCAGCGTTCACGGCCGCGGCCGGTCCGAGAGCGACGCTCCTGCCCGCGGTGTATGCGGCCCTGGGCCTGCCCGAGCCCGACCCGTCCTCGCCGGTCAGCACCGACGAGGAGGAGCGGCTCCAGCGGTTCCTCGAGGGATGGGGCCTCGCCCAGAGCGACGAGACCCTCCTCAGGGCGGCCCGACTCATCGCCGAGGGGACCCGGACGGCCACGCAAGGATGGGGCGATCTGTTCGATGAGCAGGTAGCTGGTCCGGCCCGGGAGCGTCTGTACCGCGGAGAGATCGCACGGTTCCCAGAGGAGGCGCGGGAGGCGTTCGGCACGCTGCTGCACCTGCAGCCTCGGATGATGGAGTGGCTCATCCAACGGTATGGCGAGCAGCGACTCGTCTCGAGGATCGTGGAAGGGTTCGAGGAGTTCTTCGCTTCGCGAGGGCTGCGGCCTGTCCCGCCGGCGACATCACCGCCAGCAGTCGTCTTCGTCGACCTGTCTGGATACACCCGGCTGACGGAGGAACGCGGAGATGAGGTGGCCCTTGGGTTCGCGGTGACCCTCCAGCGAGAGGCGGAGGCGGAGGCGGCGGCGAACGACGGAAGGCTCGTGAAGCTCCTGGGCGATGGGGCCATGCTCTGGTTTCCCGATGCCGAGCGTGGCCTCAAGGCCGCCACGGACCTGGTTCGGGCTCTGAGCGTGGAGGGGCGACTCCCCGCTCATGCGGGCGTCCACACCGGCCCCGTGATCGAGCGGGATCTTGACCTGTTCGGGCGGACGGTCAACCTCGCCTCCCGCCTGGCCGAAGCCGCTGGGCCGGGAGACGTGCTGGTCAGTGAGGAAGTACGGGATGCCGTGGACGACCCGTCGGTCCGGTTCGAGCCGGTGGGCGGGGTGATGTTGAAGGGGATCACCGAGCCGACCCCGCTGTTTCGGGCCGTCGCCGACCGGTCTCCATGAGCGTAGTGTGAGTTCAACCGCTGTCGTCGGTGGGAGCCTCGTCCATGGTCGCCAGCGGCCTGTCCGGGTTCCATGGAACGCCGGGGAGGATCATCGCACTGCTCGTGGCCATGGCCACTCGCTTCCCATCGCTGTCCTCGACCTCTGCGGTGGTCACGGTGATGGTCCGTCCACGATGCGTCACCTTCGCCTGGGCCACCAGATCTCGCCCGTCCGGCGTCACCGGCCGTAGGAAGTTGACCTTCAGGTCGAGCGTGCCGAACGACGTCCCCGGGGAGAGCGTCGTGGTCACGGCAGTATTGATTCCGCCGTCGATGAAGAGCGCGATGATGCCGCCGTAGAACGTCCCGAAACCCGTGCAGAACCACTGGCTGGCCGGCATCGACCACGTCGACGTCCCTTCATCCACATCGAGGAGCTGCCAGCCCGCGAACTGACAGACGGGTGGCGTGCCTCGCTCCTGCTTCAGCCAGGACTGGACGAGCTCCAGCCCGGAAGTCGTATCCCACTCCTCCTGGGTGATCACCGTTCCCTGGGTCGGTCGGAGGTAGGGATCAGGAGTTTCGTGATCTGCAGCCTGGAAGGGAGGCAGAGACTGCGGCGGATCCGGTGGGTCGAAGGGGAGGGAACGAAGGACACACCGGGAAGTCGCGTGCACCAGGAGGCGGCCGTGTGCGTCTTCCACCCGTCCCTCGGACAACCCCTGGCGCGAACCGGCGTGGATGAGGCTACCCCGGGCCACCAACTGCTCGCTCGCTGGAGTCGCCGGGCGGAGGAAGTTCATTGACAGCTCCGACGTGGCCAGGACCGTTCCCCTGGGCAGGACGTTGTAGATCGCTCCCCCGAGAGCCGCGTCCGCCACCACGGCAAGGGCGCCACCGGGAAAGAGGCCTGCGGCCGACTGCCACCATGGGCTGGCCGGCATGGCCCAGGTCGAGGTGCCCGGGCCCGCATCGACCGGCACCAGCCCGGTGAGGTGGTGGATCGGTGGAAGCGGCACCTGCCGCTCGATGAAAGGACGCATCTGCTTGTCGGGCGGCATGGTGAACAGCCATGGATATTCGAGATAGGCGTAGCGGCCCCGAACGGGTTCGTCGATGATCATGAGCCGCGCAGATGGCGTAGGGGGGTCGGCTTAGTCACTTCGTCAGGCTAGCAGGGACGGCTCATGCCTCGAACCGGCGGTTTATATCCGTGCCCGCGACGGGCTCCGAAGACATTCGAGGGACGGACTTAGTGGCAGGAGCCGCTGCCCGAGTCCGTGAAGGTCTGCCCGGCCTCGGGGACGAACTCCCAGTCGTATCCGCTGCTCCTCAGCGTCAGCTGAAGGACCCCGAACGTGGTGCCGTTGGCCGCCTCTCGATTGGTGCCGGAAGCGTCCACCGCATAGTGGCTCTTTCCTCCGGTGCCCACGACGAACTGACGGATCCCCCGTGCGTCATCCCGCGTCCCGCTGGGGGTCTGGGGTGCGTACCGTTGATAGTTGTGGTCGTGCCCGCCCATGACGATCTCGGCGCCATCCTCGTACAGCAGCTGCCAGAACCCCGCGTAGTCGGCATCGTTCCCGTATTGGCCTGAGGAGAATCGGGGGTGGTGCCAGTACGCCGCGGTGCAGGGGGCCGTGCTGGCGGCAAGATCAGCCCGCAGCCATTCGTATTGGGGCGACCCGGGACCGCAGCCGCCGACGCTGCTGCACTGAGAGTTGAGGGCCACGAAGTGCCAGCCGCCGATGTCGAAGCTGTAGAAACCAGAGAGCCGGGGGCCGGCAGCCGCGCCGAAGTAGTCGAAGTACCCCGAGCCACCACTGATGTACTCGTGATTTCCGATCGACGGATGCGTGATGGATTTGAACCTTCCCCACGTTGGATCGTAGGACTGTTGGAACTTCGACAGCGCGCCGTCCTCGTACTGGTTGTCGCCGAAGGTGACGACCGCGTCGGCCTCCGCCAGCAGGTCCGAGGTATTTTTGTGGCGGCACGTTGTCGGCGTGGGTGCCGACCCAGGCTCACAGGCGATGTCCCCTGCCCCCATGACCACGACTCCACCGGGGGCTGGTGCGGGCGTGGGTGAAGGGCTCGGTGGGGGTGAAGTCGGGGAGGGGTCCGGAGTCGGTGTCTCGATCGGAGTTGACGATGGAGACGGGAGGGGCGTGGGGGACTCGATGGGCGTGGGGGACTCGATGGGCGTGGGGGACGGCGACGGAATCGGAGCCGGCAAGGTGGTCAGCGTCACGACCAGCTGTGGCGGCGTCCCGGACTCACGGCTGCGAAGACTGGTGGCAGTGACGCTCGAGGTTGTGAGGGCGAGGCTTAGCGGATCGTTGCCCGAGACCAGCGACGTCACGTCCCACTCCGGCCACGTCCCCGCGACAATGGGGCCGGTTGAATCGGTAACCGGAAGGACTTCCGGCATGTTGTTGTAGGTGAGCGTGGTCTCGT
>DASQUW010000074.1:0-3072 GCA_035641075.1 Actinomycetota bacterium | reverse complement strand
ACCCATCTCCTGCAGTACGTTGATCAGAAACTAGATGTTCACGTACCGTCCCCCGAGTCGCCGATCTCTCCTCTACCGACCATTGACTCAAGTATGGCGAAAGTCCCGCTGTCACCGAGGATTCGGCGACCGACCGACCAGGCCCGCCGTCCCGCAGCCTCGCGTTCCGGCACGGGCTCGACCCGAGCGCTTACGCCAACAAACGAGCCGAGTAGCCCGCGTACCGCCGCCGCGGGGTGGGCGATGGACTCGCCCACCCCAATGTCGGGACGAACCTGCGCGCACCATCGGGGCCGGCGCCCCTCCACGCGACCCTCGCATCAGCCTCGCGTTCCGCCACGGGCTCCGGTCTCTGCTCGGATGAGATGCCCCCGTCCCGGAGGGTTGGTAAAAGATTGGCAAGTTCGCCGTTCTTCGCGGCTATTACGCTCATCCATCAGACGAATGCGCACATGACGGGACAACTCAGGAACACCCACTGCTTCCTGATTGGCCCCGATTCTTCTTAGCTTCTGCGATCTCTTCCTGAATCGCGAGCTGCCAATGGGTTGCCAGTTTCCGCGCTACGTCGCCAGCACCGACCGGCACGCCTCCGCGAAGCCTCGGACCGCGGCCCGGTCGTCCCCGGCGAGCCACACGAGCGCGAGGTCGCTCGGCGTCAGTCCCTTCACGGGACGCGCCACGATCCCGGGGCGTCCGTAGATCGCCGCGTTGCCGGCCGAGAGCAGGGCAATCCCCACGCCGTTGGCGATGGCTTCGAAGGTCTCATCTGCGGTTCGCACCTCCGCGGCGATCCGGGGCGGCCGACCTTCGCGGTGATCGAGGCCGAGCCAGAAGTCCCGGAGCGGCCCGGCGCTTGAGGGAAGAGCCAGGAACGGCTCGTCCAGCAGGTCGGAGAAGTCAATCTCATCGCGACCGGCCAGCGGATGTGACTCGCGGAGCGCCACCCAGCGGCGTTCGGTTGCGATGACTGCCCACTCGAAGGGATCCGGGTCCGGCAGAGGGAGCCACAGGAACGCCACGTCCGAGGACCCATCGGCGAGGCCAGCGGTCGGGTCGCTCCAAGGGACCTGGCGGATATCGAGCTTCCAGTCCGGGTGGCGCTCGGCGAACCGTTCCGTCACCCGCGGAAGGAGCCCCCGTCCCACGCTGGTCGACATGCCGACCCGGAGCACCCCGGCCTCGGACGCAGCTGCTTCGGCCGCGGTCCGGCGCGCTCGTTCCCAGTCGTCCACGATCCCCCGGGCCAGCGGGAGCAGGACCTTACCTGCCGCTGTGAGTTCCACGGAGCGGTGATCGCGCCGGAACAGCCTGAAGCCGAGCATCCCCTCGAGTTGGCGGACCTGCTTGCTGAGGGCGGGCTGGGAGATGAACAGGCCCTCCGCGGCCCGGGTGAAGCTCAGCTCCTCGGCGACCGCCACGAAGTACCGCAGGTCGCGGACGTGCACATCCATAACCGATGGCTATTACAGCATGTCTTGGACACTCTGAACGGCAGGGCCGACGATGGGGGGAGAGATAGACGGCTTCTAGAGGGGGAAGCGATGCCCAAAGAGAACCCCGTATCGGCGAACGACCACAGCGGCTGGATCGAGGCCCGGAAGCTGGGGCCTCAGGGGCTGGTGGCGTCGGCCGTGGGTTACGGGGCGATGGACCTCATCGGCCTGTACGGCAACGTCGACGAGCCGCAGGGGATCCGGGCCATCCGTCGCGCCCTCGACGGGGGCGTGACGATGATCGACACCGCGGACGCTTACGGGCAGGGCGGGGCCAACGAGCGGCTGGTGGGGCGGGCCATCGCCGGGCGCCGCGACGGGGTCACCGTGGCGACGAAGTTCGGGATCGCAGCCCCCGGCGCGGACGGTGCCCGCCGGGTGCCGGCCAGCTACCGCAACGAGATCTGGGTGGACGCCAGGCCCCAACGGGTCCGCCCCAGCGCCGAGGCGAGTCTGGCCCGGCTCGGGGTGGAGGTCATCGACCTCTTCTACCTTCACTTCCCCGACCCAGGGGTGCCCGTCGAGGAGTCCGTGGGGGCGATGGCCGACCTGGTGGACGAGGGGCTGATCCACCACGTGGGGCTGTCCAACGTCCGTGGCGAGGAGGTCCGCCGGGCCGCCGCCGTGCACCCGATTACCGTCGTCCAGGTGGAGTACTCGTTGTGGACCCGCGAGCCCGAGCGGGACATCATCCCCGCCGCCCGAGAGGTGGGGGCCGGGGTCGTCGCCTGGGGCCCGCTGGGCACGGGGTTCCTGGCGGGGGATGTCTCCCTTGGCGAGAGCGACTTCCGCCACAACGCCCCACGCTTCGACGCCGACAACTTGAGGACGAACGTCGACCGGTTCGCGCCTCTGCGTGACCTCGCCAGGGAGATCGGTGTCACCCCGGCCCAGCTCGCGCTGGCCTGGCTCCTCCACCGGGGCGAGGACGTGGTCCCCATCCCCGGCTCGCGGCGGCCTGAGCACATCGCCGAGAACATCGCGGCGACGGAAATCCGGCTCGACGAAGCCGTCCTCGAGCGCATCGACGAGCTGACCCCGGTAGGCCGGGCTGCGGGAAAGCCCTTGCTGGCCTGACGCGTGCGTGAGCCGCGGCTCTCAGGGTGAGGAGCCAATACCGGGCGGAGGGAACCACGCCGAAATCGCACGCAGTCGGCCCGACGAAGCAGGCTCCCGGTGATCGATAATTCGAGGCTCTGCTGATGGCGTTCGCAGAGCAAAGTCCTTAGCGGTGTCCCGTTTCGCGTCGCGGATTGCCAAGAGGTTGCCAGGATTGGGCCGAGCAGGGCCTGCAGTCGTCCTCCCAGGCGGAGCCCGGCCTACGGATCAGGAGGACTCGGCACCACCCGGGACCAGCGACAACGGTTTTTGGAACTGTTGTCCGTCTGGAAGGTATGGACAGCTCAGAATCGCGAATGCCCAGGTCAGGGACTGTTTTCGCGGAGGGCGTGGAACTCGAACCCACAAGCCCTTGCGGGCAACGGTTTTCAAGTTATGCGCGCATCGTCCTGACTCTTCCTAAATGAGCCCGACTGCACCTATCTGTCAGGTCATTCGGGCGGCTTGCTTCCTGACT
>DASQUW010000073.1:0-5646 GCA_035641075.1 Actinomycetota bacterium | reverse complement strand
GGTTGCCCGCCTCGAGCAGATCGACCGGCTCGCCGAAGTCGTGCTGTGAGGACTAGTTAATAGGGGCCTTTGACGGAGTACCTACGTCAGGTTGCGGGCACGGTCGTGACCGCGGACGGGCTCGCTTTGCTCGCTCTGAATGGAGGGATCCGAGCTCCCCCCGATGGGCCTCGCATGGCCCTCGATACGGGTTCTGGTTAGCATTCCTGCATAAGGATCCGCGCCGTCTTGGGACGGCGATCCAACCTGCCCTCACCGTACCGGAGGCGATCGGGATGGCCGCGGAGAGCGTGAAGAGCTTCATCGCCGGGCGGTTCGCAGAACCCTCCTCGGATGAGATGGAGACGGTTCCGAACCCGGCCACCGGGGAGACCCTAGCCATCCTCCGGTACTCCTCCTCCGAAGAGATCGACAAGGCCGTCGGGGCCGCGACGACGGCCTTCCCGAGGTGGGCAGACACCCCCGTGCCCGAGCGAACCCAGGTCATGTTCCGGTTCAAGGCACTCCTCGAAGAACACCTCGACGAGCTCGCGCTGCTGGTGGTTCGGGAGAACGGGAAGACCCTCGACGAGGCGAGGGGAGAGGTCCGACGGGGGATCGAGGTGGTGGACCACGCGTGCGCGGCGCCCACCCTGCTGATGGGGGGCGCGCTCGATCAGATCGCCCAGGGGATCGACGAGGAGCTGATCCGCTTCCCCGTAGGCGTGGTCGCCGGGATCACGCCGTTCAACTTCCCGACGATGGTCCCCCTGTGGATGATCCCGCCGGCCCTCGTCTGCGGGAACACCTTCGTGCTCAAGCCTTCGCAGCGCACCCCGCTTTCGGCGGTGCGCCTGGCGGAGCTGCTGGCCGAGGCTGGTCTGCCGGACGGAGTGATGAACGTGGTCCACGGTGCGAAGGACGCGGTCGATCGGCTCCTCGCCCATCCGGACGTCGCCGCCGTGTCCTCCGTGGGGTCCGCCGGCGTGGCCCGGTACATCTACGCCACGGCTTCCGCCAGCGGGAAGCGGGTCCAGGCCCTCGGCGGGGCCAAGAATCACCTCGTGGTGATGGACGACGCGGAGCTCGATGCGACGGCCACAGCCGTCGTCTCCTCGGCGTTCGGGAACGCCGGCCAGCGCTGTCTCGCCGGCAGCGTTGCCGTGGCCGTCGGGTCGGTGGGAGACACGCTGGTGGAGGAGGTCGTCGACCGGGCGTCGAGACTCAAGCTGGGGCCGGGAGAGGAACCGGACACCGAGATGGGCCCGGTGATCCGAGACGAGCGGAGAAAGGAGTTGATCGGCTACATCGAAGAAGGCGTCGACGTGGGCGCGGCCCTGGCCCAGGACGGCCGCGGCGTGGGCCCGGCCGAAGGCTTCTTCCTCGGTCCCACCGTCTTCGACAGGGTTGCTCCGGAGATGACGCTGTGGAGCGAGGAGCTGTTCGGTCCCATCCTGTCGGTGATCCGTGCGCGAGACCTCGACGAGGCAATCGCTCTCGTGAACCGCAGTCCGTACGGGAACGCGGCGTCGATCTTCACTTCGTCGGGCAGGAGCGCCCGCGAGTTCAAGCGGCGGGCCGAGGCCGGAATGATCGGGGTCAACGTGGGCATCGCCGCGCCGATGGCTTTCTTCCCGTTCACGGGCTGGAAGGGCTCCTTCTTCGGAGACCTCCACGCAACCGGAGCCGACAGCTTCCGCTTCTATACCCGCCAGAAGGTGGTCACGTCGAGATGGTGGATCCCCCCGAAGCTCGACCACACCCAGCCCGAGGGCAGAGGGCATTAGGGCTATGAGAACGGAGCGTAGGGATACCGAACCGGAGCGGCTGTCCTCGGCGGAGATCGTCTCTCTGAGCCGCCGGTACACGCTGTATGACTGGACTGCGCAAGAGAAGGCCGACCCCATCCCCGTCGAGCGCGCCGAGGGCGTCTACTTCTATACCCCCGATGGAAAGAGATACCTCGACTTCAACAGCCAGCTCATGGGGGTCAACATCGGACACGGAGACCCGCGGGTGGTCGAGGCGATCGCCGAGCAAGCCCGGACGCTTCCGTATGTGAGCCCGTTCCTGGCTCACGAGCCGCGGGCCAGGCTGGGCCGGAAGCTCGTCGAGCTGCTCCCCGGTGACATCAGCAAGGTGTTCTTCACGCTCGGAGGGGCGGAGGCGAACGAGAACGCGATCAGGATGGCTCGCCTGTACAACGGCAGGCAGAAGGTCCTGGCCCAGTACCGCTCCTACCACGGCGCCACCGCCGGGGCGATCACCCTGACCGGAGACCCGAGGCGGTGGCCGAACGAGCCGGGGATCCCCGGCGTCGTGCACGTGCTGAACCCACACCATCGTCCGGGTCGGCCGGTGGACACCGCCGACCAGGCGCTGGAAGTGCTCGAGGAGACCATCGAGCTCG
Source organism: Actinomycetota bacterium (assembly GCA_035641075.1). Taxonomy (GTDB): domain Bacteria; phylum Actinomycetota; class UBA4738; order UBA4738; family CALAEC01; genus DASQUW01. The sequence goes on along the minus strand of DASQUW010000073.1, from coordinate 3,257 downwards.
AGGGGCCCGGCACGATCGCCGCGTTCATCCTCGAGCCCGTCGTGGGCACCAACGGCATCCTCATCCCGCCCGACGGCTATCTCCAGGGGGTTCGCCAGCTCTGCGACCGGTACGGGATCCTGCTGATCGCCGACGAGGTGATGACCGGGTTCGGACGCACTGGCGAGTGGTTCGCCGTCGACCACTGGGGGGTGGTGCCCGACCTGATGACGCTGGCGAAGGGCCTCACGAGCAGCTACGTGCCGCTCGGAGCCGTGGGGATGCGGGAGCCGATCGCACGGTTCTTCGACGACACGGTGTTCGCGGGCGGCCTCACGTACAACAGCCATCCGATCTCCTGCGCCGCGGCGCTCGCCACGATCGAGGTCTATGAGGAGGACGGCCTCGTGGGCAACGCCAAACGGATGGGGGAGGTCATGCGGAGCCATCACCAGGCACTGATGGCCCGTCATCCATCGATCGGCGCTGCCCGCAACATCGGCCTGTTCGGGATCATCGAGCTCGTCCGGGACCGCGCGACCATGGAGCCGCTCTCTCCGTTCAACCGGACGAGCGAAGAGATGCAGGCGGTGATGCGGTCGCTGCTCGATCAAGGCTTGTACACGATCAGCAGGTGGCACGCGATCATGACGAACCCGCCACTCTGCATCACCGAACAAGAGCTGGCCGAAGGATTCGGGATTATCGACGGCGCCCTCGAAGTATCGGACCGCGCGACCACGCGCTGAGGATCCAAACTCGGGTCAAATGTGCGGTCCGGTCTGGCGCGGGCGAGGGCCAGATCGATCGGCGCGCTATCCGGCTCGCTTCCCGTGGGCGACCTCCTGCAGGACCCACATGTTGCCGTCGGGATCGCTGAAGTCGGCGAATGAGCCGTAGTCTTGGCGCTCCGGATCCGGGCCGGGCTCCCATTCGTCTGGTCCCATGGGTCGTATCTCGCTGACCTCGACCCCTCGGCCGACCAACTCGGCCCTGGCGGCCTCGATGTCCGTCACGATCAGGTGCGTGCCCCGGTAGGAGCCCGGATCCGCGTCCGTCAGGCCCACACCGATGGTGATCGAGCATGCCGAGCCCGGGGGAGTCATCTGCACGACGCGGAACTCGTCGCTGCGCTGATGGTCAACGTCCAGGTTGAAGCCGACCTTCTCGGTGTAGAAGGTCTTGGCCCTGTCCACGTCCGAGACGGGAATCAGTACGAGCTCGAGCTTGAAATCCACGATCGCCCCTCCTCTGTGTGGCCGACTGAGTTCGTCATCGTAAGGTCATGGGTCGGTCCGTTTCACTTGACAAGCGTCTTTCGAGGGGTTAGTTTACCAAATGGTTATTTAACGGGAAGGTTGAATGGCAACGGCGACCGATCGGCTGGACCGAACATTCGCGGCGCTCGCCGACCCAACCCGGCGGGCGATCCTGGCGCGGCTGGCGGCGGGGGAGGCCTCGGTCACCGAGCTGGCCAAGCCGTTCGAGATGAGCTTGCCGGCTGTCTCGAAGCACCTGAAGGTGCTGGAGCAGGCTGGTCTCATCGCCCGGGGCCGGGAGAGACAGTGGCGGCCCGCCCGGCTCGAGGCGGGACCTCTGAGGGAGGTCGCGAGCTGGACGGAGCGGTACCGACGCTTCTGGGAGGAAAGCTACGACCGACTGGAGGAGTACCTGGGCGAGCTCCAGGGACGACGAAAGGGGAGGAGCGATGGACGGAGGCGGTAACAAGCTCATGGTGACAACGCCGTCGGACACGGAGATCCGGATGACTCGTGTCTTCGACGCACCGCGTGACCTGGTATTCGAAGCACACACCTCGTGCCAGCATATGTCGAACTGGTGGGGCCCTAGGAAATACGACGTCTCCAGCTGCGAGATCGACTTCCGGCCCGGAGGCAAGTGGCGGATCGTTCACAAGGGCCCGGGTGACGAGGAGGACCAGGGGTTCCGCGGGGAGTACAGGGAGATCGTCCCCCCGGAGCGCATCGTGTGGACGTTCGAGTGGGAGGGGCTGCCCGGCCACATCTCGGTCGAGACCCTGACGCTCGAGGAGCACGACGGGAAGACGACGGTAACGGCCAACTCGGTCCACGACTCGGTCGAGGACCGCGATGGGATGCTGCAGTCGGGGATGGAGGCCGGCGCGGCCGAGACCTACGACCGGCTCGAGGAGTACCTCGAGGTCCTCAGGGAGCGCGCGGGACGCTGACGCCCGTTTCACCATCGCGGGGGCCGGTTCTACGGGATGATTACGGGACGGAATTGCCCGTGGACGGAGGGAGCAACGCGATGGCGGACGTTCTGATCGGCGAGCGGGGGAGCGGCGAGCGGCTCGGCAGCGCAGGCTTGCTGGTCGCGGACCAGGACCTGTATGTGGCCGAGTACATGCTCGAGCCCGGCACCCAGCCGGGTGATCCGCACTATCACAAGCTGCACGCGGACTCGTTCTACCTGCTGGAGGGCGAACTCGAGTTCCAGATGGACGGACGGGCGATTCGCGCAGTGCCGGGGATGCTCCTCGTGGCGCCGCGCGGGGCCGTCCACGCTTTCCCGGTCGCGATCGGCGGGCCGGCACGTTTCCTGAACATGCACACACCCGGTGGATTCGAGAGCTACATGCGCGAGATGGTGGCCATGCGGGAGCGAGGGGTGGAGCCCGACGCCGAGTTCTTGAGCTCGCACGACATCTATAACGTCTGACCTCTCGGCCACCGGTCGAATCGCATGTCATTCCCCCTCGAGGTCCTGGGTCAGGTCGACCGGGATCCGATGGTCGGGACGGCCGTCCTTGGCCAGGACGGAGTGCGCCTCAGCCGTTGCCCGGTAGAGCCGGATCGGGGCCCGGCCGCTCACATCGCCGGCCGTCCAGGCCGGGCCGCCGTTCTTCAAGGAACGGCTGGAGAAGATGTCGATCCCCCGCTCTACGCTCACCTCGGGTCGCCCGGCGATGTTGCGCGAGTGGGTGGCCCCCGGCGACGAGACCCAGTAGAACTCCCTGTAACCCGCCACCGCGTAATAGACCGGCGAGGCCCACGGGCGCCCCGTCTCGTCGGCGGTCCCGAGCACCATGTACAGGTTGGCGTCGATGATCTCCCTGGCGATGGCCGCCGGGTCCTTGCTGCTCACCGCAAGCAGCCTAGCTGGGGACGGCGCCGCAGGTGAGGTTGGCTGCGCTGGCCGTCATGGCACTCGCTCGATCGGAGGCCATGAACGCCGCCGCGTTCCCCACGTCGGCAAGGGAGTTGGCCATGAGCGTGGACGAGGCGGTGTCACTCGCC
>DASQUW010000072.1:0-4303 GCA_035641075.1 Actinomycetota bacterium | reverse complement strand
ACCGCATGAGCGCGGCGGAGGCGGTATTCGGGACAGCGCTCGAGAGGAGGCGCCGGTTCTGAGCAGGGTGACGGCTCCCCGGCTCGTCATCGTCGCCGGCCTGGTGCTGGTCGGGGGAATCCTGGCTAGCTCGCTCCTCGCCGGCGACCGCCCCTCCGAGATGGCCGGAACCGGCGTCACGGAGCCGTCCCGCCCGGAGCGGCTCAGCGAGGCGCGGGGGGATGCCGGAGCCGTCCCCCGGGACGGGCCACCGTGGACACGGATCTGATCTTCCCCGGCGGGCCTCCACCCGACGGCATCCCCCCGATCGACGAGCCGAAGTTCCTCAGCCCGGCGCAGGTCCAGCTGGTGGCTCAGGAGCCCGTGCTCTCGGTGGAGCTCGGTGGCCAGGCCAAGGCCTATCCGGTTCGCATCCTGATGTGGCACGAGATCGTCAACGACCGGATCGGCGGCGAGCCGGTCACCGTGACCTACTGCCCACTGTGCAACACGGGGATCGCCTTTCGTCGCCCCATCATCGAGGGCGAGCTGCTCGACTTCGGGACCTCTGGCCGGCTGTTCCGCTCCAACCTGGTGATGTACGACCGGCAGACCGGAACGTACTGGTCGCAGGCGACGCTCGAGGCCATCGTCGGTCCATTGGCGGGGCGGCGGCTGGAGTTCATCCCGGCCCAGATCGTCTCCTGGGGGGACTGGCGCGCCGCCCATCCCGGCGGCCGGGTGCTCTCGGAGGACACGGGGTTCGACCGGGCCTACGGTCAGAACCCGTATCAGGGGTACGACTCGCCCCGGAACGACGATCCCTTCTTGTTCTCCGCGGATCCTGATCCTCGCCTCCCCGCGACGGAACACGTCCTGGGTGTGGACGTGTCCGGCCAGAAGGTGGCTTTCCCGTACACGGGGCTGGCTCGGAACTCTGTGGATGGCTATTCGGTAGCAGAGTCGCGAGTCGGCAGCCAGGACGTCGTGGTCTTTTGGAAGCGAGGAACGGCATCCGCTCTCGATCAGCCGGAGATCTCGGCGTCCCGGGACGTCGGATCGGCCACGGCATACGACCCTCGGTTGGCCGACACGCTCCTGCACTTCACCGCCGCAGCGGGGGGGTTCGTCGACGACGAGACTGGGAGCCGCTGGGACCTGTTCGGCCGCGCCGTGGGGGGACCGCTCCGTGGATCTCGCCTCCGGGCCCTTCCGGCGGTCGATCATCTCTGGTTCAGCTGGGCCGCGTTCTTCCCAGACACAGAGATCCACCGGAGCTAGAGATGTCTTTCCTGCCACCGGCCATGCCGACAGGTGACGCGGGCAGAGGACTCCTCATGGGGGCGGTCCTCCTTTTGACGGCCTGTGGATCGGTAGCGGCTCCGTCCGCAGACTCTGGTGCCCGACCGGCGAGCCTTCTCCCGAACGACAGACTGGAACTGCCCGAGTTCGGCTTCGAGGAGTTCCAGACGCTGCTCGGTCAGTTGCGGGGGACCCCAGTCGTGGTCAACATCTGGGGCTCCTGGTGTCCGCCCTGTTTCGTCGAGGCGCCTGACCTCGCTCGGGTGGCGCGGGAGTTCGAGGGGCGGGTGCAGTTCCTCGGCGTCGACATCCTGGACGACAGGCGGGCCGCCAGGAAGTTCATCCTCCGGTTCGACTGGCCGTATCCGAGCGTGTTCGATCCCAACGGTGAGATCCGGGACCGCCTTGGCTACATCGGCCAGCCGATCACGGTCATCTACGACCGTCGTGGCAACGTGGCGTTCGAGTGGACCGGGACGGTCACCGCCGGGCTCCTCGAAGCCGAGATTCGTAAGGTCCTAGACGTCCGATCCCCCTGAGGACCACACTTCTATCCGTCGTACATCTCCAGCCCCGGCTGGAGATGAGCGCCAACCTCCTCGAGCCGCTCGCTGGCTCCCGGGCCGGAAAGGAATCCGTAACCTGCCGTTCCCTAGGGTTGCCGAGGACGGTGATGATCGCCGTCCCTGGAACGGAAGGAGGAGTTTATGCGCACCCTTCGGTTGGCCGTGATTCTGGGGGTCGGCGCGCTAGTGACCGTGCCGTCCTCCGTCGCTCTCGGATCTCCTGCTGTGCGTGCCTACGAAATCACCATCACCAACCTGACCTCGGGCCAGCCGCTCACGCCCCCCGTGGTAGCGACCCACCGGGGCGCCTATGACGCGTTCGACGTCGGAGGCGATGCCAGCGTCGGCGTACAGCAGATCGCCGAGAATGGCAACGGGGGACCGCTTCTTGCCGAGCTCAGCGCATCGAAACACGTCTCCGACTCCCTGGAGACGGCCACCGGACCGCTGGTTCCGGCTGGCACGCCCGGGGCAGCCACGTTCGATGACTCGGTGACGTTCTCGATTACGGCCGCCCCAGGATCCAACCGGCTGAGCTTCGTGTCGATGCTCATCTGCACCAACGATGGGTTCACCGGGGCCGACGGCGTCAAGCTCCCCAACAGGACTGGGAAGATCGTTACCCGCGCTTTCGCTGCCTACGACGCGGGGACCGAGATCAACACCGAGGACCTGGCCGACATGGTCCCGCCCTGCCAGGCGCTGATCGGGGTAGCCGACGACGGGGGCGCTCCCGGGACAGGGATGACGGATCCCGCCCTGTCCGAGGGCGGCGTGATCCATCACCATCAGGGCATCATGGGAGGGGCCGACCTGCTCCCGGCAGTCCACGGCTGGGACACGACCCTTCCGGTATCTCTGATTACCATCGAGCGAACCGCGTAGGGGGGCGGACCGGACCGAGCCGGGAGTTTTCTTCCGGCTCGGTTCCTGTCCCGTTCCTGCGGCCAAAGGACTTCTGGGGCGTCATGACCTCCGGCCAGAGGACTCGTCCAGTCCCGGCCCGTGCATCCCGAGGGAACGATCTTTGGGCATTTCACTCTCGGATCCGCGTCCCGCCCAGTTGGCGACGCATGCGTCGCGCGGGTTCTACCCAGCACCGAACCGGTCTAGATCGTGTAGCGGAATAGTTGCCCGGAGTGTTGAACACAGGGTGAATGCAACGGGAACTCTCGGCGATCGAGGCCCGGTTCGGATCGCGTCTCCCCGGGCGAGCCCGTAGGCTGAGCAGCCCACCCGACCGAGGAGGTCCACGATGGAGTTCCCCATGCTTCTGCGCGAATCCGACCCCCAGGCGTTCTCGCAGGGGTCTGTCATCTTCCGAGTGGGCGAGCCGGGTGACCTCATGTACGCAGTGAAGGAAGGCGAGGTGGCTCTCCTGAGCGGCGACACCGAGGTGGAGCGGGTCGGAGCGAACGGCGTGTTCGGAGAGATGGCGCTGATCGACAAAGAGCCCCGGAGTGCCACCGCTGTGGCCCGAACCGACTGCCAGTTGGTCCTGATCGATCGGAACCGCTTCGAGCGTCTCGTGGGACTTACCCCCGGCTTCGCCCTCTCGGTCATGAAGCTTATGGCGGACCGGATCCGGGGCATGAATCCGACCTGATCACAACGTAGTCCTCCGTCCGGTCCGTGGCTTGGAGAGCGCGGGCCGATCAGGATGGCCGGTCGGGCTTCGACTCCCGCTCGGATAGCAGATCGTCCAGCGAGGGTTTGTGCTCGCCTTCTGTCTTCGCCAGGGCCTTCTCGATGGCAGGCTTGAGGTCGCCCGCCGCCGCAAGCATCTCCTCCAGCGACTTCCCGGCGCTTCCCTTCAGGCGGATCCGAAGCGCGGCCAGCACCGAGGCATGACGCTCCGACAGCCCATGGCTGACCTTGATCTCGGTCAGGGCCTCCTCCGCCCTGGCCAGGAGCTCCTCGTCGTCCATCGGGCCCCAGTCTGCCACTGGTCGGGGCGGCGCACATGCGGCTGCTTGCGGCGGTACCGAAGGCGTCGATCGTGCCCATAGCTGGATGAAGGGCCTGAGCTGAGGCCTTGCTCAGCTCCGAGATCCTCATCCACTTCTCCAGGGGCTTGACATCCGGCGTGGATAGTAGCACTATCCAGCATGGATAGGGATGCTATCCATAGGGGAAAAAGGAGGGTCTTCGATGGATGGACAGTCGGAAGAGGACCGCATGGTGCTCAGGATCGGCGGCGTCGTCGCCGTGGTCGGGGCGCTGCTCGGGCTAGTGGGCAATCTGATCCATCCGGTTACCCCTATCGACGACATCGAGGGAGTGGCCCGAGTCATCGGCGATAGCGAAATCTGGGTTCCGGTTCACCTGGTCATCGTCCTGGGGATCGTGCTGATGCTGGGCGGCCTGGTCGCCATCGGGCGCTCGATACGCGGCGCCCTCGCCGGCGCCTTGGCCCGGTTCGGATACGCGGCTGCCGTCCTGGGGGCCGCGATCGG
>DASQUW010000071.1:0-4908 GCA_035641075.1 Actinomycetota bacterium | reverse complement strand
GAGGCCAACAGCCAGAGGGAAACCGGCAGGATGAATACCATCAGAACTACCCTCCGGCTGCGGTGCGTGAGGGATGACGTCTGGAGGCCAGGGACCATTAGATCTCACCCCCTTTTGGGGCGTCCCGGGGTTTCCCGAAGAGGGCGGGACAGGATTCCGGGTTCATCCGCCCGGAGACTCGGCAACCGCACGAACAGGGGCGGGATGGATCGGGGTCATGACGGGTGCCAGGCTAGGAGCGCCGGTAGGAGTTCATCGACGGTGATCACCCCAAACACCAGGTCGTCCTCGGCCACCAGGACGGCGGGGCCTCCGGTCCGGCCCATGACGCTGATCACCTCGACCAGCGCGTCATCTGGGCCGACGGGGATCTGCTCGCGGCCGCGGATGTCGACGACGTTTCCCACGAGTTTGCCCTCGAAACGCTGGCGCAGCTGCCAGACGGGATCCTCCTCAAAGACTCGTGCAAGGACGGGATCGTCTCGGACATACGGTGGGAGGAGCGCGTACAGCACATCCTCGTCGGTGACCAGCCCGAGCAGCTTCCCCTCGGCGGATATCACCGCGACGGCCCGGCAGGTGGGCCGTTGGAACGCCCTGGCGAGATTCTCTGCCGGGTCGTCCGCCTGGAGCACGCCCACCGGTCTCATCACGTCGCTCGCCTTCACCGCTCCTCCTCGAGGGTCTCGTACTGCAAAGCGCGAATACCCATCCGAAGGAGTGTCCGGCCGAGCGACCAGTCACTGTCGGCAGCCCGGGACGAAACGGCTCCCTCGTCGCATGCGCCGCTGCCAGCTTTCCTTGGCTGGTTCGAGGCCATGCGTGACCTCGCGGCCGGGGTACCGCTAGTTCTGGGTGGCTTGTGGGGTTGCCGTCGGGCGCTCAAAGAGCGGGCGTACTGCCACCCACACGCCGGACAGGCCAATCAGCGCGTAGATGGTCCTGGACAGAACGTTCGTCTCGCCGAAGGAGCGGCCCGTCAGCGCGGCGATAAGATCGAGCTCCGCCAACGCAATCAGTCCCCAATTCAGGGCTCCGACCATGACAAGAAACCAGCCGAGCCAGTCGAGCCTGCGCGCCATCGTTCCTTCTCCTTCCGTCGTCGGCTCCGGTCGCTTCTGTCCCACGCCTTCAATGCTTCCCCACGAACCTGATCGGGTACTGATGCGGCGCTGAGTGTTGGCTTCGGTTGTCTTCAGGAGCTCTAAAGGTCGCTATTCGGAGTTCCGCGTGGACTTTGTCCGCGTTGCGAGAACACTAGTGTTTGGGAAGGGCCAGTGCGCCGCACCTCTGAACCACCGGAGAGATGAACCGGGACCGTCGCAGTCTGAGCTTACGCTGCGGTTTCGATCGGCGTGGGCTCAAGTTCACCAAACTCCTGTGAGATGAGATGGCGCTCGAGCGTGATATTTCCACTCTCGGGAAACTGCTGAATCAGGTCGTACGCGATGATGTTCCTCGTCTCCCTTTCGAAGTAGAGGATTTGGGCCGACAGCGGAACACCGCCCACCTCGGCAAAGACTTCGGCTCCGGACCCCCCGGTACTCCCCACACGGAGGAACAGCGTCCCATCAACCGCCCGGGCGGAGGGGCTATGCCAGTGGCCAGAGATGACCAAAGGCACGCGACCGGCAGCCGATCCGGCCTGCTCATCATTGTGGATGACCGCCACATCCGGCGATTGCGGGAGGCGCACGAGGTCAGAGATGATCCGATCGTTCGCTCCGTCTATCTCTTGCTGCCGTTCCTCTTCGCTGGGAAGGCTGCGCCGATCCGGGGTGAAGAAGACGTCTCCGACCCCATAGAGTCGCAGCTCCTGGAGCTCCGTCGTCGTCCCATCGAGGACGATCGCATTAGGAGCTCCCTCCATGGCTTCCTGGAAGGCAGTGGAGTCATGGTTACCGCGGACGAAGACGTACGGCCGCCCGAAGCGCGGAACGAACGAAGCGATCACGTCCTCAGCGGGACTCCCGAACGACGTCAGATCCCCCGTGTCCACGATGAAATCCACCTCGAACGACTCGGCGAGATGGCGGGCAAAGTCCAGCCCCAGCGGCGAAAGGTGGATGTCTGAGATGTGGAGGACCCGTAGCTCGTCAGGATCGGCGACGGGGCCGGACCGGGTGCCAGCGAACACCCTGCCCACGCCGGCCACGATCCGCTGCAGCTCTCCCCGGAAATTGTTGATGCGGTCGACAGCCGTCTCGGCAGGACCGATCAGCTCCGGCGCTAGTGCGAGCGGGCCTGAGAAGCTGGGCGACAGCAACTGCGCTGCACTGTATGTCCGCCATGCGAGTAACTGAGCTCCGCCGACGACAGCGAATGCCCCTACGAGAGCGATTGTGTTCGACCGCCAGTCGGTCCGAAAGGTGAGGACGCTCAGTGCTACTGCGCCGAGCAAGGATGCGGTGAGGACTCGCAACGCGAACGGGGGAATGTGACCCAGTAGGTCCTGTTCAACTTCAGCCACAGCTTGCTCGAAGGACCTGGTTCGCACGAAATCAGACAAGCCGCTCGGATCGACCCCCGACAACGTCGCGCTCAGGCGAAGCGGAGCGATGTGCGTGTCCGCCGATAGGCTCCCGAGGGGCGGGAGGGCGATCTCCGTGACGCTGGGGCCGACGTTCGCCGACAGCAGCACGTCGAAGGGACCGGTCCGGACCGTCATCGTCCCTCCGGCCAGCATGCCGACCCAGGCACCGGCGAGGCCCACCAGAATCGCAGCGACCCATCGAGGTATCCGTAACCGTCGAAGCAGGGATGTCCTTGCCCGCCTCAGCACAGCCCTAGCGATGGGGCCCACAGCTTCATTTCCTGTCTCTCGGCTTCGTTGTCTCATCGCCGGTCATACGCCCGGTGCTCGATGGCCATCCTGTGCACCGGGACAGCCGTAATGCTGTTCAGTCCCGCGCCGGCCATGTGCCCAGATGAGGGCGGTCGGGTACATCGGCTATGCCCATGCCGTGAGGCGACGGACCCGAAAGGCCGCCGCAATCGGCTCAGCGCTCGTGGCGGCGTTCAAGCCAGCCTGGATCTAGCTTTCGGTTGCTCCCAGGCACCACATAAAGGCTCTCACAAGGCGCTCCTTACGGGCGCCGAGCCTCACTGTGACCCGGGGAGGGCTTCAACTCTCAGCATCACCTGGGAGGGGGCCCCCCTTCAGGCCCCGGCCCACTCTCGGCGGCGTCGTATCGATGGGGGCAGCGGGCGTTTCACCGCGGAGCGGACATCGCGGAACGGTCGACAGTCTGCCCGGAGTCCGCGGGAAGGCGCAGGATAAAACGTCCGTCCTCGTACGTCAGGTCTCCTTCGTGCGCCCGGGCGATCCCACGGGCGATGGCCAGACCGAGTCCGGATCCTCCATGCCCGTCCAGCACTACGAACGGGTCGAAGGCGCGTTCCGCGACTCTTTCGGGAAGGCCCGGCCCGTCGTCCACCACGCTCATCTCGGCGATGTCTCCCTTGCGTGCGAAAGTCACTTCGATTCGCGTCGCCGCGTGGCGACGGCCGTTGTCGAGCAGGTTCGCCAGAACCTCGCGAATGGCATCGGGATCGACGTCGATCGTTCCGGAGCGGTCGGTTACGTGTGCAGTGACCTCAAGGTTCGGGGCCAGTACAGCCGCCCGCTCGGCTTCCTCCTGGCACAGCGAGGCCGCGTCACAGGGGCGCCGCACAGGACGGTCCCCCCGCTCCAGACGGGCCATCCTGAGGAGCGCTGCCACCCGTCGGCCGGCCCGAGAGGCCTCTTGGCCGACGTTTGCGAGCAGCCGGTTTCGGTCTGCGCCAGTCCGAGCGTATGCGAGCGACTCCACAGACGCCTGGATTCCAGCGATAGGTGTGCGGAGCTGGTGGGCGGCCTCCGCCAGGAAACGCCGGGTCTGTTCCTCGGACACCTTGGCTTGGCGCAGGGCGGCCTCCAGGGCGTCCAGCATCTCGTCGAAGGCGAGCGCCATCCCCCCGAGCTCGGTGTCCGTCCGGCTGGGGTTCAGCCGCTCACCGCTGCGCCCGGCCTGGATACGCCGAGCCGTCTTCACGACCCGGTTCAGCGGGCGGAGGGCAAGGCCGGCCGTCCGAGCGAGGAGCAAGGCCGCGATCGTGAGGGCCACTCCCGTCCCGGCGGCCTCCCAGATCACCAGACGCCGGAGCGTTTGATCGACCCCCGACCGGGAGGCGGAGAGCTCCAGGACGTCGCCTCCGGGGAGGGTGACCCGACGGGTCACCGATGGCCGTTGCTGCGTTGAGGGGCCTGCGTCCGTGGGACCATCGGCCGGCTCCGCTGCCAAGATTTGCCCCCCGGGACTCCGGACGGTCGCTCGGATGCCGGAGCTGGCGAGCCGCGCCAGATCCGGAGCGGTTAGGGAGGGGCCGAGGCGACGCGCCAGCGCCGCCCGGGTCTCGAGCCGGTCGTCCAGGTTGCCAAGTAGCTGATCACGCAGGCTGAAGTAGACGAATGCGTCCAACCCAACCAGGACGAATGCGACCACCACCACCCCCGTTGCGGCAACCCGGGCCCGGAGGGAGACCGTCGGCATCACGGCGGGCGCAGCCCATATCCAGCCCCGCGTACTGTGTGGATCAGCCGCGGGCCATGTTCCTCGAGCTTCCGGCGCAACGCGCTGATGTGTGCCTCCACCACATTCGGGTCGTACGCGTCATACCCCCACACCTGTGAGAGCAACTGGGCTTTGGAAAGAACCTGCCCTCGATGGCGGCCGAGGGCCGAGAGCAGTTCGAACTCGGTATGAGTGAGATCGATCGCCGCGCCGTTGCGGGTCACCACCCGGGCCGCCTCATCAACCAAGAGGTCGCCCACTTGCCATACCTGGGACCGGAGCCTTCCGCTACGGCGGAGGACGGCCCTAACCCGCATGAGGAGCTCGGACATGGAGAACGGCTTGACGATGTAAT
>DASQUW010000070.1:0-2835 GCA_035641075.1 Actinomycetota bacterium | reverse complement strand
AACCGGGGCTCGCGCTTCTCGGCGAAGGCGTTCACGCCCTCGATGTGGTCGTGGGTCTGGCCCATCTCGGCCTGAGCCGCTGCTTCGTGGTCCAGGGCCTCGGCCAGGGTGAGGTTGAGAGATCGCTGTAAGAGGGCCTTCGTGGCGGCGATGGCCAGCGTCGGCATTGCCGCCAGCCGGTTCGCCAGCGCAGACACGTCCTCGCGGAACGATGCAGCCGGCATCACCTGGCTCACCAGGCCGATGTCCAGAGCCGTCTTCGCGTCGATCAGGTCTCCGGTGATGGAGAGCTCCAGCGCTTTCGGATAACCGACGGCTCGGGGAAGCAGGTAGCTTCCCCCCGAGTCGGGGATGAGCCCGATCTTGACGAACGCCTGGGTGAACCTGGCCTCGTCGCTGGCCACCCGAAGGTCGCACGCGAGCGCCACCGAGAGCCCCGCACCTGCCGCCACCCCATTGATCGCGGCGATGACGGGCTTCGGCGTCTGCACCACGACAGGGATCATCCGGTGATACGAGGTCCGGAGGTGGTCGGCGATATCTGGACGCTCCCCGGCGCGGTAGGCGGCCTCGAACTCGGTGAGATCTTGCCCGGCACAGAACCCTCGGCCTTCACCGGTGAGGACGATGCATCGCACCTCCTCATCCTCACCCAACTCGGTGAACGCCTCCTCGAGCTCGCCACTCATCGTTGCCGTCAGCGCGTTCAGCCGTTCGGGACGGTTGAGGGTGATCCACGCAACCGTCCCCTCGCGACCAACGGCGATCTGTTCGTACGCCATGTTCACCGGCTTTGCCGAAACACTCCCTCTGCGATGTATCGCTGGACGAGGGTTCCCACTCCGACCCGCCCTCGCGGCCCGATCACCTCGACTGCCGCCTCGCACTCGTGCTCGTCGACGCGAGTGGCCCGAGCAGAGACGGTCAACAGATCTCCTTGACGGGCCGGTCGCTCGTGCACGACCGAGACGGCGTATCCGGTGGCGTCCTCGCCGGTGCGGAGGTGCGGCTCGATCAGCCTTCGGCCCGCTTCCTCCACGTGGCGCACCATCCACGCCGTGGCGTACAGAGGATGGATCCGGCGTCCCTCCAGATTCACGAGCATCTCATCGGTCACCGTGACTTCCAGCGACGCTTCCTCTCCCAGTGTCGGTCTGTCCCTCCCCACGGCTCGCCGATTGTAGTCACCGCGAAGGTTGCCGGAAATTGCGAGGCGACATACAGTGCCGCCCAACGGGGGAGCCCGGTGGCACCGGGCTGAGAGGCCGGCTCGGTTGCCGGCGACCCTTCGAACCTGATCCGGACAATGCCGGCGGAGGGATTGGGAGCAAACGCCACCGGCCCGGTGGCGTTTCTGCTTGGAGGTCAAACGTGGCCACGGTGACTCGGCGGCTGGAACGAGTGCTCCACGAGGAGGCTCCTTCCTGGGGGGTCCAGCCCGTCCCGCCTGATGTACGGCGCCTCTCGGGATTGGACTTTGCGGTCCTCTGGGGTGATCTGGGATTGGGGCTTCTCGTCCTCGTCACCGGAGCCCTTCTCGTCCCGGCTCTCAGCGCTCCGCAGGCGTTCCTGGCCATCCTCCTTGGCTCGCTCATCGGTTGCGTGCCGCTGGCGCTGGTCGGGATGGCCGGCGCCCGGGAGGGCGTGCCGGGAATGGTCCTGCTTCGACCGACGTTGGGGATCCGCGGCTCGTTCGTCCCCACCGTTCTCAATATCGCTCAACTCGTCGGGTGGACCGCGTTCGAGTTCTGGGCCATGGCACTTGTGGCCAGCCGAATCACGGGCCCCCTTTTCGGTGTGGACTCGTTTCATGTCTGGCTCGCCGTTGCCGCGATCGTGTGTCTGCTGCTGTCGCTGGGCGGTCCGGTGCTGGTCGTTCGGGCCTGGATGGAGCGATTCGGCGCATGGGTGATCGCCGCAGTGGCTGCGTGGATCACCTTCCGTCTCGTGACCACCGCGGACATCGGCAATCTGTGGGCGAGGGAGGGCACCGGCGGCTTCCCCACGTTCTGGAATGCGGTCGACCTGGTGATCGTGATGCCGGTGTCCTGGATCCCACTCGTGGCCGACTTCAATCGCTTCGCTCGCCGTGGAGTGTCTTCGGCGGGAGGCACGTACGCCGGGTATCTCCTGGCCAACGTGTGGTTCTATTCGCTCGGCGCGCTGCTCATCCTGGGGGCGGGCGCGCCGGAACCATCGGTCACCGGGATCGCCGACGGGATCGTGGCTCTAACCGGCGGAACCCTCCTCTTGATCGCGCTTCTCGTCGGGGAGACCGACGAGGCCTTCGCCGATATCTACTCGGCAGCGGTCTCGACCCAGAACCTGGCGCCGCGTCTCAATCAGCGAGTGATGATCGTCGGCGTTGCAGCGGTGGGGGTTGCCATCGGTGCCTGGCTGTTTCGACAGCCTGGGGAAGGGATCTTCGCCTACGAGTCGTTCCTGTTCCTCATCGGGTCGATCTTCGTTCCATTGTTCGGTGTCTTCGTGGCCGACTATTTCGTGCTGAAGCGCCGCCGGCGGTATCTCGAACGATCGCTCTTCGATCCCCGCGGACCCTACAGGTTCGCAGCGGGATTCAGGCTGGAGGCGCTGGTTGCATGGATCCTGGGGTTCGCCGCGTACCACTGGGTCGTCCCTACTGGACCCGCCGGATGGGTGGAGAGGGTCACGGATCTCACCGGAGGTCCGCTGTTCGGAGGAAATGCGCCGGCCAGCGTCATTTCGTTCGCTGCGTCGTTCGGCGTGTTTCTGCTGCTCGGCCTGGCTACCCGACGCCGCTCGCCACGGGCGGAGGGGCCGTAACGAAGAGCACGACGGCGGGATCGGCCGAGG
>DASQUW010000069.1:0-4414 GCA_035641075.1 Actinomycetota bacterium | reverse complement strand
TCCACGCTGGTGGTGCTGGTGGTGGGGTTCGCCTCCGGGAGCGGGCCGGCGGGAGGCACGACCGGACCAACGGGGGGCTCGGCGCTGATCGCCGTGCTGTACGCGTTCCCCGTGGCCATGGCGCTGGCCACCGGCATCGAGGCGCCCGCCTCGGGGATCGCGGAGCTGGGCGGGCTCCAGGACGGCGGCCGGGTGCGGTTCGCAAGGGTCACGCTGTGGATGACCCTGGCCACGGTGGGCATCCTCACCGTCGGCCTGACACTCCTCGCCCGGCAACTCGGGGTCTCCGGTCCCCGGGGAGAGGCCACCCTGGTGGCCGTGATCGCCGAGGCTGCCGTCGGGCGCGGGGCGCTGTTCGCCACGTTCCAGCTCGCCAGCGTGCTGCTCCTCCTGGCCGCGGCGAGCTCCTCCTACCAGGCGGGGTCGGGGGTCCTGAAGGCACTCGGGGAGGCCGACGTGGTGGCGGGAGCTTTCCGCCGTACGAACCGGCGGGGCGTGCCGGTATGGGGGGTGGCGGCCTTCGGCGCGGTGGCGGCCGGCCTGGTCGCGGTGGCCGGCGCTCGGGAGCAGACCCTGGTCCTCTTCTACGCCGTCGCGGTGTTCGTCTCGTTCCTCTTCGGGCTGCTGGCCATGCTGCGCCGGTCGTGGACGGAGGGCCGGCGCGGCCTGGTCGTGGTGAACGCCGTCGGTACGGCGGCGGTCGGCGCAACCATCGTCATGAACCTGCTGCGGGGGCGGCCCCTAATCTCGATCGCCGCTGTCGCGGTGGTCTCGGCGGGGATCTACGGGCTGTGGGTCCGGGCCGGCCGCCGGGGCAGGCTCTCGCCCTCTACCGACGCACCGGGCTGACACAATTATGGAGCATAGGCGCCAAGTTCCCTGCTAAGTTCGACGCACCCAGTGGGTTCGCCGTGGTGACGCCCGAGGAGAACGCGTCGCTACATCGTGAGCTCACCGGCTCACCCGGGAATTGGTTCGCCCTGGACGCGATCTTCAAGTTCGGAGAGGGCTTCTCGTAGATCGCAGCAGTGAGACTCCGCTGTCGTTAAACGAGTGGCGTTCACAGGAGGGTCTCTAAGGTGTCGGCAGCATCGCTCGCACTCGGGCAACGCACCGGGGTTTGTAGGTCGTGGCGAAGCGAAACCGCCTCGGTTAAGCTCCGTAACTTGGCGCTAGGCTATCTTTGACTGGCCGACCTCGATCAGGTGGCCGTCGGGGTCACGGATATAACACCGGATCTCCCGGCCGCGGTCCTGCGGCGGCGTCAGGAAGTCCGCGCCCTTCGCCTTCCAGTCCTCGTACACGGCGTGGACGTCGGCGACCCGGATGTTCATGCAGGCGCTCACGCGCTTCGGATCCTGAGGCGTCACCATCTCGACATCAGGCTTGTCCTCGGTCGGCCCGCCGCCAACGTTGATAATGATCCATGAGTTGTGAAACTGGAGAATTACGGGGTCGCGCTCCATCACGACCTCCGCCCCGAGGATCCTCGTATAGAAGTCTCGCGAACGGTCCTGGTCTTCGACGATCAAGAGGAAAGTGAGCACCATCCCCTTATCGGGTGCCGGGAACTCCGGGTTCGCCATTGCCATCGCCTCCGTGCCAGATTCGTTTGACCACCATATCCGACAACGTGTAGCAGCCCACGCGTGCCACGGGCAGCCGACATCTTCTTCATCAAGGTCGACGAGAAGCTGCCGGCCGATACGATGCGCACCCAGCTCACCGAGATCCAGGCCATCCGGGATGTCTGGAGCACGGAGACGCCCATCGGGATACAGGCATGAGCCGCACGCCTCTCCGGCGGAAGACCACGGCATTACGGACAAGAGACCGGCCGGGGCGGAGACGAATCCCGGCCGGTCTGCCTTTCTGTCTTCGCTGAGTTCAGACCATCGGCTTCAGCTCAACCGGGTCACACTGATCTCGGCTACTTCCTCATCGATATCCCAGCCGTGGACCTCCGGGACGAGGTCGCTTCCTCCCTTGATCCCCTGATGGTGGGAGATCACGCCGCCCTCGGCGAGCGCGGGGTTACTCACGCCCTCGCCCATCTCGCCCGAGGACACGCCGATCAGTCCCTGGCACGGTGGGACGATGTGCGCGAAGTCCTCGTCGTTCACCTCGGTGAAGGCGTCGTAGCCGGCGGTCTCGGCGGTGATGGTCCGCCCGACCCTGCTCGGTAGCCTGAGTCCGTTGACGCCAGTGAATCCGTCGTTGGTGCAGATCAGCATGGACACGAACGACAGACGGTTGGCGCCTTCCTCGGCCGTGATCTCGAACGTGACGCTGTCCGGAAACTCCGGCCCCGACGGCGGGACCTCGACGCCCCCCGGCGTGCCCTCGGGAACCAGCGGCCCCATCCCGGCCTGCTTGGATTCCGAGATCCGGTCGAACGGGTCCGCCCCAAGGAACGCCAAAAGCGGCGCGTTGTTGCCGTTCTCCGCGATCTCACGCACCCCCACGCTTGCGGGCTGGCCGACCTCGAACACCTGGTTCTTGCCGCTGTGCGTGGCAACTACCGGGGGAGTGAGCGGCTGCCCCGAGGTCTCATTGGTGATCGTGACCTCGTAGGTCCGCACATCATCGTCGTTGTTCGCCGGGGCCCCCGTCGTGGCAAAAACCAGAACGGCCATCACCGCTAGCGCCGTTCCGATGCTGACTTTCCGTCTTGACATGGCCCACCTCCTCGTACCGTTCGACGGTGGCTCTCACCGTCGGCCGCCCAGACTAGGTGGTCGGATATTGCAGAACCCTTACGGAGAACCCGTGGGTTGATTTGTCATCGGTCAACGGAAGCCCCCGCTAGGGAAATCGCGAATCGTTCGAGGGCGTCCGGGCCCGCGCCCATCGTCCTTGCGGATCGGCGGATATACGAAGTCGTGAAGTGTTCGAGGGATGACACTCTGGCAGAGAAGCATCGCTCGCGTCGGTTAGGGTCGCCGACATGCCGAAGGCGATCGACCGCGAGGAGCTCCAGCGCCTGGTGCGGGAAGAGGGCGCTCAGCTGGTCGAGGTGCTGCCCCCTGAGGAATACGATGAGGAACACTTACCCGGAGCGATCAACATCCCGCTCCGACGCATCGACGCCGAGGCGCGCGAGCGGCTCGATCTCCAGCGTCCGGTGATCGTCTATTGCTGGGACGATCCCTGAGACATGAGCCCACGGGCCGCGTGGCGGCTCGAATTGCTTGGGTTCCGGACAGTGTACGACTACGTCACCGGCAAGCAGAACTGGCTGTCTTCGGGTCTGCCAACGGAAGGAGAGAAGGCAACCGAGCCGCGCGCAGGGAAGGTGGCTCGGTCGGACGTGCCCGTCTGCGCCCTTGAGGACAAGCTCGGTGATGTCGTCGAGCGGCTCCGGGACACGCCGTGGAGAGCGTGCGTGGTGGTGAACGAAGAGCGCGTCGTCCTGGGACTCCTTCGGGAAAAGGAGCTCGCGGGGGATCCGGGGCAGACTGTCGAGCAGGCCATGCAGCCGGGGCCCAGTACGTTCCGGCCCTACGTGAGCATCTTCGAGTTGGCCCGGTTCATGCAAGATCACGACCTGGAGAGCGCACCGATCACCACCGGCGAGGGTGTGCTCGTTGGTCTCCTGACCAAGGATGGCGCGGTTCGAGCCGCCGCAGAGGCGCACAGGGGCCATGGCGACGACTGAGGAGCGGGTAGAGAAACCCTGCTGCACTCGGTGCGGCCGGGTTGTCGGGTGGTGCTCTCTGTGCGACCGGAAGAGTTGTCCGGAGTGCCTATGCTACCGGTGCACTGGGCGCGCTCTCAAGGAATTCACCCCACAGCCACACACCCATGGGGGATAGAGGGCTCGGAATCAGCGGTTTAGCCGCGGCGTCCGGACGGAGAGAAGTGACGGTCTCGCCCTCGAAGGGAGGTCACATGTCCGTGGATTCCGCTGCATTCGCCGTCCGATCCCGTCCCGCGTTCCTTGCGGGAGCCGCCGCCGGAGTGGTCGCCGCCGTGTTCATGGGGATGTTCGCCATGGTCGCCGGCGCCACGTATCAGGGCGTCGGCTTGTTCACTCCCATGTACCACATCGCCTCGAGCCTACTCGGACCCGAGACGATGATGGAGTCGGCCGCGCGGGCCGAGGCTGGCGACCTCTTCTACTTCGTTCCCGGACCCGCCGCGCTCGGGATGATGCTTCATCTGGCCGTCGGGGCCGTATTCGGTGCCATCTTCGCCATCGTCGGGTCCTTGCTCCGAGCTCGGAGCCTCGGAAGGCTTTTCCTGGGGATCCTCTACGGCGGCGCGGTGCTCGTCGTCATGTCGTTCGTCGGTCTTCCCCTTGCCGCGATCGTGCTTGGTGCGGGCGATCCAATACGGGACATGCCGGAGATCGCGGGGTGGTGGACCTTCGGCCTGGAGCACCTGCTCTACGGCGCGGTACTTGGTCTATGGT
>DASQUW010000068.1:0-2438 GCA_035641075.1 Actinomycetota bacterium | reverse complement strand
GCGTTGATCGTCACCACGTCACAGTGCGGCACCATCGAGGCGGCATCGGGATGGAAGGTCACGCCGAGCTCCTGCTCGACCTTCTCGGGCAGCCGGTGGCGGTCGGTGTAGTGGAGCTTCACGTCGAACGGCTTCAGGCGGCGGAGAACCGCTGAGCCGATCCGGCCGGCCCCCACGGTGCCGACGTTCATCCCCTCGAGGTCGTAGGAGCGCTGCACGCAGTCCGCGATGTTCCAGCCACCCTTCGTCACCCACTGGTAGGAGGGGATGTAGTTCCGGACCAGCGCCAGGATGGCCATGACCACGTGCTCGGACACGCTGATGCTGTTGCAGTAGGTGACCTCCGCGATGGTGATGGCGTGATCCATGGCGGCCTGGAGGTCGTAGTGGTCGGAGCCGATCCCCGCGGTGATGGCCAGCTTCAGGTTCGGAGCCTTGGCGATCCGTTCGGCTGTGAGGTACGCCGGCCAGAACGGCTGGGAGATCACCACGTCCGCGTCGACCAGCTCGCGATCGAACTCGGAGTCGGCGCCGTCCTTATCCGAGGTCACCGCGAGCGTGTGGCCCCGATCCTCGAGGAACTTCCGGAGGCCGAGCTCACCGGACACGCTCCCAAGCAATTCGCCTGGCGTGAAGTCGACCCCTTCTGGGCTGGGCATGCTCTGGCCGTCGGGATAGCGCTCCAGTGTCGGGATGTCATCCCGGGCGTAGGACTTCGGGTAGCCGTCCACGGGGTCCTCGTAGAGGACACAGACGATCTTGGCCATGGCACTCCCTCCGATCGGGGCCGGTCAGCCGGACGGTACCACCGGGCTCGGCCCTCGCACCATGCGCCAGGCTCGCTGGAGAAAAGAGTGACAAAACCGCTCCGGGGGGTTGCGCCCTGGCGGGCCCCCGATGTACAAAGCGCATGGAACCGCTGGGGTCTTCGGGCCCTGGCGGTTCCATTTATGCGGGCCGCAGCTCGATCCGGGTCGCGCCCTCCGTGTAGTGGATCACCCAGACCGATCCGGGAGCGACGGCCAGAGCGATCGGGCTCCCATCGATCGGAACCGAGGCATCAATCCGCCCCGACACCGGCTCCCAGCGAACGATTCCTGCTCGCGGTCCGAAGAGATCCTCTCCGCGACGGGCCACTCCCCAGATGCCACCCTCGCCGACCGCGATCTGGAATTCGAGGTTCTCGGCGGGGAAGGTTGCGAGCTCGTTCGTCCGAGGGTCCAGACGAGCCAACACATTGCCCTCATCGTCGTAGATCGGCGCCCAGATGAAGCCATCCCCCTCGGCCACCATCCACGGCGCCACGGGGAGCCGCACCGAGGCAAGGACCCGGCCGGTTTCCGGGTCCAGCCGGGTCAGAACGCTCCCCCCGACGGTCGAGCCGTGCGTCAGACGCTCGTGGAGCCAGATCGTCCCATCCACGGCCAGCACCTCACGCGCGTACGAGCTCTCCATGGGGAACCGAGCCTCCTCCGAGCCCGTTTCTGGATCAAGGCGAACGAGGTCGATGGCGTCACCTTCGCCATCACGGTCTCGGACGAAGGCAGAGACCCACACCCCCCGCTCATCGACGGCGACATCCCCGAGGAACTGCGCCGCAACGTGGATGTTGTCGACCACTAGGTTGGTCGCCGCATCGATGCGTACGAGATTCGCGCTGCTTCCCCCTCCCGCGACCCACAGGTCACCGTCGGCAACCTCCAGCGCGCCGCCCCCGGTCTCCCAGCCCGGAACCGTCCTCACAGGGATCTGCGCCTGGGTCTCGGCGGTGTCGGGATCGATCCGATGGATCGTCCCCGACTCGGTACCGTCGTTGGCCATTTCGACAACCCAGACGCTCCCCGCCCCGTAAGTGATCGAGACCGGGAAGCGGATCGGGAGGGTCACGTCGACCACCGGGTCGACGGGCGCGGGAGGGGACTCGGCCGGCCGCACCGGCCGCTCGACCGATCGGTCGTCCCCGAGGAACGCCCGCGCGACGAGGACGGCACCGGCCGCGGCCAGGACGAGGGCTACGGCACCGGCGGCCAGCCGGCGACCCGCACCGCCCTCCGGCAGCGGTCGGCGCTCGCGGGTCTCGATGTCGGGCCACAGGTCCGGCCCGCGCACGCTCTCCAGCCGCCGGAACTTCGTCTCCAGATCAGCCATCGTCGCCTCCCATGAGGTCGCGGAGCCGCCGCCGGCCCTGGCTCAGGTGGACCCGTACCGCGGCCGGCGTCGAACCAATGATCGAGGCCACCTCACGGACCGGGTAACCGGCGCCGTGGTGCAGAACCACCGAGGCCCGCTGCTTCGTCGGCAAGCGCCGAAGCGCCTCGATCAGCTCCACCGTCTCCGTGTCCATCCCGTACCGCTCTTCTCGAAGCGGGAGGTTCTGCCGGGCCCGCCGGGCCTTCAGATCTCCTCGGGCGATCCGAAACGCCGCGCGCCACACCCAC
>DASQUW010000067.1:0-4536 GCA_035641075.1 Actinomycetota bacterium | reverse complement strand
ACTGACCCAGCTGCAGTAAGACGTCGCCCGGAACAAATTGAAGAGAGGAGGCAGGGATGACCATCTTGGGGAACCAGTCGATGAGGGCGCTCCCGAGATCAGGTGAGGGGTCCTCGGGCACCCCGATCTAGATAACACTTGCGATATCAGGAAGACAGCCCGGGTGACGGGATCTCCGCGGTCGAGTCCCGCACGACGGGCGTCAGGGGGTAGGCTTCTAGGGCAGGGCGGATGGAAGGAGGGTCGGCCATGGTTTCTGCGTACGTACTCATCTCCGTTGAGCCGAGCCAGAACCGGGACGTCGTCGCGTCCCTCGGCGATGTGAAGGGCGTACGCCAGGCCCACGCGTGCTGGGGGCAGCCCGACATCTTCGCGTTCGTCGAGGAATCCGACGAGAAGGTGCTCGCGGACACGGTGCTCACCGACATCCAGGCCATCCCCGGCGTCCGGAGCACCGAGACCCACATCGTCATCCCCACGTAGGCGTTGCGCTAGGAGAAGCGGGTGCGGCACTTCCGGATCTTGAGCTTGCAGGTGATCATGCCGCGCTCGAACTTCGCCCGGTCGCGGCCCTTCTTGAGGCGCTTCACGTCGGTGGTCGGGTAGCCGAGGCGGCCCCGAGGACCCTTCCGCCTCAGGTACTTCTCCAGGACGATCCCGTGGATCCAGTGCGCCTGCCCCAGGCCCTCCTTGAAGAACAGCCGGCCGATCTCGAAGGTCTGCCACTGCCCGCCCTTGGTCCTCCGCTGCGGGCCCGTCGGAAGCCGTGGGCGGCACTGCATGCGGTCGTATCGCGTCCTGATCTGATCAGTCACGTTGAAGTTGCGGTTCACCCAGAACCGGGTGCTCTTGAGTTCGAGGGACCGCCTGAGGGACTCGCCGGTGGCGAAGAAGCTGACCGGAATCCCGCCGCCATTCGTCCCTCGGACCTCCGCCTGCACCACCCGTCCGGAGACCCCCCGTGATTGGACCTGCAACCCCGTCACCGCCGAGATGTCCCATCCGAGCTTCGCCTTCAGCTTGGTGGCGGCGGTGGTACCCGTGAGCGCGGAGTTCCACACCCGGTTCGGGTTGACGTCGATGTAGTCGCCGGGATCGCACTTGCCCTGGAGGTACGGCTGCGGCGTTCCACCCCACACGTTCTCCACGTTCTCGGTCCACCCTCCGCTCGACGAGGAGTAATAGGTGCTGATGAGCTGCCCCGCGAACATGGCCACGGTCTTCGCCGTCGCCTGGACCGCCGCCACCCACCGGTTCCCCGCGGTGGCCGACTCCTTGTCCCACCCGGTGTAGTTCTGGTCGAGCGTGCTTCCGTACAGGCCGCAGTTGCACCCGAGGCGCATCTGCGTCGGGTTATCCGCGATCTTTCGGTATGCGTACGTGCGCGCCGCGATGGTTTGCGCCTGGAGAGCCGCGTCGGGCCAGCTCGAGGGAACCTCTCCCAGGCCGAAGAGGTACTCCTCCGGATCCACCACCGCGATCAGGTGCGCCTTGGCCGGGCCGGCGATGTTGAACTCGAGCTGGCCTCGGCCCGAGGAGTGGCCCCACTCCACCACCTTGACCACGGCGCCCTGCTGCCTCACCAGCCGCAGATGGTCGCCGCTTCCACCCCACGCCTGTCCACCCACGAGCTGGTCACCGTTGAACACCTGATACGCGCCGCCCTCGATGACGATCCTCCGAGCGCCACCCTGGCTCACGGTGTCGATGGTCGGTCCGCTGGCCAGCGCCAGGTCGAAGCCCCCCGTCGTCGCCTGGAGGTGCACGGTCTTTCGACTCTGAAGGAGCCCGATGCGAAAGGCCGGCGCGGGCGGTTCCCGCTGCTCCAGTGAGGCGCCCGAGTAGTAGTAGCGAACGATCCGAGCCGCGGCCCACCCTCGGTTGGCCAGTCCGAGCGCCCCGTACTGGCTCATCCCGATGCCGTGGCCCCATCCGCCGCCGTAGAACTGGAAGTCGCGGTCGGCACGCGCCGGCCCCGAGGAGACCGGGACCAGACCCAGAGCGACGATGACAGGCAGCAGCTTCTTCATGTGATCAGCATCCGAGGGACGGGGACCAGTCCTTTATACGACATACCAGGACGGATTCAAAAGCTCCGGCCCCGATGGGTCAGGCGAGGTTCCGCTGGCGCCGGTTCCGGTACTTGACCAGGCGCACCAGCGTCCCCGGGGCCTGCTCAGTGCCTTCTCGGACGACCACCTCGTCCATCAGGGCCATCATCAGCGGGATGCCGTGGCCGCCCTGGCCGTCGAGCTCGGGCATCGGCACTCTCCGGCGAAAGATCCCCTCGTCCCGGACCTCGACCTCCGACCGCTCCCCGTCCGACTGCCACGTGACGGTGATGGTGGCCCCACCGGAGTGGAGGATGGAGTTTGCGCAGGCCTCGGAGACGGCCAGCGCCAGGTCGTCTGCCGCGTCGTTCGAGAATCCCGACTGGATCGCCTGCTTTCGCACGAACGCCCGGACTTCAGAGAGGCGAGAGGGGTGGGCGGGAAATGACCGGATCAGCGGGCTCACGTCCTTTCGTCGTCGGGCATCCCTGTGGAGATCTCGACTCTGGGCACGGTATCCATGCGCATCAGATCGAACACCCTAAGAACAGTCTTTCCCGGAGCATGAAGAATTAGTCGCGCCTCCTCCTGCAGATTCTCGGCCGCTTTGATGAGAGCCTGAATCCCGGTGCTGTCGATGAACGTGAGGTCGGACAGATCCAGGGTGATGTCGCCATCCTCCCGGGTCAGCGAGCGCAGGGCGTCGGCGAAGGCCTCCTTGCTGGCCAGGTCCATCTCCCCCTGCAGGCGAAGCCCGCGGGGGTTCTCCATCCTCTCGATGTGGAACACGCCGAACCTCCTTTCATAGAGTACGTCGCGGTTGGGCCCGGCGGGCGGCGTTCGTCATGGCGCTTGCGGCAGCGCCTCGGGGTACTTCAGGCCTGTCCCCGTGTTGATGAGGACCACGCGTTCCCCGGGCGAGAGGCGGCCGCGCTCCAGCAGGCGGATGGCCCCTGCCAGCGAGGCGGCCCCCTCGGGGGCGGCAAGGATGCCTGCCTCCCTGGCCAGCGCACCCATCGCCGCCGTGATGTCCTCGTCGCTGACAGCTACGGCCGCTCCTCCGGTCTCCCGGACCGCCCGGAGGATCAGGAAACCGGCGAAGGGTTGGGGGACCCGGAGGCCGGCGGCGATCGTTCGTGCGTCCGCCCAGGGTTCGGATTCCTCGGCGCCGTCATCGAATGCCCGCACGATCGGGGCGCATCCCTCGGACTGGACGGCGATGAGGCGGGGCATCGCGCCCTCGACCCAGCCGAGCTCGAGAAGCTGGATCAGAGCGAGCCAGACGCCGATGATCCCGACGCCGCCGCCCACCGGGCAGACCACCGCGTCGGGAAGGCGCCATCCCAGCTGCTCGGCGACCTCGAAGCCGAGGGTCTTCTTCCCCTCCACCCGGTACGGCTCGTTGAACGTGGAGACGTCGAACCACCCGTGCTCGTTCACCCCGCGGGACACCACGGCAGCCGCGTCGGAGATCAGCCCGTCGACGAGCGTGAGGTCCGCTCCGAAGAGCCGGCACTCCAGTCGGTTGATCTCGGGGGCGTCGGCGGGCATCGCCACGTGGACGGTCATCCCCGCGGCGGCCCCGTAGCATGCCCACGCCCCACCGGCGTTGCCGGCAGTCGGGAGGGCGACCTCACGGATCCCGAGCTCCCGAGCCATCGACACGCCGGACGAAGCTCCCCGGGCCTTGAACGTGCCGGTGGGATTGAGCCCGTCATCCTTCACCCAAAGATCCGGGAGGCCGACGCGGCGTCCCAATCGCTCTGCCGGCAGGAGCGGGGTGAACCCTTCTCCCAGCGTGACGACGTTGGACGGATTCTCTACCGGCAAGAGTTCCCGGTAGCGCCACATGGTCGGGGCCCGTCGGCCGATGTCCTCTCGATCCGCCGTCCGGGCCGCCGCCTGGAGGTCGTACTCGACAAGCAGCGGCTCGCCGCACTCGCAGAGGTTCCGCCCTTCGCCGCGCGGATAGCGCCGGCCACATCTCGGGCACGAGAGACCCGTGACGAAGGACGGCATCTCCTCGAATCTCAGGCGAGGAATGGAGAGGTCCGAGAGTGCGTCACACCTGGTGCGGTCCGGATGCCAGGCCGCCGGCCAGGAGGTCGCGAAGCCTCTCGGCGATGGCGTCCCAGCTCAGGTCCCGGTGGATCCATTCTGCGCCCGCTCTTCCCATCTTCTCCGCGCGCTCGGGATCCCGAAACAGGGTGAGGATCCCCTGGGCGACCGATCCCGCGCTGTGTCCGTCGACCACGACCCCGGCCTCTCCGTCCCTGGCGACTTCCGGGGCGCCCCCGGAGTTGCCCACGACGCTCGGCCGTCCCACCGCGAGCGCCTCGAGGAAGACGACCCCGATGGCTTCGACCTCGAGCCCAAAATGGCGCGACCGGCAGGGCATGGCGAACACATCTCCCGCTCGGAAGTACGCCGGAAGGTCCGCGGACTCGACCTCACCCGCGAACAGGACCCGGTCGGCCACGCGCCG
>DASQUW010000066.1:0-3820 GCA_035641075.1 Actinomycetota bacterium | reverse complement strand
CGGCTGCTTCCGTCCCGGCCAGCACGCCCGGTCCGCCAACCTGGAGCTGCGCCCGGCAGCCCAGATTTCGCGGCACGGCAAGTGACGTGGTGAGGTCCCCGGAGGGGGCGTCCTCATCCAGCGCCTGTCTGACCAAATCTTCCACTTCGTTCACGGACGCGATTATCGCAGGTTGGGGTTCTGACGAGACTTGCTAGCTCTTGGAGATGGTGTTGACGTGTCCCATCCAGACCATTTGCGGGAACGGTTCATCCGCTTAGGTTCCGTGCTTCGAAATCCACGGTGAACGAAAGGAGGTGAGGGGTCCGCCGGCGCGAGACGGCTCGCGCGCGTGTGGGGAAACGTCCGATCCGACCCAAGTACGAGGAGGTTTGCCTTGTCCAGTTTCTCCAAACGACTGCGTCTCACCGCCGTGGGCGGTGTCGCGACAGCCTCGCTGGTTGCCGGGGTTCTTTCCGGCCTCGGGCCAGTTCCCGGCGGAGCTTCCAGCCACCGTGAGGCGCCGCTCACCGCTGCCGATCCACAGGTGGACAACACGGACCTGTACGTCTTCAACAGCCCGGACAGCCCCGGCACGGTGACGTTCATCAGCAACTGGATCCCGTTCCAGGAGCCGGCCGGCGGCCCGAACTTCTACGCGTTCGCGCCGAAAGTGAAGTACCACTTCAACATCGACAACACCGGGGACGCCCGGGCAGACATCGTGTATTGGTTCCAGTTCACGAATCATTACCGGAACCCGAACACGTTCCTCTACAACACCGGCCAGGTGACGTCACTGACCGATCCCGACCTCAACTTCTACCAGACCTACGACCTTCGCCGGACCGACATCAAGTACGGCAAGGGGAAGGGCAAGGGAAAGGGAAAGAAGAACAAGGTCACGGAGAAGTCGAGGCTCCTTGTAAACGACGCGATCGTCGTGCCCTCGCACGTGGGTGCCACGTCCATGCCCGACTACGCGGCACTCCGTGCGGCGGGCATCCAGTCGTTCGACAACGGCGCCAGCAAGGTGCTGGCGGGGCAGGCCGACGATCCGTTCTACCTGGATCTCCGGATCTTCGACCTGCTGTATGGAGCGCCGGACGACCCCCCGGCCGGCTTCGACGAGGCCGGGGACGACACCCTGAAGGGCTTCAACGTCAACACGCTGGCCCTTCAGATACCCGAGAGCCTCCTGGCCAAGGCGGGCGACGCGACGGCGAATCCCATCATTGGCGTGTGGAGCACCGCTAGCCGTCGGAGCACACGGGTCATCAAGAAGACGGGAGCGTGGAAAGAGGTCGGCACGTTCCGGCAGGTGTCTCGTCTCGGCATGCCATTGGTCAACGAAGTCGTTGTCCCGGTCGGGACGAAGAACGCTTGGAATGCCTCCGACCCTCGGAACGACGCGCAGTTCCTGACCGCGGTGACGAACCCTGAGGTCCCGGTACTCGTGCAGCTCCTGTACGGGATACCGGCGCCGGCCACGCCCCGCAACGATCTCGTGCAGGTGTTCCTCACCGGTGTTCCGGGACTGAACCAGCCGGCGGGCGTTCGTCCTTCGGAGATGCTCCGCCTGAACATGTCGACTCCGCCGACGGCGGTGCCGAACCGGCTGGGGGTCATCGGCGGTGACAATGCCGGGTTCCCGAACGGGCGGCGACTGGACGACGACACCATCGACATCGCTCTCCGGGTGGTCGAGGGCGCCCTCCTTCCGGGGCATCCCGCAGTGGTCGACACCCTGGGTGATGGCGTGGACGCCAACGACGTGGGGTTCGGCACGACGTTCCCATACGTCGCGCTGCCGCACGCTGGATCGCTGGCGGCGCCTCACTAGCGAGCGAGGAGTCTGGGGGCTCGGCCTCGGGCCGGGCCCCCGGGCCCAGCGTGGGAAAGACGGTGAAGCGAACGGGGAGAGTGGCGGCAGTGGCCGGGCTGGCCCTGGCCCTCTTGGGGCTGGGCGGCCTCGGGCTGTTCGTCGCCGAACGAACCGAAGCGCCGCCGTCGGTGTCGAGTCGAACCTCCACTGCCCTGTTGGGGCCGACGGGAGGGGGCAGGTCTCTCGATCGCATCGTCGAATCGCTGCAGGCCCGTCTCCGAGCGAACGAGGCTGACTGGAGGTCGCACGCGGACCTCGGTCTCGCCTATCTCCAGAAAGGGCGCGTGACCGCGGACCCCACCTGGTACACGAAGGCCGAGGGTGTGCTGTCTCGATCTCTGTCGTTGAACGAGGCGAAGAACTCCCGTGCGGTGCTGGGCATGGGCATCCTGAGCCTGGCCCGCCATGAGTTCTCCGAGGCCTTTGGCTGGGGCCGCCGGGCCAAGGCTCTCGACCCCTACGACTCCCAGGCCCGCGGAGTGATCGGAGACGCCCTGGTCGAGCTCGGCCGCTACGACGAGGCGGTCAGGACGTTCCAAGAGATGATCGACCTCCGTCCGGATCTCAGTTCCTACACCCGCGTGTCCTATGCGCGGGAGCTCCACGGCGACGTACCGGGAGCGATCGAAGCGATGAAGGAGGCCCTCGCGGCTTCCGGAGGCGCTCCGGAGGACGCGGCCTGGGTCGCGTCCCAGCTCGGCGACCTGTACCTCGGCCACGGCCGGGTGGCCCGGGCCGAGCGTGAATACGAGAGGGGCGCCTATCTCGCCCCCGACTACGTGCTTCCCCAGGTGGGACTGGCCAAGGTGGCAGCTCTCAGGGGCAAGCTCCACATGGCCACAGAGATGCTGGCCGGTGTCGTGGACCGGTACCCGGCGCCCGAGTTCGTGATCCTCCTCGGAGACCTGTACGGCGTTTCCGGCCGGACGAGCGAAGCCGACCGCCAATACGAGCTGGTCCGAGCGATGCAGAAGCTCTATCAGGACAACGGAGTGAACACCGACCTGGAGGTGGCGCTGTTCAACGCCGACCACGGCGTCGGCCTCGAAAGCGCCGTCGACCGAGCCCGAGCTGAGTACGGAAGGCGTCAGAGCATCCACTCGGCCGATGCGCTCGCCTGGACGCTGTACCGGGCAGGCCGATACCGAGATGCGGCTCGATACGCGGGGGAATCGCTCCGTCTGGGAACCCGGGACCCCCTGCTGCACTTTCACGCGGGCATGATCGCGTTCCGACTGGGCGACAGAGCCGGCGCGGAACGGCACCTGTCGGAGGCTCTGGCGATCAACCCAAACTTTTCCTTTCTCCACCGAGACGTGGCGGTCCGGACGTTGGACCGTGCCAGAGGTGAAGCGAGGTGAGGCGCCGCCTTCCCACCCTCGCCTTCGTCCTGGCGCTCGCTGGAGTAGGCGTTGTGGGCGCTCCGGCCGCCCCGGCCGCGGCGCACCCCCTCGGCAACTTCACCGTGAACCTCTACAGCGGCATCGAAGTGATGCCCCAGAGGTTCGAGGTCGAATACGTGCTGGACATGGCGGAGATACCGACGTTTCGAGAGAAGCGCGTCATCGACACGGACGGGGATGGAAAGCTCAGCGCGTGGGAACGAGCAGCGTGGGGCGATCGCACCGCTCGGGAGCTGGCAGGCGGGATCTTTCTTTCAGTGAACGGAAGGCGGACGCACGTGAAGCTGGTTTCGGATTCCATGCGACTCCTGCCGGGGCAGGGCGGGCTCGAAGTGATTCGGCTCGAGGCGACCTATGCCGCCGTCGCACCCGAATCGGGTCGTCTCGAGTATCGAGACGGGAACTTCGTCGATCGTCTCGGATGGCGCGAGATCATCGCCGTGGGTGTCGACGGTCGGACGGTTCGGGATTCCTCCGTGCCTGCTCGGAGCGTGAGCGATGGGCTCCGTTCCTACCCCGAGGATCTGCTGTCCAGTCCCCTCGAGGTGACGTG
>DASQUW010000065.1:0-7277 GCA_035641075.1 Actinomycetota bacterium | reverse complement strand
TCCTACGCGCACCTTCCGATCCCGCGGATGACCAATACGTCGATCCTCCCGGGGGCCTCCGATCCCGAGGACGTGATCGCGAGCACACCTCGGGGGCTGTACGCGAAGGTCCTCGGAGGCGGTCAGGTGAATCCGGCCACCGGGGACTTCGTGTTCGGGGTTTCCGAGGGCTACCTGATCGAAGACGGGACCGTGACCCGTCCGGTGCGGGGGGCCAATCTCATCGGGAACGGTATCGCCATCCTTCGGGCGGTCGATGCCGTCGCCTCCGACTTCGACGCTCGCCCGGGCACGTGCGGCAAGGACGGACAGAGCGTCCCCGTCACCACCGGCAGCCCGACGCTTCGGATCTCCAAGATGACCGTGGGCGGCACCGGTGGCTGATCTGTTCGACCTGTGCCAGGCGGCGCTTCGCTCCGCGGACGACGACGAGCAGGCAGAAGCTTTCGCCGAGGAGAGCCGGCGGACGCAGGTAAAGGCTCGAGCCGGCCAGGTGGACTCGCTCTCGGCCTCGGAATCGCGAGGTGTCGGGGTTCGGCTGCTGAACGACGGACGACTGGGTTACGCGTGGTCCGCGGATCCGAGCTCCGACGATGTAGCCGGCCTGCTGCCGGCGGCGCGAGCGAACGCGGAACTGGCCACCTCCGACGAGGCCAACGGGCTTCCGGTCGCCGCGCCGGGAGAGGAACTGCCCTGGCTCTTTCGCCCGTCGATGGCAGCGATGGAGACAACCCGAAAGGTCGCCCTGAGCCTCGACCTGGAGCGAGCCGCGACGTCCTCTCACTCCGACGTTCGCAAGGTGGAGGAAGTCCTGTACGGCGACGCCGTTTCCAGGGTCGCCATAGCCTCCACCGTCGGAACGTCCGGTGAGTACGCCCGCACCGACTGCTGGTGCATGGTTTCCGCGCTCGCCGATCGCGACGGCGAGACCCAGTCGGGATTCTCCTTCCGCGTTGCCCGGGAGACGGATGAGCTGCCCTGGCAGGAGGTGGCATCCGAGGCAGCCCTGCGCGGGGCGAGGCTGCTCGGCGCGACGAAACCCTCGACCGAGCGCCTACCGATCGTCCTGGACCCGTGGGCCGCGGCGGGCTTCCTCGGGGTCCTGGCCAACGCCCTCTCGGCGGAGGAGCGTCAGAAGGGCCGATCCCTGCTGGCGGGATTGGCGGACCAGGAGGTTGCCTCGCCGGTGGTCACGCTGGTCGACGACGGGCGCCTCCTCGAGGGGCCCGCAAGCGCACCATTCGATGACGAAGGAGTCCCCACGACCCGCACCGTGCTCGTTGAAGAGGGCAGACTCCGCGGATTTCTGCACAACAGCCTGACGGCGCGGCGGGAGGGCGGCGCGTCGACGGGGAACGCCAGCCGTCCTTCATACCGCGGCGTACCCGGCGTGTCACCGTCGAACCTCTTCGTAGTCCCCGGACCCGGGGCTCCCGAGGATGTCCTCACCCGGGCCGGGAGAGCGGTCTACGTTCAGGATCTCACCGGGCTGCACTCCGGAGCCAACCCGGTGAGCGGAGAGTTCTCGGTGGGAGCGACCGGCCTTCGGCTTGACGGAGGCGCGCTGGGCGAGCCACTTCGGGAGATGACCATCGCCAGCACCTTGCTCGATGTCTTGAAGCAGGTGATCGCGGTGGGCTCGGACCTTCGGTTCTACGCCGGATCCATCGGATCGCCGACGCTGCTCATCGGGGAGATGACGGTCGCAGGCCGCTGATCTAATCCGTGAGGAGGGCGTACCCCAGACCCAACGCCGAGAACAGGACGCAGTAGTAAGCAAACGGGCGGGTGTCGCGGGTCCGGAGGTACCGCAACAGGAACGCGATCGACAGGAAGCCGATGACCGCCGCAACCGCCGCCGCGCCCAGGATCGTGGCCGTGTCCGCCCCGGGGGGAAGGTCGGGCACTTCAACAAGGCCCGCACCGAGGATGGCCGGGAGCCCCAGGAGGAAGGAGAACCTGGCGGCGGCGTCGCGCGAAAGCCCTCGAACGAGGCCGGCGCTGATCGTGGCCCCCGACCGTGAGATGCCCGGGGTGATGGCCACCGCCTGCAGCAGGCCCACAACGAGGGCGTCTCCGAGTCCGATTCCGCGCAGTCCTCGCCGCTCACCGGAAGGTCTGCGACCGTACATCGCCTCCCCAACGAACAGCAGCGCTGCCGTCCCGAGAAGCAGCAGGGCCACAGTCTCGGGTTCCTTGAACAGCTCCTCGAAGAAGTCCCCGAGGAGGAGGCCTGCGAGGCCCGAGGGAACCGACGCCACCGCCAACAGCACGGCCAGGCGACCCATTTCCCGGTCGCGCTCGTCCCCTCGCCCGCTGGCCGCCCGGATCGCCCCCACGACGATGGCGCCAAGCTCCCGGCGGAAATACACGAGCACGGCCAGAGCGGTTCCCAGGTGGACGGCGACGTCGAAGGCCAGCCCAGGGATGGGCCACCCGAGCATGAAAGGGACCAAGACGAGGTGAGCCGATGAGGATACCGGCACGAACTCGGTGAGGCCCTGGACGGCGCCGAGGACGAGCGCCCGGAACATCCGGCCAAGTCTACGGCAGCATCACGGCGGCGAGGCCACGGCAACCGAGAGGTCTGCGTGGACCCCGGCGAAGGCGAGCCGCTCAGCCGTTTCCGGGGTCACCAGGACGAAGACGGTGGCGCCCGCCCCGCCCTCTAAGCCTGACCCCTCCAGGAGCCGGAGCACCTCGACCTCCCGGGCCACGGTTTCCGTGTGGGCGTTCGCGGAAACGAACGTTGCCAGGACGTCCACCCTGTCGCCCGGCGCCAGGGCGCCCGGGGGAAGCGAGACGCTCACCGGGACGGCGCGGAAGCCGTCGGGGACGAGCGATGCCACGGGTCCGCCCCCGGGGGCCAGGCGGAGGCTCGTGATCGGCTCTCCGGCGGCCACGTCCGCATCGAGGGTTCGCCCCGAGACCTCCTCGACCGCACGAAAGGTGTCCGGTGGGAGGGAGCCGAGCGGGGTCTCGGCGATCCGGACCATCGCCGGGCCCAGGACTGTGCCTCGCTCGAGCGCGGAGACGGCCACGACGACCGGGACGCCCGGCCCCGCGGCTGCGGCTCGCGCTTCCAGCCTGGCCAGATGGCCGCGGAGAGCGAGGGTCGCGGCCGCAGCCAGAAGCAGGGAGAGGAATACCAAGACCCGGGATGCCCGAGGACGGCGCCGGCGCATGACGGCTCCTTTCCGGGGGAGGCCGATCTCGACGCGCCCCACCTAGGGTGAGGGCAGGCCGATCCTTGCACACGGCACCGACACGCCGGCGGCGGTCAGTGCACCTCGAACCGGGCTCCGGTGAGGGCGGTGGCGCACGGGCAGTCTCTCTCTCTCGGCAGCGCTGGGACGATGCGGAACAGCAGGTCCCGGAGCTTCGCGTTGTTCTCGTTGAACACGCGGATGACCATATCGTTGCTGACCGGCTCGACGTCCTCCCCCTCGACGCCGACGTCATAGTCGGTGATCAGGGAGATGTTCGCGTAGCAGATCTCGAGCTCCCGGGCCAGGACCGCCTCGGGGGACTGGGTCATGTTGATGACCTCCCAGCCCTGGTCCCGATACCACTTCGCCTCGGAGCGAGTCGAGAACCGGGGGCCCTGAACCACCACCACGGTGCCGCGCTCGTGCACATCGAGGCCCTGGTCGCGGGCCTGCTTGATCGTGACCTCTCGCACCGTGGGGCAATAGGGGTCCGCGAACGCGATGTGGGTGGTGTCCGGGCCGTCGTAGAACGTATCCGCCCGCCCCGCGGTCCGGTCGACGAGCTGGTCGCAGATCACGAAGTGGCCCGGTTTCACCTCGAGCCGGAGCGACCCGGCGGCACAGGGACCGATGATCCGCTCGACGCCCAGCTCCTTCATCGCCCAGAGATTGGCCCGGTACGGAACGCGGTGGGGCGGGAACTGGTGCTTCTTCCCGTGCCGAGGAAGGAACGCCACGCGCCGGCCCCCGATCTCTCCCACGGTGGGCGGCGCCGAAGGTTCCCCGAACGGCGTGTCCACGTTGAATTCCTGGACGGCGTCGAGGAGGGAATAGAAGCCCGATCCCCCGAAGATGCCGATCTCCGCCGTGCTCACGCCGTCTTCTCCTGCTTCTCGCCCGAAGACGAGGATGGCTCTCCGGTCTTGGCGGGCTCCTTCTTGTCCGAGGTGGGTTCCTTCGCCTTGGACCGGGACTCGGTCCGGTAGAACCCCGATCCTTTCAGAACGATGCCGACGGGATGGAAGACCCTCCGCAGTCGTCCGCCGCAGACTTCGCACACGGACGGCGGCTCGTCGCCGATCCGCTGTGAGACCTCGAATCGGTTCCCGCAGTCGACACAAACGTACTCATACGTGGGCATCCGAGTCCGATTATAGGGGCGGACCGAGAAACTACGGCCGTGTGATCCCGTCGGGCCCGGTCCGGCAATCTACGACTTCGGCATCCGTCACGATCAGGTGCACTTTCTGGTCGGATGGCTCATCGGGTATGCGGTCGATGAGCTGGACCGAGAAAGCGAGTCCGATCCGGATCGTCTCCGGGCGAAGCCGGGAAAGATACCGATCGTAATGCCCACCCCCGTAGCCGAGGCGGAACCCCCGGCGGTCGAAGGCCAGACCGGGAGTGATGACCACGTCCACCTCCGCGGGGTCCAGGGGGACTCGGCGAGCGGGCTCCCTCGGCCCGTACCCAGTGGGGAGGAGAGGATCCCGAGGGAAGACTTCGGCGGCTTCCATCCCCTGAGGGGTGAGATACGGTAACAGCACTCGCTTTTCCTCGGCCAGGAGGTGCTTCCCGATCGCCCGGGTGGCCACCTCGGAACCGAACGAATAGAACAAAAGGACCGTCCGGGCGGCCCGGACCTCACCCGTGGAGAGGAGCTGATCCTCGATCCTTCGGGCCAGGAGGGCCCGCTCCTCGGAGGGGATGGACCTTCGAAGCAGCCGCATCCTGTCGCGAAGCGTGGCTTTCTCCGCCCTCGGCTCATCGGCCACCGCCCTGTCCTCCTTCAAGGATTTCCGGGAATCCGTCGATACTCGGGTATGAAAGGGGAATCTTGACCCTGAGGCCAGCGCTCGGAGGGGAGCCGACCGCCCAGTAGTGCGGGGGGACCGTTGAAGTGACGCTTCGCGCCCGTCTCACGATGTTCTTTGCCGGCATCGTCGTCGTGCCGCTCCTGGCGGCCGCGGTGGTGCTGCAGCAGCTGGTCAGCCGGGAGATCCAGAAGAGAAGCGAAACCCGACTCCAGGTTGGCTCACGGGCCACTGCCGAGCTCTGGCGCGGTCACCTGGACGTCGCTCGGCGCGAGGTGCGCCATGTGGCGCGGGGGATCGTCGAGTCCATCGACCGGGACGAAATCGACGAAGGGCTGGACCGGGCCCGGCAACGAGGCGAGCTCGATTTCCTGATCGTAACCGCCGACGGGGCGGTGCTCGCAGCGAGCACGGGGCCGGCATCGTTCCTCCAGGACTTGGACACCCCATCCGGCGAGGAGCTGGTCGCGGAGGAGGGCTCGGCGCAGCTTCTCCGGTCCCGCGTGGAGGTCCTGGCCGGCAAGAGAACCGTCACGGTCACGGGCGGGTTCTACGCGGATCAGTCGTTCGTTCGCGATCTGGCGGGGGCCACCGGCCTCGACGTCGCCGTTACGAGCGGCGGCCGGGTGATCGCCTCGACCCTTTCTCCCGCTCCCCGCATCCCGACTGGCGCGGTCGGGCTGGTCCAGATCGGGGATGGGATGGATGCGCTCGTCTCCGAGGTTCAGGGGGAGGACGGCGGGATCGCGGTCGTCGCTCAGCCCGAGGGCGCTGCGGGGTTCCGCACGTCGATCTGGGTCATCGTGGTGGCCATCGGTCTTCTCGTCGCCACCGCGCTGGGGTACGCACTGGCACGATTGCTCGCCCGCCCGCTTCAGCGTCTGGCCGAGGGGGCCATGGCCGTGGCCTCTGGCGACTTCGACACGCATGTCGATGCCGAGGGCCAGGGTGACGTGGCCCAGTTGGCCGAAGCGTTCAACTCGATGACCGAGAACCTGCGCGGATACGTGGGGGAGCTGCGAAAGTCCCGGGATGAGCTCCGGCGCGGGCTCGACCGTCTGGGGGAGACCCTCAGCTCCACGCACGACCTGGAGGGCATGTTCGCGGTGATTCTGGATACGGCGGCCGTCACCCTGGGTGCGAAGGCCGGGGCGGTGTACCTCCTCTCGCCTTCGGGGCGGAACGTGCGACTCGAAGTGGCCCGGGGTTACGAAGCTCCGGAGAGAGCGGCGCTTCGGATCGGGGAAGGGATCGCCGGCCGATCCGCGGCGGGGATCTCCGTCCTGCTTCCGTCCGAGCGGGATCCCGTATCCCCGAGTCGTCCAGTTGAGCCGGCAGCGCCGACGGCGATCGCCGTCCCGCTCATACGTGGGGATCGCACGATGGGGGTCCTCGCCCTGTACGGGCGGAGCATCCCCGAACCCTTCGTTCAGGACGATGTGGCCACGCTCGGCTCGTTCGCGGCGCAGGCGTCGGTCGCTGTGGAGAACGTGCTTCTGCACAAGGAGGCCGAGCGGCTCTCGATCACCGATGGGCTCACCGGCGTGTGGAACCGCCGCTACCTGCAGCTCACGCTGACCAAGGAAATCGAGCGGGCCCAGCGATTCGGCCGTCCCCTCTCCGTGCTGATGATGGACATCGATCACTTCAAGCTCGTCAACGACGCGCACGGGCATCATGTGGGCGACGAAGTCCTGGTCGAGCTGACCCGGCGAACCATGAGCACGATCCGGGGGCAGATCGATGCGCTCGCCCGATACGGCGGCGAGGAGTTCGTCGTGGTTCTTCCGGAGACCCCTACGGATGGCGCCAAGGTGGTGGCGGATAAGATCCTGGCCGTGATCCGCCACCGTCCCTTCGTCGAGGATGAGCAAGGCGGCGTGCCGCTTACGGTCAGCATCGGCGTGGCGGCATTCCCCGAGGACGCGGCCACGGCCGATGAGCTGGTCCGCGCGGCCGACCTGGCAATGTACCGCGCCAAGGAGGCCGGCCGGGACCGCGTCGAGACCGCTGAGTCCCACTAGGGGGCGCCTCCCTGCGGGTCGAGGCTTCCCGACCCCCATTCCGAGGAATACACTCAAGAACTCCCGTTCCCGTGGAGGATGCAGTGAATGTCAAGAAGGCGGTCATCCCTGCCGCCGGGCTCGGCACGCGGTTCCTCCCGGCGACGAAGGCCCAGCCCAAAGAGATGCTTCCTCTGGTGGATAAGCCCGCGGTCCAGTACGTGATCGAGGAGGCGGTCCGGGCAGAGATC
>DASQUW010000064.1:0-8755 GCA_035641075.1 Actinomycetota bacterium | reverse complement strand
CCGGTAGACTCGCGCTGCGATGCAGACCCGTGCAGGAGAAACGCGGTACCAGTCACTGATGTCGGTGTGGCGGACCCTTCGGTCCATGCGCATGGCCCTCATCCTTCTCCTCGTGGTGGGGCTGGCCAGCGTGGCCGGCTCGCTGGTGCCCCAGTTCGCGAACTCGCCGCAGCGAGTGGCGGCGATGTATCGGGATCGCCCGCTCCTGGCCCGCGTGTACGAGGCCGCCGGCCTCTTCGACGTGTACGGGTCGTGGTGGTTCACGCTCGCCTACGTCCTGCTGCTGGTCTCCTTGGCGTCGTGCCTGGTGCCTCGGACGCGCGGCCTGATCCGGAGCCTGCGCCAGCGCCCCCAGCCGGCCCGAGACCTGGAAGGCCTTCGTCACTTCGCCACGGCCACGGTGCCGGGCCGCCCGGAGGATGCGCTGGAGCGGGCCCGGCGGCTGTTTCGCCGGCGGTGGTATCGGGTTTCGCGGGCCGACGGCGACGATCAGGGACTGGCCGCCGAGAAGGGATCGGCCCGGGAAGTCGGAAGCCTGCTGTTCCACTCGGCCTTTTTCCTGCTGCTGGTTGGCGTGGTGTACGGGAAGGGCTTCGGCTTCACCGGGCAGGTGACGGTGGTTGAGGGAGGCGCGTTCACGGAGGCTCACGCCAACTACGACGTGCCTCCGGCCGAGGGGCGCTTCTACTCCGAGAACATGCACCGAGGGTTCCAGGTGCGCGTTCTGGACTTCGAGGTGCGCTACCGGAGAAGCGGGCTCCCGCGCGACTTCGTGTCCCGGGTCGAGGTGCGTGAGGGGGCCCGGATAGTGCGAACCGCAGAGATTCGGGTCAACCAGCCGCTCGAGCACGACGGCGTGAAGATGTACCAGTCGGGCTACGGATGGGCGCCGCTGATCGAGGTTCGCCAGGATGGCCGGCTGCTGGCCGGCGGGCCGGTCGTGTTCGTCACCGATGGTTCCCAGGATCAGCGGAAGGCGTGGCGGGGCGTGGTGAAGCTGCCGTCGGTTCGGCCCCAGGTGGGCCTGGAGCTTCGGCTCCTGCCGGACCCTCAGGCCTTCGTGCTCGGCGCCCCGATGCTGGAGGCGCGGAGCCCGTTCCTCGGGTTCACCGCCTACCGAGGCGACCTTCGCCTGACGGCGGCCCAGAACGTCTTCACGCTCGACAAGCGAGGGCTCCGAGAATGGGAGGAGGGCGGCATCGGGATCGGGCAGCGAGCGCAACTTCCCGGTGGGTTGGAGATCTCCTTCCCTGAACTGCGGCAGTACACGCAGTTCCGCGTGGCTCGCGATCCCGGAACCGGTATCGTCCTCGCGGCGGCGCTCCTCGTTCTGGCCGGTCTGATCCCCGCGCTGTTCTCGAGCCGCCGGAAGCTGTGGGTACGAGCGATGCCGGAGGGGGACGGCACCCTCGTGCAGCTCGGTGGGGTTGCCCTCCAGCGCAAGGCGGCGTTCGAGGATGAGTTCCAGGCCGTGGCAAGGGAACTGGTTGAGGTTGCTAGAGTGGGGGAGCCTCGATGAATCTGACCCGCGTTTCCAACTTCGCGTTCGGTCTTGCCCTCCTCCTCTACGTGGTGGCGATGGCGGCGTACTTTCACCATCTCGCGTTTCGGCGGTCGAGGGTCCGGATCGCTGCGGTCGCGCTGACCTACGCCGGAGTGCTCGCCCACCTCGCGTCGGTGATCACCCGCGGCTTCGCTGCCGGCCGGGTGCCCTGGGGAAACATGTACGAGTACTCGTCCATCGTCGGTCTACTGGTCGTGGCGGGCTACCTCGTGGTCGAGCGCGTGTCGAAGGTTCGCTCTCTCGGTGGCTTCGCTCTCGGGGCCGCGGTCCTGGCCATGGCGGGAGCGACGATGGTCTACGTGACGCCCGGACCGCTGGTCCCGGCCCTGAACTCGTACTGGATCAGGATCCACGTGGTCGCGGCGATGACCGGCTCGTCACTGTTCATCCTGGGATTCGTGTTCACCCTGCTCTACCTGGTGCGTGATCGAAAGGAGAGGCGAGAGGCAGCTCGCGCGGTGGCCGAACCGGCCCCAGCGCTTGCCGCCGTGGGGGGAGGCGGGCTTCCTCACGATCTCGCGGCATCACCGGACGAGCCCGAACCGCGTCCCGATCCCGAGCCTCGCCCCGGGTGGCTGCCCGCGGCCGCGGTTCTGGACCGCCTGGCGTATCGCACCATCGCGTTCGGGTTCCCGATCTGGACCTTCGCCGTGATCGCCGGGGCCATCTGGGCGGAGCAGGCGTGGGGCAGATACTGGGGCTGGGATCCGAAAGAGGTCTGGTCCTTCATCACGTGGGTGGTGTTCGCCGCGTATCTCCACGCCCGGGCCACGGTGGGGTGGCGAGGTCGCCGGGCCGCAGTGATCGCGGTCGTCGGATTCGCCGCCCTCGCGTTCAACCTGTACGCGGTGAACCTGGTGATTCCGGGTCTGCACTCGTACGCCAAGTAGCGTCAGGCCACGGTGACGGTGCCGTTCATGTTGGGGTGGACGTCGCACTGGAAGTAGTACGACCCGGGTTCGAGGGCGGGTACCTGATAGGTGACCTTCGCGGGTCCCGTGATGATCTCCCCCTGGAACAACGGCTCGCCGCCCTGCTCGGTGTAGATGGACACGTTGTGCGGGATCCCCGCGTCCTGGTTGTCGAACGGCAGCGGAGTCTCCGTCCCGGCCGGAAGCTTCAGCTCGGTCACGTTGAAGACGATCCCCCGGGCCGTGATCCCGGGCCCGGCGCCGGGCTGCTGGCCGCCTCCACCGCCCGCCCCCATCGTCGGTTCGGGCTTCCCTTCAGCAGCGGCCTTCTCCTCTCTCTTGAACAGATCCTCCAGCTCGCCGCTCACGGCCATCGAGGTGACGGCGCCGACGGCGAGGATCAGCGCGCCAACCACGAGCACTCCCTTGAGGACCCACGACCGCAGGCGGGGGAGGGACGCGAACAGCGCTGCCCCGGTGAGGACGTTCAGCGCCATCGCCAGTGCGATCGGCGTCGCCGCTTCCGGCGGCACCGCGAGGAGGATCCGTGAGAACGCCAGGATCACGAACGCCAGTGCCGCGGCAGCGGCGAGAGGTATGAGGATGGGGAGGAGCAGCCGATCCTTCGTTTGCCGGTTCATGGAGAGAACCTCATCCGGGCCAGGTCTCGCTCCACGTCCCGCCACTGAAGCGCGTCCGATCCGTCCGCGGATTCCTGCGCGTGCCATCTGAAGAACAGAACCGCGATCACGCTCCACAGAACGAGCCCGCCGACGATCTTCATGAATAGCCCGGCGATTCGTTGGTCGGTGATCGCCGACATCCCGAACGTTCTCGGTGCCTCCGCGTACACCTGATAGAGGGGCCGGGAACCGAACGTAAGGAACGAAGCCGGCACGGTCGGGAGCAGCGACTGGGCGAACAGGTACAGCATCTGTCCCGGGTACGGGAGTCGGGGCAGCTCGATAAGAGGGCTCACCACCGGCATCCACATGAGAATCGCCGTGCCGAAGAGCGCGGCGTGCAGGCTGAAGTGGGCCATCTCCGATCGGGCCGCGAGATCCACCACCGCCGTCCAATGCGTCAACGCGATGACCAGGTTGAAGAGGAGCAGCGCCGGGAGCGGACGGGCCAGCCGTCCGACGATGCGAAGGACGAGGGCCGGCCGAAGGAGCGTCCGAGCCAACCAAGCGGGCGTCCCCAGAAGGAGAAGCGGCGGCGCCACCAACGACAGCAACAGGTGCTGGACCATGTGCACGCTGTACAGGTAGTGGTCGGC
This sequence comes from Actinomycetota bacterium, assembly GCA_035641075.1. Classification (GTDB taxonomy): domain Bacteria; phylum Actinomycetota; class UBA4738; order UBA4738; family CALAEC01; genus DASQUW01. Next base: position 5,001 of record DASQUW010000064.1, on the reverse strand, counting down.
GAGTTCGTGGATGGGCCAGTCCGCGGCCACCCAGATCGTGGCCACACCGAGCGTGAACGCCGCGACCTGGCCGCGGCTCGCCGCCGCCTCGCCCGGAGCGACGTGGCGCGGTCCGAGGAAGCGCAGCGCCAGCAGGTATCCAGCCTCCAGGAAGACAACCAGAAGCCACACATCCACATGGGGATGCCACTGCCATGTCCAGGGCGCCATAGCTACCCGCCGAAGAACAGCCAGAAGGCCACGGCGAAGATCGAAAGCGCCAGGACGACTCCCGCCACGAACAGGCGCATGAACAGCCGGCTGTCGAACCGAAGATGCATGAACCACAGCACGACCAGGGCGAACTTGATCGTGGAGAAGACCAGGAGAAGGGGCACCAGCGCCGGGCGGAGGAAGTCGACGTAGTACACGCCGACCTCGAGAAGGGTCACGATGGCCAGAGCGACCGCGATCTTCACGTACTCCCGCGGCCCCGGATGGGGTCGCTCTCGAACCGAGACGGCCGTGGGTCGTTCCATCGCTACGGGATCAGGTAGACCACGGTGAAGATCACGATCCACACGATGTCCACGAAGTGCCAGTAGAGACCGACCAACTCCACCTTCAGGCTCTGCTCCTGGGGGAGCCTCCCGAGCGCCGAGATGTATGCCAGGGAGAGAAGCATCAAGACACCGATCGTGACGTGGGCGCCGTGGAACCCGGTGAGCATGAAGAACGCGCTCCCGGCGGGGCTGGACCGGAGCGTGAACCCGTGCTCGATGAATTCGGTGAACTCGAACACCTGGCCGCCCACGAAGACGCTCCCGAGAAGGGCAGTGGCCACCAGCCACACCCGCAGCTGCCGGTGATCGCCGCGCTGGATCGCGTGGAGAGCGAGAACCATGGTCAGGCTGCTCATCAGCAGGACGAACGAGCTCACCGAGGTGTAGGGGATGTCGTAGACGTCCTCCGGCGCCGTGGTCCCCTCGAGCACCCGATTCCGGTACAGGAGGAACGTGGAGATGAGGGCCCCGAAGAACAGGCACTCGGAGCCGAGGAACGTCCACATCCCGACCTTCCGGTTATCGAGTCCGGTGGCGCTGGCCTCGTGGGTCGTCTCCGCGTGAGCCTCTACCGCCATCCCGTCACTCCTCCAGTGGCTCCAGCAGCCACCCGTACAGCCCCGTGAGAAGCGTCAGGACGCCGGCGGCGGCGAACGCCCAGTGGAACATCAGCCCGTACCCGATCAGCGGGATCCCGATGGACGCGACGAGGGGCCAGTACGACGGGCCGGGGAGGTGGATCGCGTGTCCGGACTCTCCGTGCGTATCGTCGGGATGCTCATCGGAAGCCCCTGCCACGACGGGGACGGGCCGTCCCGCAGTGTCCTCGGAGTATTTCCGGTGCCACAGCTCGTCCCGGGCGTGGACGGTTGGGATCTCGTCGAAGTTGTGCGGTGCGGGAGGGGAGGAGGTGATCCACTCGAGCGTCCGGGCGTCCCACGGGTCGGCCTCCGCCCGCTCCCCGCGGGCGAGGCTTCTGACCGTGTTCACCATGAACACCACGATCGATGCTGCAATCAGGAACGAGCCGATCGTCACCACCAAGTTCCACGTGTCCCAGCCCATCCCGGGAGAGAAGAAGTACTGGCGCCGCGGCATCCCCTGAAGGCCGAGGATGTGCATCGGACCGAACGTGAGGTTGAAACCGATGAGCATGGCCCAGAAGTGCAGCTTCCCCAAGCCCTCGGAGAGCATCTTGCCGGTGAACTTGGGGAACCAGTAGTAGATCCCGGCGAACAAGCCGAAGATGGCCCCGCCGAACAGCACGTAGTGGAAGTGGGCCACGATGTAATAGGTGTCGGTCTGCTGGTAGTCCGCGGGGACGACGGCGTGGGTGACCCCGGAGAGGCCCCCGATGACGAACATCGTGACGAAGCCGATGGCCATGAGCATCGGCGTCGTCAGCCTGATGGCGCCCCGCCACATCGTCCCCAGCCAGTTGAAGATCTTGATGCCGGTGGGGACGGCGATGATCATCGTGGAGATGCCGAACGCCGTGTTGGCCACGGCGCCGAGCCCGGTCGAGAACATGTGGTGCGCCCACACCCCGAAGCCGATGAACCCGATGGCCACTCCGGCGAAGACCACCGCCGGATACCCGAACAGGGGCTTCCGGCTGAACACCGGAAGGACCTCCGAGACGATCCCCATCGCCGGGAGGATCAGCACGTACACCTCTGGGTGCCCGAACAGCCAGAACATGTGCTGCCACAGGATCGGGTCTGCTCCCATGGCCGGGTTGAAGAAGTTCGATCCGAACAATCGGTCGAAGGCGAGCTGGAAGAGGGCGATGGCCAGGACCGGGAGCGCGAACAGGAGCAGGAACTGAACCACGAGCGTCATCCACACGAAGAGCGGCATCCGCATGAGGCTCATCCCGGGCGCCCGGAGATTGATGATCGTCACGATGAAGTTGACCGCGGCAACCAGAGAGGCCAGACCGGTGATCTGCAGGCCGAGCGCGTAGAAGGTCATCCCGGGCGTCGGATCCAGCGAGCTGAGCGGGGCATACCCGAACCAGCCACGGTTCGGGGCTCCACCCAGGAGGAAGCTCGAGTAGATGAACAGGCCGCCGCTCAAGAACACCCAGTAGCTGAAGGCGTTCAGCCGGGGGAAGGCCACGTCCCGGGCCCCGATCATCAGCGGCACCAGGTAGTTGAAGAACGCCGCTCCGAGCGGCATCACCACCAGGAAGATCATCGTCACCCCGTGTGTGGTGAACAGCTGGTCGTACGTCTCGGCATCGAGCACGGTGCCGTTGGGCCGGGCGAGCTGGAGCCGCATCAGAAGCGCCTCGATCCCTCCGATGAGGAAGAACACGAACGCGGTGATCCCGTACAGGATCCCGATGCGCTTGTGGTCCACGGTGGTCAGCCAGCTGACGAGTCCGTGGGTCGCCGTCGGCCGCCGGGGCCTGGGCCGGCGCTGAGGAACGGCTACGACTGCCATGGCGATTCCATCCTACCCACCATCACTTGAGGCTCCGGAGGTAGGCCACCAGGGAGTCGATCTGATCCTCGGAGAGTCCGTAGTCGGGCATGATCGCTCCGGGCTTCATGGCCCGAGGGTCGTCCAGCCACCGGGTCAGGTTCTCGGGGGTGTTGTCGAAGAGCCCCGCGCCGAAGGTCTGCCGGCTCCCGAAGTTCTGAAGAGAGGGCCCCACGGCTCCCCCGGATCCCGGCTCCACTCCATGGCACTGGAGACAGGATCCGCCGGGGAATGCCTGGAACAACTCCGCCCCTTCTGCTTCGGGAGTACCCGGCGGTGGCGCCGCCGGCTGTGCCCGCATCCGCTGGATCCATGAGTCGAAATCCGATTGTGTCTCGGCGATGACCCGAAGGCGCATGTTGGCGTGGGAGATGCCGCAGTACTCGGCGCACTGCCCGGCGTACGTGCCAGGGCGGTCGGCCTCCAGCGTCATGAAGTTCGTTCGCCCCGGGATGACGTCCTGCTTCCCACCGAGCCTCGGGACCCAGAAGCTGTGGATCACCGGGATCGCCTTTCGATCCGTACCGCTCTCGGTGGGCTCCATGGACTCCAACGCGATGTGCACGGGCTTCTCAACGGGAATGTGCAGCTCGTTCGCGGTCACCACGCCGAGATCGGGGTACTCGAACTCCCACCACCACTGGTGGGCGATGACCCGCACCTCCACCACGTCCCCGGTCGGGCGCCGGGAGAGGTCGAAGATCCCTCGGATCGTGGGAACGGCGATCACCACCAGGATGGCGGCCGGGATCACCGTCCACAGGATCTCGAGCTTGGTGTTTCCGTGCACCTGGACGGGGTGTTCCCTGCCCGCTCGCCGCCTGTATCGGATGGCCGCGAACACGATGAGGCCCTCCACCAGGACGAAGACCCCAACGGCGAGCCAGAACACCAGGGAGAACAGGTCGTCGATCTGCCGAGCCTGGGGCCCCTCGGGCGCCAGCGTGTTGAGGGGAAGATCCTGGCGGCACGCGGAGAACAGGAACGTGGCCAGGGTTGCCACCGCGATCCACAGGGCCCGGCGACCGCCCCGCGTCCTCCGGTCGCGTCTTCCCGGCGTCACGTTCCGCTTTCTAACACACTGACTCATCGGGCTGAAACGTCACGCGGCGCGAAGCGGCTTTCTGCACCGAGGGCAGCGAAGGTCGGCCCGGGAGACCACCCGTCCGCACGCGGGGCACGCCAGGGCCTGGACCCGACCTCGGATCAGCGCCACCACGAAGAAAACCGTGAACACCGTGAGCAGGGCGAGCACGGCGAGCTCCCCGATGACGTGCCAACCGTGTCGCTCGATGAGCCGGCCCAACGTCTCCACGGTTACCCGTTCGCCCGGACCAGCTGGTCGGCGGCGACCGCTGCGAACAGCAGCCCCAGGTAGGTGATCGAGTAGCGGAACAGGCTCATCGCCGATCGGGTCCCCCCGTCGCGCAGCACCCGAACCGCATACCCGACGAACACGCCACCCAGGGTGGCGGACGCGGCCAGATAGAGCCTCCCCATCCCCGCGACCGGGAAGAGGAGGAGCGACACCGAGAGGAGAAGCAGCGAGTACAGGAAGATGTGGCGCGCGGTTTCCCGTCGCCCCTGGACCACGGGGAGCATGGGGACCCCCGCCGCTCTGTACTCACCGGCATATCGAAGGCTGAGAGCCCAGAAGTGGGGCGGCGTCCAGTAGAAGACGATGGCGAACAGGATCACGGCCGGCAGCTCCACCGTCCCGGTCACCGCTGTCCAGCCGATCAGCGCGGGTGCCGCGCCCGCGGCGCCGCCGATCACGATGTTCTGCGGCGTTGAACGCTTCATCCACACCGTGTACACGAAGATGTAGAAGGCGGCCGCGGAGAGGGCCAGGACTCCCGACAGCAGGTTCACGGTGAGCGCCAACCAAAGCGTTCCCGACACGATCAGGACGGATCCGAAACGAAGCGCGGTTCCGGGCTCCACCCGATGGGAGGGGATCGGCCGGCGCCGG
>DASQUW010000063.1:0-15517 GCA_035641075.1 Actinomycetota bacterium | reverse complement strand
GGCCGCCCCAGAATGCGGTCCTTCTCGGTTCGACCGCCGGTGTTGTCTCGCTCGATCCCAGGAACGGATCCGTGCTCTTCGAAGGCGAAGGCGTTCCCGCGCTTGGGGACTGGTCGACCGTCTACAGGACCACCCTCTCCGGACGGAGCACGATCCTCGAGGCCAGGGACTCGGCGACCGGCCAGATCGGAACGAGCATCTCCATCCCCGGTGAGCTGAGCGTCCGCGTCGCTTCGCATGACGGGTCGCGGGTGGCCCTCATGCGGCCGCTTCCGGCCGGGGCGAGCCCCTGGGTTCCTGAGGCCAGAGGCTTCACCAAGATCGTGGTGGCCGATCCGACCGGCCGTGAGGAGCCGATGCACTTCCGACTCAAGGGCAACTTCGAGCCTGAGGCATTCTCCAGCGATGGGAACAGTCTCTACATGATCGGCTACGTGCCGCCAAGGGCGCCCGAGGCATACCGAGTGAGCCAACTGGACCTGGCGAACGGGACGGTATTGCCAGTTTCTGCAGGGAAGGGCGTTGCCGAGACGATGAGTGGTACCCGTCTCGAGCAACTCGCACCTGCCGATGGGTCATTCCTGTTCACTCTGTACACCACTCAGCCGCCAGGGTACGCCGAGGTTCGAGCGGCGAACGGCGATCCCGTTGCGTTCGTGCACACGCTCAACCTTGACGAGGGCTGGGCGCACTGCATCGGACTTCCGAAGGAACTGTGGGGTGGGGATCCTGCCGACGAGGCCATGGCGGTCTCCCCGGATGGCCGATTCCTGTACGTGGTGGACTCGGCACGGGATGTCGTCGCCGTCGTGAGCATGGATCTGGACACGTGGGGCGAGATGCGGACCGAGACGGTCGACTTCGGGCCTGCCGGTCCAGGAGAGACGCAGGCGGCCGTGGCCGCCGACGGCACTCTGTTCGTGGCAACCGGGTCCAACGTGGCGAAGGTCGACACCGCCACGTTCGAGCGAGTGGGCCAGTGGACCGCACGGGACTCGGTGCTGGCGATGGGATTCGCAGAAGACGAGTTGTTCGTGCTGGAGAAGGGAACGATCGAGGTCGTCGACCCCTCGACGGACCGGAGAGTCAGGGCGATCGCCACCCCGGCGGTTGAGGGCGTCGCGTACGTCGGCGTTCTCGATCTGTAAGCGAGATCCCGAAGCTTCGCAGCCGTTCGCCGGGGGGCTCGGGCTCAGGCCCGGGCCTCGGGCGTCCCCGAGACGGACTTCACCAGCCGGTTGCACAGCTCTCGCATGACCGCGAGGCTTGCTTCGGGGCGCTCCCTGAGGATCCGCTCGAACCGCCGGCGATCGATGGCCAGTGCCCGCACCTGGCCCGCGGCCACGAGCGATGCCATCCTCGGAGCTTGGGTGATGACGGCCATCTCACCCACGTACTCTCCCGGCACCCGCCGGGCCACCTCCGTGGGGTCGCCGCCGTCTCTGCTCACCAGCACCCGCAGCTCCCCCGACAGGACCACGTACATCTCGTCGCCGGGCTCCCCCTGCTCCGCGATGACCTCTCCGTCGGGATAGATCTGCTCGGTGGCGGCCTCCGCCACGTGCTTGAGATCGGCCGGCGAAAGGTCGACGAATAGGGGCACCCGCCGGAGGAACACGATCCGCTCCATCAGAGACAGGCTCGGGAGCGCCTCCACGACTCGCTCTCCTTCCAGGGCCACGGTGGCCGCCTCACGCACCAGCGTATCTCCATCGAAGCGTGCCAGCTCCTCGACATCCGAGCGGAGCTCCGCCCGGCCCACCGACGCGAAGGCCGCCGATGCGCGCAACCACGGGTCCCGGTCGCGCATGAGCTCGGCAAGCACCGATGCCCCATCCGTTGAAGGGGAAGCGGTCCCCTCCCACACGGCGAGCAGGGGACGAACGACATCCGGCTCCCCCACCGCCTCCAGCGTCTCCAACGCGTTCGCCCGTTGGCCGTGATCCTTGCTGGCGAGATTCTCGATGGCCAGGCGGATGCCGACCGGGTCCCAGTAGTTGCTCGCCGCATGCAGGCCGTTCACGGCATGCTGGATCGAGAGATATCGGAGCAGATGTGCCACCAGGTCCGTCCGATCGTCGGTACCCTCGCGAAGGATCCTCAAAAGCCCGCCGTACCGCACCGCTTCCGAGATCTCGCGACGCACGTAGTCGCGGAGAACCGAGACGTCCACCCCTTCCATGCGTGCGAGGCAGTGCATGGCTCCGGCTTCCAGTTCCGGCCTGGCCAGGGCGGCGACGAGCGCGTCCCGGGCCCGGTCACCCATCCGAACGATGCCCCGAACGGCTGCCGCTCGGACCTCGGCGTCCGAGTCACCGAGCGCCCGCACCAACCCTTCGGAGGCGGTTGGACCGGGCCTCTCGGAGAGCGCCAGGGCCGCGGCACGTCGGACGAGTGGATGAGGGTCGTCGAGTCCGGACACGATCGCCTCCGTGCCCTGTTCGGCTCCACCGAACGCCCCGAGGGCCGCGGCCCGCCACTCGGGCGACTGGGAGCGGACCATGTCCCACAACGTCCGTTGGGCTTCGTCGGCATGCGGTGATGCCAGGAGACCCGCAGAGGCGCGAGCGCGGACATCGGGGTCCGGGTCGGACAGGAGGGAGCGAAGGCGGTCAGCGTCCTTCCCCGTGCCTCCCCCCGCCAGGAAGGCATCCACCGCCGCCAGTCGCACGGAGACCTCCCCATCGCTGAGAAGTCTGCTCACGTCGGGAAGTGCCCGATGGCTTCCTATCCGGGCCACTCCTCGCAGTGCGGATGCCCGCACCAGCGGATCCTCGTCGCGAAGACCCTCGAGGATCGTGGGCATGTCGTCCTCCCCCGCCACCTCGGCCAGGATCTCCATGGCGATCCGGCGCACGGCCGGATCCGCATTGGAGGCGGAAGTCATCACGATCGACATTGCAGCGGCATCCCGCCGCACTCCTCCGAACGGTTCTTCCTCCGCGATGAACACCTCCGGGTTCCCGGCACGGAGCGCCTCCACCACGGCTCCCGCGTAGGCTCGGCGCATCTGGTTCGCGGTGATCGCAGCCACTACGGCGATCGCCAACGCGATCAGGACGAAGCTTCGGGGAGCGAGCGAGCGCTCGCTCAGGATCAACAGCAGTCCGGCGAGGACGATGCCTCCCTGGAGAGCGCCGCCGTCAATGATCGTGCGGGTCCGGTCACGACGCTCGGTCGGAACGACGTTGTAGAGGGCCTGCCAACCACCGGTCCACACCCCATTGACCCAGACCATCTGCGCGAACCGGAAGACGACCAGGGGCACGAAGGCGAGCGAAACGGCGAGGACACCGAAACCCGCGACGTACAGAGCGGCAAGCACGAGGACCATGGCGGCCACCCCGAACCGGGCGAACAGCCGGTTCGCCACGAACAGGGACACGAGCAGGCCCATGCCGTTGGTTGCCCCCATGAACAATCCAAGGAAACCGGCCAGGCGGTCGGCCTCCGGGAATCGCGCCGTCGCGGCCCGTGCAAAAAGGAACGCGAGCGAGAAGTACAGCAGCGCCAACAGCGCCAGCGTGATGGCCATCCAGAAGAGGAGCGGCGACTCACGAACGGACCGGAGGCCCTCGGACAACTGCGCCCGCACGGATACCGAGCCTCGTCCCCGTGAACGGCGGCTCTCTGCCATGGCCCCGCCGACGCGCAGAGCGGATCGTGCGAGAAGGAAGGCGCCCCCGAGCCCGGCGGCCCAGAAGAACAACAGATTTTCCGCGCCGAACCATCGGGCCAGCGGCGCCGTTCCAAAGCCTCCGATCGCCCAACCGAGGATGAGACCCGCCACGTACAGGGGAAAGAGTCTCTTGGCCTGTCGGGTGTCGTGGACGGCGCCGGCGATCCCCCACGCCGCGACGCCCCCAACCGTCCACATCACCATCATCAGCAGCCACATCGGCGGGTAGAGCCACCGTGCATCGAGCATGAGAAGCAGCCGCATGACGATGACGAACGCACCCATGCCCAGAAGCGTGGACAGGAGCATCCGCCGAGGCCGGGTCCGCCCCAGCATCGCGTTCAACCCCAGCATCAGGGCGAACGTCAAGACGCCGAGCGTGACGAAGAGATAGGGCAGGGCCTCCGGTCCGAACCGAACGAACAGCAGCGACTCGACGGCGTTGCCCCCCAGGGCGAACCCCGTCCAGACGACGATCATCATCGTGAGGAGCAGGAGGGCCACGCGCTCCTCGCCCGGCCCGACCCTGAGCACCCGTCGGAGGGTGTCCGCCCTCAGCTGCCGTCCTCCTTCTCCAGCTCCTCCCGGGCCAGGGCGACCGCATCCTCGACGGGCATGTCACGGCCGAGCTCCAACGCGGCGTCGATCTGTTCCGGGGAGTGGGTTTCGCCCGCGAGATCTCTGGGGTCCTCGAAGTTGTACAGCGGCAGGGGAGGAGCCGCCCCGTGGGCGGTCTTCTTGACAGACTCGGCCGCTCCGGCAAGTCGGAGCGAGATATCGTGTCGGCCGCGCCTGCCCGCTATGAGTGCAACCGCTTCAAGGATTACGGCAAGCCCAAGCCTGTCCCCGATCTCTTCGACGGCATCGAGCGAAGCCAGGAATTCCCTTTGACCGCGCTCGTTGTCTCCCGCAACGAGGGAGAGGTGTCCAAGGACTGATCTACTCAGCCCCACTCCAAAGGGGTCACCGATGGACTCGAACCTCGCCAGGGCTTCCTTCGTGAAATTCCATCCGGTCATCCAATCGGTCGTCCGGATCGCAGTCATGCCCAGCCCCAGGGTGGCGAGGGCCGCCTGCCTCTGATCGCCCAATTCCTCGTAGGTCCGGCGAGCCTCAAGCAGATGCTGAGATGCGAGCTCCAACTCCCCCCGAGCCCCTTCGGCGAACGCGAGGTTCAAAAGGCCATCCGCGATCCCCCGAGCGTCGTTTAGCTCACGCGAGATGCTGACGCTCTCTTCATATTCGCGAGCCGCCGTTTCCAGATCTCCCTGCCAGTACGCCAGGCTCCCGGCAGCCAACAGGGCCTTCGCTCGAACGGCGGAACGCATGCCCGCGGACGGCAGGGCAAACACCGCTTCCACCAACCGTCTTCCCTCAGCGAGGTATCCCCTGATCTGCCAGAAGCGCCACAGGGCAGAGGCAAGTCGCATCGCGTCTTCGACGCGGCCGCTCTCGATCGCCCACCGGATCGCCAGGTGGAGGTTGTCGTGCTCGGACTCCAGCCGGTCGAGCCACACCTTCGAATCGCGTCCGTACAGCTGTCGCTCGGCCCGCTCGGCGAGGTCCAGGAAAGTGATCTGGTGCCGTGTGCGTATGGCATCGAATTCGCCCGCGGCCTTCAGCTGCTCCAGTCCGTACTCCCGGATGGTCTCCAGCATCCCGAAGCGAAGCTCGTGATCCGACGTGGCCCTCTGCACCAGGCTCTTCTCGCCGAGCGATTCGAGGCCGTCAAGCGTCTCGATCTCCAGCTCGCCGCCCGGATTGGTGATCTCCTCCGCGCTCTCGAACGTCCAGCCTCCGACGAACGCGGCCAGCCGCCGGAATAGAGCTCGCTCCGGCTTGCCGAGGAGACCGTGGCTCCAGTCGATCGTTGCCGTGATCGTCCGATGGCGTTCCGGCACGTCTCGCGCGGAGGTAGTCAGGACAGGCAATCGCCGATCGAGCCGTTGAAGGATCGCACCGGGCGTCAGCATGCGAACTCGCGACGCGGCGAGCTCGATGGCCAACGGCAGACCGTCCACCCGCCGGCAGATGTCCGCAACGGCCGACGCGTTGTCCTTCGTGAGAGCGAAGCCCGGATCGACGGCCCTGGCACGCTCGACAAAGAGCGCCACCGACTCGAATCCGGACACGAGGTCCGGCTCGGGTCCTCCCAAGTCAGGGATGGCAAGGGGTGGGACCGGGTACTCCTGTTCACCGGAGAGTCTCAGAGGGGTTCTGCTGGTGACGATGGCCTTGGCATCCGGCGCCGCGTCCAACAATGTCGCCACGACCGTGGCCGCCTCGAGGATCTGTTCGAAGTTGTCGAGCACCAGGAGGACCTTCTGGGGCCGCAGATGATCCACCAGTACATCCAACGCGGGGCGTGCTCCTTCCTCGCGGACGCCCAGCGCGGCGGCGATGGTCGAGGGCACGAGACCGGGGTCCGAGATCGGCGCGAGATCAACGAAGAAGACCCCATTCGGGGAGTCATCCAGGAGCTTGCCGGCCGCACGGAGCGCCAGCCGCGTCTTCCCGGTGCCCCCGGGACCGGTGAGCGTCACCAGTCGGCGCCGGCGGACCATCTCGACGAGCCCGGGAAGTTCGTGGTCCCTTCCGATAAACGCGGTCCGTTCGGTCGGTAGGTTCGTCGGGACCTCGAGCGTGCTCGGAGGTGGGAAATCCTTCCGGAGCCCGGGGGCGGTGAGCTGGAAGAGCCGGATCGGTCGGTCGAAGTCCTTCAGGCGATGCTCGCCCAGGTCCAAGTGACCGACGTCATCCGGAAGGGTCTCTTCCACGAGCGCTCGAGTCGCTTCCGAAAGCAGGACCTGCCCCCCGTGGGCCGCCGCGGCGATCCGCGCGGCCCGGTTCACGTCGATGCCGATGTAGTCGTCGCCGCCGGGAACTCCTTCTCCCGTGTGCATGCCCATCCGGACCAGGAGAGGCGCTCCGTGAGTCCATTCATGGGCAGCGAGTCCGCGTTGAGCGGCAAGGACGGCACGGGCCGCCTGGACGGCGCTTCGGAACACCGCGAAGAACGAGTCCCCCTCGGTCCGGATCACGGTGCCGTCCTCGTCGTCGATGGCCTTTCGCAGGATCGCCGCGTGCTCGTCCTGGACACCCCGGTAGGCGTCGCCGAGATCCCGAAGGAGGCGCGTGGAGCCCTCGATGTCAGAGAACACGAAGGTAACGGTCCCTGACGGAGGTTCGTCCGGGGAATGCTTCCGGGCCACGGGTGAAGATTATGCGCAGCGCTCGTGGTTTGGAGGGGTGGACGTTCCGCTCAGGTCCCTTCCCGGGCGTACGCCACGGCCTCCTCGAGGCTCATCCCTCGACCTTCTTCCCAGGCCCGAGCGATCGACTCGTCAACCAGCGAACCACGAGCGAGCCCGCGAGGATCGGGGTGATCGATCAGCTCGGGTGGAGCCTGACCGCCCGCGGATTCCTTGATCGCCTGAGAGGCTCCGCCCAGCCGGACGGCCCGCTCGAGGTTCCCCAGAGCGATCGCCCGCGCGGCCAGGTTGTCCAGGGCGATGGTGATGCCGGTCCGGTTCCCCATGTGCTCATGCATCGCCATCGTCTCCAGGAAGGTCGTCCTCGCAGTGTCCAGGTCGTCCACCTCGAGTGCCACACGGCCGAGCATCTGGAGGGCCATGGTCATCCCGAACCGGTCCCCGAGCTCCCGGTGCAGTCGGAGGCTCTCCTCAGCGCGGGACCGGGCCAACTGAAGATCGCCTTCGAACCGCGCCACCAGGGCAAGGACCCACAGCGCATCGGCCTCGCCGCGCCGGTCGCCGAGCTCCCTGAACTGGGCCAGGCTCGTCTGTAACTTCTCGGAGGCCTTCGGCACCTCCCTGGCGAGAGCATGGACGTAGGCCATGTTGTACGTGCCCTCCGCCACTCCTGACGCGTCCCCAAGCTCTCGGTAAATGGCCAGCGCCTCCTCGTAGGCCCTCCGGACCGGAGGGAGGTCGTTCTGCCAGTACGCGAGGCTGCCGGCAGCGCTGACGGCCTTGGCCCGGAGCGCCGTGCGGCTCTCCGCCTTCGGGAGAGCCAGCACATCGTCGGCCCACCGGCGCCCCTCGGCCAGGTACCCCCGCAGATGCCAGAAACGCCACAGGGCGCCCACCAGGCGCATGCCGATCTCGGCTTCTTCGGCGTCGATGGCCCAGCCGAGCGCGGCGCGCAGGTTGTCGTGCTCGATCTCCAGGAGATCGAGCCAGTGGTCCTGCTTCGGGGCCCTGAGGTGCGGCTCTGCCTGTTCGGCGAGCGCCAGAAAATGCTCTGCATGCCGCGTCCTGATCGCCGCTCCCTCCTCGCCGGCATCGAGGAGCTCCAGCCCGTACTCGCGGATCGTCTGGAGCATGTCGAACCGAACTTCTTCGTTGGGCGTCTCCTTCCGGCGGATGAGGCTGTTGTCCAGAAGCACGCTCAGGCCTCCCAGCGCATCGATGCCGATCTCGGCATCCGGGTTGCACACGGCCTCCGCTGCCGGGATCGCCCATCCGCCGACGAAGACCGACAGGCGGCGGAAGAACGCCCGGGCCTCATCGTGTAGGAGGTCGTGGCTCCAGGCGATCGCCCCTCGGAGGGTCTGCTGACGCTCGGGCAGATCCCGTGGGCCCCCAGTGAGCAGCGAGAGTCGCCGATCGAGGCGATCGAGGATCTCCTCCGGCGTGAGCAGCCTGATCCGGGATGCAGCCAGCTCGATGGCCAGGGGAAGCCCGTCCAACCGGGCGCAGATCTGGGCCACGGCGGCCGAGTTCTCGCCGGTCAGCTCGAAGGCGGGGTCGGACGCGGCGGCGCGCTCGACGAACAGGGCCACGGCCTCGTGCCTCGAGATCTCGCGGAGATCCGACAGCTCCGAATCGGGTACGCCGAGGGGGGCAACCGAGAACTCCTGCTCCCCCTGGAGGTGAAGGGCAGCCCGGCTCGTGGCCAGGATCCTCAGCCGGGACGCCACCGACAGGATCCTCCCAACTATCGGAGCCGCCTCGAGAACCTGCTCGAAGTTGTCCAGGACCAGGAGCGTGGTCCGATTTCTGAGATGGTCCGTGAGCGTGTCCACGATGGGACGAGACATGGAAGCGGCGTGAGCGGATCCCTCCTCCCGCAGGCCCAGGGCCGCAGCGATGGCCCGCGGCACGAGATCGGACTCGCTGACGGGCGTGAGCTCCACGAAGAAGACGCCGTCGGGAAAGCGGTCGAGGAGATCGGACGCAGCCCGCAGGGCCAGTCGAGTCTTCCCAGTACCTCCCGGGCCCGTGAGGGTCACCAGGCGGCTGCGTTCCAAGAGCTGCTGGACCTGCCCCAACTCCTTGTCCCGGCCGACGAACGAGGTCAGTTGGGTCGGAAGATTCGTGGGGACCTCGAGCGTCCGCGGCGGTGGGAACTCCGATGGGAGACCATCCATCACCAGGTCGTGGAGGTGCTCGGGATGGGCGATGTCCTTCAGTCGGTGAGACCCGAGGTCGCGGAGTGTCACTCGATCGGGCAGATTGTGCTCGACCAGGACCTGGGTGGCCTCGGAAAGGAGGACCTGGCCGCCGTGGGCCGCCGCTGCGATGCGTGCGGCGCGGTTCACGTCGATCCCCAGGTAGTCGTCGCCGCCCAGCGTTCCCTCACCCGTGTGCATGCCCATCCGGACGAGGAGAGGCGCTCCGTGAGCCCATTCGTGGCCCGCCAGTGCGCGCTGCGCCGCGGTTGCCGCGCGTACGGCTCCGGCCGGCGTTGGAAACACGGCGAAGACGGAATCGCCCTCGGTACGGATCCAGACGCCCTCACCCTCGGAGATGGCCTTCCGCATGATCGCCGCGTGGTCCTCCTGCACCCGGCGGTACGTCTCGCCGAGGTCCTGGAGGAGACGGGTCGAACCCTCGATATCGGTGAAGAAGAAGGTCACCGTGCCCGTGGGGAGCTCGGCCATGCCGAAGGAAATCTATCCCGGCTTCGGGAGCGGGGTGGCGCGGATCGCACTCACCGCCATTCGACGGCCGCGACGTTCACGGGTTCGGAGATCCCTTTCAGGGAGACGCGACGCTCGCCATTCACCGGGAATGCGTCGTCGGCCGCCGCTGCCGTCTCCCGGCTCACCAGGATCTCATCTCCCTCAGCGAGTGATCCGATCCGAGCGGCAGCGTGAACACCGACCCCGCTCCAGTCCGCTTCCTCTTTGGTCGCTTCGGCCATGTGAATCCCGATCCGTACTCGCGGGGAGAATCCGTGGGTGCGACGATGCTCGTCCAGAGCCCGCTGGATGGCGACCGCGCAGTGGATCGCATCTCGCGGCGCGTCGAAGGTGACGAAGAATCCGTCTCCGGTGGTCTGGACGACCTCCCCATCGTGCTCCGCGACGAGAGCCGTGAGCTTCTGGTTGTGCCACCGCAGCACGTGCCCCCAGGCCTCGTCACCGATGGCTTCGAGGAGGTTCGTCGAGTTCACGATGTCCGTGAACATGAACACCTTCTCTTCGCGAGTCGCTCGCTCCTGGGGTGGTTCCAGTTCGGCGGCCAGCCGCGCGGCGCGGCGAGCGTCGAGCTTCGCTCCCAGACGTTCGAATGTCGAGCGGGCGGCCCGGATCTCGAGCTTCGCCCGCTCCTCGTTCCCTTCCGTTCGGTACGCCTCCGCCAGGCTCACCCGGGCCCGCGCGGTCTCGTAGGGAGCATTCAGTCCCTTCCACAGCCCCAGGCTTTCCTGGAGGCTGGCCCTGCCGCCCGAGACGTCACCCTCCGCCACGAGAACCGCTCCGCGCGCGGCAGCGGCGCTGGCGCGGAGGGCCTTTGAGCCGAACGCGCCGGCGATCTCGCCGAGCTCGTCCGCGGCCGCGCGAGCGAGGCCTTCCTCGCCGGCGGCGACGCCGACCTCCACCTGAGCGGAAAGCAGCGGCGCCCGCCTGAGCCTCGTGTTCGGCGGAAGCTCCCATGACGGAGCGTCCATGGGGTTATCCAGCGCGTCGCGGATCGATGTACTGGCCGCGTGAATGTTCCCCTGTGCCAGCCGCAGGAGCGCGAGGCCCGGCTGGGGCTCCCATCCCGCCTCGTGAGCTTCGAGGAACGCCGATTCGGCGCCCACCAGATCGCCGAGCCGCAGTCGGATCAATCCGAGCTCGTTGAGCGGCCATCCCAGGTCGCCCCTGGAGTACATCCGAACCTCCTCCAGGGCCATCTGGGCCTCCTCCTCTGCCTCCTTGCATGCTCCCCGGAGACGTAGGATCTCCGCCCGATGAACCCGGCAGAAGCCATGCCCGCTTCCAACGGTGTGGCGATCGACGAACTTCGTCATGGCCTGGGTCCACTCCTCCGCCCGGTCGTACTCGGCGAGGCCCTGCCACGCGCAGACAACGTTGCAGTAGACGATGGAGGAGAGGATCGGGTCGAGCTCCCCCGAAGCCGCGGCGACGGCGCACTCATCGAGAAGCGCAAGGCCCTCGTCGATATGCCCTTTGAAGATGAGGGCTCGAGCTTCGGCGCCCCTGGCGAGGATGAGCGTGTTGCCGTCTTCGTAGCGACTCGATACGTCGATCGCCCTGCGCGCCAGCTGGATCGCCTGGTCGATGTCGCCGGTGATCATGGAGACGTAGGCGTGCAGCATCGCCGCCATTCCGTGAAGGGGAGACTCCGGCTGGTTCTCCAGCAGCCGCTCGGCCCGCCTTAGCCACCCCCGAACCTGGGCGACGAGACCGGCGTCGACCAGCAAGAAACCGAGCTGCAGGGCCGCCTCGGTCGCCTTCGCCGTGTCGCCACGTCGAACGGCATCCGCGTGAAGCCGCTCCCACGATTCCCTGGAGATCTCCGGGTGGCCGGCGAGGTACGCGGCCTGGGCAAGCGAAGGGAGCTCGTCGGGCCCCAGTTGCTGTTCCCGGTCGGCATCCAGGAACAGTTGGTAGCTTTCGTCCCAGGCTTGTCGATCCAGCGCCTCTCGGGCTCGATCGAGATGGGAGTGCTGCCGCAGCTCGCTCATGGGCTGATTCCTCGATTCCTTGACGACGATTCTAGCCCGCACCCTGGGACCGCCGGGTTCGGCCTCGCGCAGTGTTGACAGCCGGAACGGAGGTGGAAATACTCGGACCCTGAGGAGCTGGCCGCCCTCGTCAGCCCTCGTGACCGAAAGGAGGCCTCGATGAAGGCCAGGTTGCTCGTCCTCCTTCCCGTGGTCCTGATCGCCGGACTCTCGGATACCCCCACCGGTTCGCAAAATGGCTTCCTTCTTCCGGAGCCGTCGGAGCGGGCCGGTGCATCCGACGCCCAACAGGATGCCGCTCAGAACCCGGTGAACCCGAACTGGGTCACGAACTACCACCAGGAGTGCTGCGAGGGGAACCTCGCGGCATACGGCCCGAACACATACGTCCTTCTCCCCGAACTCGTGAGCGGGAACGACATCAAGAGGAGCACGGACGGAGGGAAGACCTGGCAGAAGATGTATCCGCCCGCGGACGTCTCGGTCCCGTTCGGCATCGAGGGCGACCTGGCGGCCTTCGGTGATGACGTCACATATTTCGGAACCGAGTTGGCCGTGGGGGTCGCCGCGCACAGCGATGACCGAGGCGCGACGTGGACGACCGTGCAGATCCCCGTGGCCTTCGTTGCAAACGACCAGGCCTGGCAGTACATGGGCCGGCTCAGCGGCGTCTGTGCCGTCCAGACGGAGCCGTACGTCCTCACCGGGTGGTACCGAATCGGCTCGGTCGCCCTCTTCAGCTGCGACGGGGGGCTCACGTGGCCCATCCAGACCCCGCTCGTCGGGCTCGACGGGCAGGGACCGGAACACGTCGTGTGTCAGCAGACGGCCGTCGCACCCGGTCCGCAGACCGACACCAGGATCGCGAACGCGAACTTCGCCAACCAGCGGGCCAGCCGCCACGGCGGCTGGGGAACCGATTCAAGGTTCTACTGGTCCGAGGTTGCCGGCGGATTCCTCTTCATCTGCAGAACGGGGAACTTCGGCGCCTCGTGGGAGGGAACGAGGCACCCGTTGGCGAGTGGCTCGATCGCTTCGCACATCGTCACCGGGCTCGCCTTTGACGACAAGGGCACGCTCTATGTCCTGCACGCCAACAAGCTGTACGTCAGCTTCGACCAGGGCCGAAGCATCAAGTACGTCCACACCCTGCCTCGATGGGGCAACGACTCGAGTGTCGGCGATGGTGCTGCGGACCTGTTCGTGGTCAAGGGCGGCACGATCCACATCGCCCTCAAGGAAGACGGCCCCGGCACCAGCGGCAACATCTGGTACCTGCAGGGGGAGCGCGCCGATACGGCCTCGCCGATCTGGTCTCAGGAGCTCGTGGACGTGGTCGGGGCCGACCGCCTCGACTTCATGATGATCGTCGTCGACGGCAACGGGATCCCGACGATCGGCTACACGACGCCGCCGGACAGCATGAAAGGCGTGACCACGTCGAGCCGCGTGCGGCCCTTGCGGCGGACGTCCAGAAGGATGTCGATCCCGGGCTAGCCGGGACCGATCAGGGCGACGGGCGGGGATTCGCGCTGAGGCGCGGGCGGAGGACGTCCAGGATCACCTCGGCCCACACCCGGTAGCCTTCGTCCGATGGATGGAAGCCGTCGTCCGAGTAGAACCGCGTCGGATCATGGCCGAACGCCGGCCCGGTCTCCGCGTAGAGGTCGACATAGGCGGCACCCCTCCGGTCCGCGGCCTTCCTGATGACGTCATCGAATCGCCGTCCTCGCCACCCCGTGAGAGCCCGCAGCGGCTGAGGGATCCTGGGGACCGTTCCGAAGTCCCCGATGCCCATCACGACGATTGTGCCCGGGCCGAGAGCGGTGATCCTGGCGAGAAGGTTGTCGTAGAGCGCTTCGAACAGCCCGCGAGGAGTGAGGTGGGTGACGTCGTTGCCGCCCACGCCGACGACGACCACGTCGGGTTGAAGGTCGGCCAGAAGGGGCACCTGCTCCCTGAGCACGTCCACGACGCGGGCTCCAGACATCGCGAGGACCCGAAGCCGGACGGAACGTTTCAGCCCCCGCACCACGTTCGTCGGCAGGGCCGTCTCCACACTCGACGCTCCCACACCCGCTCCCGTCGAGTCACCCAGCCACACGACCGTGATCGTCTCCTGCGACTCGCTGTCGAGTGGACCTCCGAAATCGCGGTCCAGGAAAAGCGGCGAGCGGGGCGGCAAGCTCCGGCCGTTCAGGGCCCACAGCAGCTCAATCGCCAGGAGGACCACAAATCCAAGCGCGACGATGGGGATCAGCGTGAGCGCGCGCCGGAGCACGGTGCGGGAAACGGTACCACGGGGTCGATTCAGCCCTGGCTCCGGGGATTGCCACTCGATACGCTCATGCCTCAACTCAAAAAGGGGAGCGTCCGTGGCGGAATTCATCGAGCTGAATCACATCCTGGAGAACGGGATGCCGGCTTATCCCGGGTTTCGCCCTCCGAGGTTCGGAGCGTCGCTGGACCACGAGGCCTCACGAGACAGATACGAAGGGAAGGCGGAGTTCTACCTCGGCGAGGTGGAGATGCCCACGAACACCGGCACCTACCTGGATAGCCCCTTCCACCGACACCGTGACGGCGCCGACCTCAGCAACATTCCTCTCAAGGCCATCGCCGGCCTCCCGGGGATCGTCATCGATGCCAACACGTCGGCAAATCGCGAGATCCCGCCGGAACTGTTGGAGCGAGCCGGACCCGATCTGGAAGGCCGGGCCGTCTTGATCAGGACCGGATGGGATGCGCGCTGGGGTACCGACGATTACTGGGAACCCGGACCCTACGTCGGCGCGGACGGCGCGGACGTTCTTGTCGGGGCCCGCCCTGCCATCGTCGGGGTCGACTTCTGGAACATCGATGACACGACCGACCCGGCCCGGCCCGCCCACACCCGGCTCCTGAGGTCCAACATCCCGATCGTCGAGCACCTCGCCAACCTTTCCGACCTCCCTTCAACTGGGTTTCGCTTCTACGCCGTCCCACCCCGAATCGTTCGCGGAGCGAACTTCCCCGTTCGCGCCTTCGCCGAACTCGCAGAGTAAGGAGGAATCGATGCGGCGCTTCTTCCGGAAGAACAGCTTGTCCATGGTCATGTTCGGGCTCTTCTTTGCGTTCCTGGCCGCGCAAAGCGTCGCCGGACACCGCGAGTACAACCAGGACCAGCGGGAGCACGGCGAGCCGGTGATCAGCTACGTCCCGTACCTGGGGAGCGGCCACTTCGTCGAGGCCGTCTTCGAGAACTGGGAGAGTGAGTTCTTGCAGATGGGCTCGTTCGTGCTCTTCACGATCTTCCTCCGCCAGAAGGGATCGCCCGAGTCGAAGAAGCTCGAAGGGAAGGAACCGGTCGATGCAGATCCTCGCGACTCCCGGCGGCGCAACGCCCCCTGGCCGGTTCGCCGCGGTGGGGTGGCGCTGGCGATCTACGAGCACTCGCTGACGTTGGCCCTGTTCCTGCTGTTCTTCGTGTCGCTGTACCTCCACGCCGCCGGAGGCGTCTCCGAGTACAACTCGGAACAGCTGGCTCACGGAGGGCAGGCGGTCTCTCTCCTCGCGTACATGGGTACGTCTCGCTTCTGGTTCGAATCGTTCCAGAACTGGCAGAGCGAGTACATGGCGGTCGGTGCACTGGTGGTGCTGTCCATCTTCCTTCGGGAGCGAGGCTCGCCCGAGTCGAAACCGGTGGACCATCCGCACAGCGAGACCGGCAGCGAATAGCGCTCGCCCACTTCAGTTCACCAGGATCTTTCCCCGCATCTGCTGAGGATGGATCGAGCACTCGTAGTAGACGGTCCCCCGCTCCTCGAACGTGACCGTCCCCGCCTCTCCGATGCCCAGGTCCACGGTCCGATCGCTCCCGTCGAGCAGGTGCACGTTATGCGGAAAGTTGTCGTTGTTCGT
>DASQUW010000062.1:0-5656 GCA_035641075.1 Actinomycetota bacterium | reverse complement strand
GAGCCGCTATTCCAGCATCTCGAACACGAGCACGGTAGAGCGCGCCGAGCCATGGTGAGGGACCTCCGCAGCGAGAGATATCTAAGACTGCTCGACGATCTGGTCGCCGCTATACGCGAGCCTCGCGTCACGGAGCTCGCTGGGAAATCCGCCGCCGAGGTGTTGCCGGGCCTAGTGGACACGGCGTGGACGAAACTAGTCAAGGCCCGCCGGAAGCTGGCCAAAGATGCCACCGACGAGCGCTTCCACCGCGTTCGTATCCGCGCCAAACGCGCGCGTTACGCCGCGGAGGCGATCGCACCGGCGCTCGGTGCTGCCGAGAGTGACGCGTTGAGATTCGCGAAGAAGTGCGCTCGGGTGCAGGACGCGCTGGGGGCCGGGCAGGACGGTGTCGTTGCAGCGGCCACCATCTCATCGGTGGCGCGCCGGCATCCTGCCGACGGCGAGCTGAACCTAACTCTGGGCCGGCTGCTCGAACGAGAGGAGGACCGTAGGAACGAGGCTCGCGATGCGTTCGAGGATGTGTGGGATGCGCTGGATCGCAAGAAGAATGTGAAATGGTTGCGGTCATGAACGAGAAACGGCCGATCCGCGCAGCCGGAGGAGTGCTGTGGAGATCCGCCGGCATGGATGCTTCAGGCGAGCCCAAGGTGGAGGTCGCGATCATCCACCGGCCCCGTTACGACGACTGGACCTTGCCGAAGGGAAAGCTGGCGCCCGGTGAGTCCGAGATCGAAGGGGCCGTACGCGAGGTCTGGGAAGAGACGGGATACCGCGTGCGCGTGGGCCGGGCCCTCGGCGAGATCCGCTACACGAAGAAGACCAACTGGGGGTTCCGTCCGAAGGTGGTTCGCTTCTGGGCGATGCACGCCGACGGAGGATCCTTCGTCCCCAACCACGAGGTCGATGAACTTCGCTGGGTTCCACTCGACACCGCCTTCGATCTGCTGACCTACGAGCGCGACAAAGGGATCTTGGAGAAGTTCGTAAGGGGGCCGGCGCTGGTTCGCACGGTATTACTCGTGCGGCACGGAAGCGCGGGGAGCCGCTCCGAGTGGGTCGGTGACGACCGGCTTCGCCCTCTCGACGAACGTGGGCGCGCTCAAGCCGAGGAGCTGGTGCGGGTCCTCTCGCGGTTCGAGGTGACCGAGATCTACTCCGCGGACTTCGTTCGCTGCGTCCAGACGGTCGAGCCGCTGGCCGCCGCCCTGGGCCTCGTGATCAAGGAGGAACCGCTGCTTTCGGAACTCGGTTATCCGGGGAACGAGGAGCACGCGGTCGCGATGATCCGCTCCGTCGGAAGCCCCGACGCCGCCACCGTCTCGTGTAGCCAGGGTGAAGTCATCCCCGATCTCCTCCGGCGGCTCGCCTCAGAGGACCACTTCGAGCTGCCACAGGAACTGCCTTACAAGAAGGCCAGCACCTGGGTCCTTTCCTTCGACGGCGATCGGTTGTTCAGTGCCGAGTACGTGCCGCCGCCGAGGGTGGAGGAGTTCGCGTAGCCGGCGATCGAGAGTCGATGACGAAGCCGGCGCGTCTCGGGGTTTTCGGTGGAACCTTCGATCCGATCCACATCGGTCATCTCATCGCGGCTGCGGAAGCGATGCACTCCTTCTCTCTCGACCGCGTGCTGTTCGTGCCGGCCGGGCGTCCGTGGCAGAAGGACTCGTTCTCCGAGGCCGAGGACCGCTACACGATGACCGTGCTCGGGACCGCGGCGCACGAGCGGTTCGCAGTCTCCCGCACCGAGGTCGACCGGACCGGGCCCACCTACACCGCGGACACGATGGAGGGGCTGAGGGACTTCTACGGGAGCGGCACGGGCCTCTACTTCATCATCGGGGCCGACGCGGTCCAGAAAGTCGATACCTGGCGGGGGGTGGAGCGGCTCGTGGGCCTGGCCGAGTTCATCGCCGTGGCGCGGCCGGGGGCCGGGAACACGCTCCATCCATTAAATACCAGCATTCTCGTGCATAAGTTGGCCATCCCAGGCGTCGATATCTCATCGACGGATGTGCGCGCACGGGTCGCGGACGGTCGTCCCATCGACTTCCTCGTCCCGGCCCCCGTCGCCAGGTACATCAGACGCAGCGGCCTGTACGGGGCCGAACGGGAGGCAGGAAGTGTCGACGAAGGAAGGGCGAAAGGCTAGGCGATCCTGGGGCCGGCGGGCCAAGGAGCAGCGCGCCGCGCTCGAGACCGAGGACCTTCCGGTCAGGTGGCACTCGACCGACGCCCTGCCCGGCGAGGGTGCCCCCGACAAGACCGTGAATCAGGGCCCCGTCCGCATCCGGGGAGCCCAGGCCGGTGAGAGCCGGGCCACGCCAGCACCGGCACGCACCGAGACGCGGACCCCTCCTCCCCCCGAGCGCTCACGGACCGCGGCCCCGCCTCCGAAGGCACGCACCAGCGGCGGCCGGCATCGCGTCAAGAAGAAGCTATGGACCCCGGCCCCCAAGGCGCCGAAACGAGGCACCCGCCGGGAGGCGGTGAAGCAACGTCGACGTGGAACGCGGCGCGCGCTGGTCCAGAAGGCCCGCCCCATCGCGATCGTCGTCCTCGCGGTTGCCGTGGTGGCGGCTGCGTGGATCTACATCCGGCGCGACGACGGCAGCCCGGCCGCCGGGACGGGGACGTCGGCGGGACTCCCGGTCGTGACGACCACCGCTCTCATCGCCGGCACGGAGACCTCCGGTGGCGAGGCCACCTGGCTTGCGGTGCTCTCCTACGATCCTGCGGAGGATCGGGCCGCGGTCGTCTATGTCCCCGCTCACACGGCCGTCGAGGTCCCGGGCCGGGGACTGCAGGGCATCGGCGGGGCCATGACCGGAGGGCTCGATCTCCTCGAGGTCTCGGCCAAGAACCTGTTCCCGGGGCTCAACTTCACGCACACAACTAGCATCACCCGAGATGGTGTCGCCCGCCTGCTCGCGCAGACGGGCCCCCTGACCGTGGATGTCCCGACCGAGGTGACGACTGGAACCGAGGACGCCCCCACCCTGCTGTTCTCTCCGGGACTCCAGGAGCTGTCGCCGCGGGCGGTCGCCGACCTCCTCTACACAAAGGGGTTCGAGGACGACGATGTCGACCTGGGGGCTCGTCAGCTCGCGGTCTGGGATGCATTGTTCGATACCTACCGCGCCAGCCCGAAAGCCCTGTACGCGGCCCTGATGAGCGCCGGGGGCCAGGCCGGCCTCGACGAGGACTCGACCGCCGGGCTCGCGCGGCTCTTCGAACGGATAGCAACGTTGCCGTCGGACCGGCTCACGCTCACCGTCCTGCCGGTCGAACAGGTCGGCGTCGGCGGATCGGAGCTCTACGACACGAGCCAGGAGGAACTGGATGGGTTCGTCGACGACACCCTCTCGGGGGCCGTGTCTGCTGAGCAATTCACCGTGCAGGTTCTCAACGGGGTCGGGACGCCGGGCGTGGGGGAGAGGGTCGCGAAAGCCCTAATCGGCGAGGGGTATCGCGTGACGCTCACCGGCAACGTCGATGGGTTCGGGGAACCGAAGACCCTCATCGTGACCTACGATCCCTCCCCCGACGGCATCGCCGCAGCAGAGCGGGCCCGGAGGCTCCTGGGGGCCGGAGAGGTACAGGTTTCGGGACAGGGTCAGGTTAGTGTGGACATGACCATCGTCGTTGGAAAGGATTTCCTGAAACGCTGAGACCCACGGAGGGCACGACCCGGCCGACGAGTGATCTCGTCGTGGGGGCCGCGGAGGCGGCGGCGGACAAGAAGGCCGAGCGGATCGTTGTCCTGGACGTGTCCGAGCTGCTGGTCATCACCGACCATTTCCTGATCTGTAGCGCAAGAAACGAGCGGCTGGTGAGAACCATCGCCGAGGAGATCGAGAAGAGCCTCCTCGAGCGGTACGGCGTCAAACCCTATCGGCGTGAGGGCGAGCGAGAGGCCCGCTGGGTTCTGCTCGACTACGTCGACTTCGTGGTGCACGTCTTCCACGAGGAAGAGCGCGATTACTACTCGCTCGAACGCCTGTGGTCCGACGCCCCCAGGCTCTCACTCAACGGAACAACGGAGGAGGAACCCGATGAGCGCGGGGCGCGGGAGGCGCCGTAGGCGGAGGCGACCGGGGCGCTCCGAGGGGGCGCCCGGCGAGGCCCCCAAGCCTCAGCGGGCGAGTGCGCCTGCCGAGGGAGGAGGCCCGACCAAATCGAGGCGGTCGCGTCGCCGGAGGCATCGAGGCCGGCGCGGCGAGCGAGGTGCAGCCGGGGCGCCGACCACGCTCGAGGACGTCATCCGCTCTATCAAAGGGACACCCGATTCACTCAGTGCCGAACCCGACGGCCAGAAGCTAGAGGAACTGATCGGTGAACTTCAATCGGTCTGGGGAGTTCCTCAGTACCCCCAGGAGTACCGGCTGATGATCAAGGTCGTCGAGGAGGGCCGGACGAGTTCCTCCGGGTCGTCTGGTAACGGTGCAACGAAGGGTCCCAACGGCGTCACGCGCGAACGCGCGCCGGCCGCCCCTCGGGTGGGGGCCGCGGCTTCAGGTGAAGCGTCGGGGAGGGAGAAAGCTCCGCGACGGCGGAAGCGCTCGCGGCGTGGCCGTCGTGGTCGTGGATCGAGCGGCACTCCAAACTGACTCCGAGCCTTTCTTGTTAGCATCGAAGGCTCCGGGCCCGTAGCTCAATTGGTAGAGCGCATCCATGGCATGGATGAGGTCGTCGGTTCGATTCCGATCGGGTCCACCGGTGGAGCCCTGGTCGTTGACATCCGCTCTGCGCTCGTCCAATCCCCCACGTGACCTGCCGGACCAAGTCAGAGGAGGCGGCTGCCATCGCTATCCCCGTTTACTCTCGCCCCGCAGAAAAACGGTTCCTGGGAAACGAGAACATTCACGAAGTACATGACCTATCGAACGAGCAGCCGAACTGCCAAATCGACGAGATTTTTCGATCGGTGCACGCTGTTGTCTTTCCGTACGACAGTCTGCTCCAGGCCCATGAGGACGGGTACACCGACTGCATCTGGTGTTTAGGGCCTCGAGCGTAATCAGGAGAGGGGTCGAGTCTCCCGGCCCCCCCGGGCCGCTCCGCAACGATGGCACCGATGACGTCGTCGGTTGTTTACGATCGCGCTTGATTGCAAGGCCCAATACCTCCCGTCCGACAATCCCAACCGGCGGACAAGCTGGGCGGAAGGGGGGTGCGGTGTGCGAGCCGCCTCCGTAGGCTTCCTCTCAAGGAGGAAAAAGCTTGCAGACTCCAGAGGCCCGCTCTACCGCGCGTTCCTCGTCGGACGACCGGGCGGTCGCCGAGGGGGGCCGAAGCTTCGTCGGGCGTGGGCGGGAGATGGAGGTCCTGCTCTCCGGGCTCGGCGATGCACTGTCCGGTCGAGGCATCGTCTTTCTCATCGCCGGAGAACCCGGGATTGGCAAGTCGAGGCTGGTCGACGAGTTCAGCGGCGAAGCCAAGGCGAAGGGTGCCACCGCCCTCTGGGGACGCTGCTGGGAGGCAGGAGGAGCTCCGGCCTACTGGCCCTGGATCCAGTCCCTGCGGGGACTCGTCCGTGATGTCGGCCCCCATAACCTCGGAACCAGGTTTTCGGGCCGGGGCTTGAAGCCAGGCCCCTTCGTTCGCATAACGCTTACGGCGTTATGCAGGTCAGCTCGCCCATTTCAACCTTCAC
>DASQUW010000061.1:0-3546 GCA_035641075.1 Actinomycetota bacterium | reverse complement strand
GCGACCGGTGCGGAATCATGCCGTGGGGAAGAGCACGCGATCACCAGCAAAGTGGCGGCGGCGAGAACGCCGACAGTTCGGATCAAGGCCTGCTCCTCGATTGGGGGCACCGCGTTGCCTCGGTGCGGCCTGCTCTTCGTGCTCGTGCATCGTGTCCAACAGGCCACGGGAAGACATCCGTAATCCCCCTGATTTCCGCGGCCCTCATTTCGGGAGTAGCCTTCGCTCGTGGCGGGTGCCGGAGCCAGTGCACTCCCCTGGAGACTCGTCGGCCGGTCAGCCGAGATGGCCGTGTTGTCCGATCTGGTCGAGCGCGCAAGTGGGGGAACGGGAAGGGTCGCCTTCATCGAGGGGGAGCCCGGGATCGGCAAGACCCGACTGCTCCAGGAGCTCGTGGCTCACGCCGATGCGAATGGATTCGAGGCCGTGCAGGGCTCCGCCGAAGAGCTGTGGAGCGAGTTGGCCTTCGCCCCGCTGATCGGCGCTCTCGGTCTCGATCCCTCCTCGCCCGACGAGGCACGGCGCCAGGTGGGCGAGATCATCAGCGCCACCTCCCGGCAAAGGGCCGGCGAGGCTGGCGTCCGCTTCCGGGTCATCGACTCCATGGTGGAGCTGCTGGAGGGTTGGTCCCGTCGGAATCCCCTCCTCCTCGCCATCGAGGATCTCCACTGGGCCGACCCCTCCACCTTGCTGGCGCTCGAGGCGATGACTCGGCGCTTGAAGGACCTGCCCTTCGTGCTGATCACCACCCTCCGTCCGCTCCCCAGTCCGAGCCCGGTGCACCGCATGGTCGACGCTGCCGTGGCCCATGGGGCGCTGCGAATCGAGCTGGGCCCCCTCAACAACGATGCCGTGGCCGAACTCGCTGCACAGGCGGCCGGAGCCCCTCCCGGCCCCGGCCTCGTCCGGGCCCTCGCTGGCGCGGGGGGCAACCCCCTGTTCGTTACCGAGCTCGTCGGTGCACTCATCCAGGATGGAGCGATCCGTGAGGTAGACGGCCGAGCCGAGGCCGGTGCGGCGGCGCTGCCCCCCTCGCTACGGTTGGTCATCCTTCACCAACTCTCTCCCCTAGCTGGGGAGGTCCTGGATGTCCTCCGGGTTGCGTCGGTGCTTGGTTCGCCGTTCCCGCTATCGGAGCTCTGTGCGGTGCTCGACCGGAAGGCCTCTGACCTCATGACCGTGCTATCGGCTGCCCTGTCGGCCAGGGTCCTCGCCGAGGCGGGCGATCGACTTGCGTTCCGGCATGAGCTCGTTCGCGAAGCGCTGTACCTGGATCTGCCGAAAGCGACGCGAACCGCCCTTCATCGGCAGGCCGGCGATGCGCTGGTCGCCGCAGGCGCCCCCGCGACCGTCGTGGCCCGTCATCTGGTCCATGGTGGCGACCGAGCGGACGATGCTGCCTTCCTGTGGCTCGTCCGCGCCGCGCGGGAGTCGGCCCTTGCCCCCGAGGTCGCAGTGGACTTGTACGAGCAGGCCCTCGAGGTGGCCCCTGCTGTGGGTGTCGAGGCCGATGTCGACCGGGCGGCAGCCGAGCTGATGGAAGCACAGCTCTGGTCAGGCCGCCTGGTGGAAACCCGGGACCGAGCCCACGAACTCCTCGGCCGATTTCACGACCCTCGGATTGGCCATCGCCTGCGCCTCGCACTCATCCGGGCCTTGAGCATCGCCGGTCGCTTCGAAGACGCAGGCGCGGAGGTTCACACGGCGCGGGAGGTCCTCGACCTGACCGCTGAGGACCAAGCCAGTCTCGATGCCGAAGCGGCGTGTCTCCAAGTCTTTTCCGGCAATCTGGATGGAGGACGGGCGCTGGCCGAGGCCTCGCAAGCCCGAGCCGAACGCACCCGCAGCGAACAGGTCCTCCCCCTGGTCGATTTGGCGTTCGGCCTCACCGACTTCTTTGGCGGTCACATCAACGAAGCCATCGCCCACATGGGCCGCGCGGTGGCGCGGCAACACACCCCGTCCGTCGCACATGAGTCGTATGCCCCCCGGGTCTTCCTGGGAACCGCGCTGATCGAAGCAGACCAGCTCGAGGAGGCCGAGCGAGTGCTCTTGGAGGGACAGAAGATCGACGACCTCGGGCTAGCCTGGCAGGCCGCCATCTATCACGATCAGCTCGGCCTCCAGCGATTCGCCGCCGGGCGGTGGGACGAGGCCGTGGCAGAGCTCCAGGCTGGAGTGACGGTGAGCGACGAGCGATCCGGGGGGTTCGGATCGGTCTTCGCGCACTCGCTCCAAGCCGTGATCGCCGTCCACCGGGACGACCTCATGTCGGCCGAGGCCCACCTGGGCCTTGTGGGGAAGGAGATAGGGGCCGGTGCGCGGTTGGGCGTTGACTTCGCCGGGTGGGCCACGGCGCTCTGGCACGAGGCGAGGGGCGAACCTGCCGAGGCGCTGGCCGCCCTCGAGGCCGTATGGCTACCTCTCCAGGCTATCGGTTTCCTCACTCCCTGCGTTCGCCTCGGGTCTGACCTCACCCGGCTAGCGGTGGCCGCGGAACGGCCCGAACTGGCTCGATCTGTGACCGAGACGATGCAGGCGGCTGCTGCTCTCAACCCCGCGGCCAGCTGGCAGGGGGCCGCGCTTCTCTGCCGCGGGCTGGCGTATGACGACCCGTCGGCGCTGATCCGGGCGGCTGGGGCTTACCGAGAGAGCCCGCGCCTCCTGGAGCGGGCCTCAGCCATGCATCAGGTGGGTGCCGCGGTGGCCACCTCTGGGGACCGGGACGGTATCGGCCTGGTCGAAGAGGCCATCGATGCCTACGAGGAGGTCGATGCCCAGGGGGATGTCGCCCGAGCGGAGGCCACGCTGCGCGGCCTCGGGCTGCGGCGGGGCCGCCGCGGGCGGAGGGGCCGGCCCTCGACCGGGTGGGAGAGCCTCACCGACACCGAGCGTCGGGTCGTCGACCTCATCGAACAAGGTCTGACCAACCCGGAGATCGGGCGGAGGCTGTTCATCTCACACCGCACCGTCGAGACGCACGTGTCCCACATCTTCGCCAAGCTGGGGATCAGCTCGAGGGTGCAGCTGGCCGCTCAGGCGGCCCGCCGACCGGGCCAGGCCCCCTCCCCTCAGGAAGCGAGTGAGCAGCGTCGCCCGAACCGACCAGGCCAGACAGAATCCGCAGCAGCTCGAGCCAACCCGAGAACGCAATCGCCCGGGCCCCCTCGGGCTGGACCTCTCCGGTAGGTGGGTCATTTTCGTCAACCCGTAACTCGATTCGCACGACGGCTCTCATCATCCTGTGCCACAGCGCGGAGGACATCCGGTAATCACCGGGTCTGGTCTTTCAGTCGTGGGGCGGGGTGGACTCGAACCACCGGCCTATGGATTATGAGTCCGGTAACCGGGAAGGCGCTGACCTGCAGGAATTCCTGAACATGCTGGTCAGAGGGATCACCTGAGCATCACGGTTGCTACGGGTTCGCACCGGTTTGTATGCGGCGTGCGGCTTTTTTGCGGCCTCGTCCACCACTGAGCCGCGCGTCGCCGACCGGAGTCCCGGATACTGAGGACCCGTGGACGACAGAGGATCCGAGATGCAAG
>DASQUW010000060.1:0-2225 GCA_035641075.1 Actinomycetota bacterium | reverse complement strand
CCGCCATCATAGGTTACCGGCTACTTGGCTCAGACTGTCGTTTTCGTTGCTCCGGGGCTTCCTTTGGCATAGGTTCTCGGCGGCGATGAGGGTGGAGGAGCGGGCCCAGCCGGGTCAGAAACGAGCCCGCCGCGCGGGCACCGACCGGACGATGTCCGTGCTGGCGGTCGTGGTGGCGCTGCTGGCGCTCGGCGGTGTGGGCCTCGGCGCCAGGGTCTTCGCGGAATACCAATGGAACCGCTTCGTGGAGTATCAATCTCCGTACCTGTTTCGGGTCTCCCCCGGCCCAGAGACCCCACCTCTCACCGACGAAGTCGTGATGGTCGTGGTCGACGGGCTCCGGAACGACGTCGCCCGCACTCTCCCTACCTTCAGGCGCGTCGCCGAGGATGGCTCCTTCCTGACCGCTCGTACCTCTCAGCCTTCTCTCTCGTTGCCCGGCTGGACCCTGCTCACCACAGGCGCCCCGCCGGAGATCAGCGGAGTCACCACGAACTGGTACGAGGGTCGCGTCCAGATCGACAGCCTGTTCACATCGGCTAACCGAGCGGGGATCACCACGTCGATCGCGGGCCATTCAGCATGGGAACAGATGTACGGCAATGTGGTCACCGAGGGCTGGTTCGGGGGAAAGGACGACGCCGCCAGTGACGAAGAGGTGGGCCGCCAGTCGATCCGGATCATCCGCCGGTTCCATCCGGAGCTCCTGCTCGTGCATCTTCCCGACGTGGACAACACGGGGCACGTCCGTGGCGTTGGGCCCGAGTACCGACTTGCCGCGGAGCGCGCCGACGCCGTCATCGCCCGCATTCTCGAGGAAGCCGGCACGGATGCCACCATCATCCTCACCTCGGATCACGGTCATATCGACGCTGGGGGCCACGGAGGTCCCGAGGATGTCGTGACGACGACGCCCCTCGTGGTGGCCGGGCCCGGCACGGTGATCGGGGCGACCGGTGAGGTTTCTCAGGCCGACGTCGCCCCGACCGTGGCCGCCCTGCTCGGCCTGTCACGTCCCACCCATGCGACCGGCTCGGTTCTCGAGGGGCTCCTCGACGTGAGCCAGGCCCAGCGTGGCCAGATCCGCGAGGCTCACGCGCAGGTCGAGGAGGAGTTTTTCGGACGGGCAGCCAGCGTGCTTGGCGGCGAAGCTCACGATGCTGCGTCGTTCGAGCGAGTTCAGGAGACGAAGGCTCGGCGTTCTGCTCTCATCCGGTTCCCGCTTACCGTGCTGACGCTGGTTGCGGTGTCGATCCTCGTCGTCTTTTCCACCAGGCGTCTCCACGGCGGTGCTCTGTTCGCGGGGGTCGTGGTCTTCGGGGCGGTGTGGGCGGGACTCTTCCTCGGCCGTGGCCTCACGCTTTCGTTCTCGCACTTCAACACGGAGGCTCAGATCGAGGGGTTCCTCCTCGCGCGGACCGTGGACTCCGTGATCGCTGCTGTCACCGCCGGGCTGGTAACTGGCCTTCTCGCCGGGCGCAGGCGCGCGGAGGCCTGGTTCAGCCACGGTGTTGGACTCGCCGCGTGGATCGTGCTCCTGCTGGGAGCCGTCGTCGGAGCCTTCGTGGTCGTGTACGGGTGGGGTTTCACTTGGACTCTCCCGAATCTCACCGCGGCCTTCGCCGAATACCTGGCACTCCTGGCGATGCTAGGGGTCGGAGCGGGGGCCGTCCTCGTCGCCCTGATCTCCGCAGGAGCCGCGTGGGTGGCCAGGCCTCGCGACTAGGGGAGTGGCTTCTCCCGCCTCCGGATATGCTGGGAATGACGACCACAATCCAGGGAGGGATCGTGTCGGATTCAGAGGGACGACCGCAGGAGCCCGTCGCGGTGGCGAACGCGCAGGGCTGGCCCGTGGCTCCCCCCCGCCCCTCCGAGGCGGGGCCGGTGGAAGAAGGGCAGCAGGGGGACGCTATCGAGCAGCCCGCGAAGCTCCTGCGGATCGCCTCGATGATCCGCGAGTTGCTCGAGGAGGTCCGGCAGGCTCCGCTCGATGAGGGCGGGCGAAAGCGCCTTCTGACCGTCTATGAACGATCCGTGGACGAGCTGAAGGAGGTCCTCTCAGAGAACCTGCAGAAGGAGCTCGATGCCCTGTCCGTCCCCTTTAGCGAGACTCCCTCGGAATCGGAGCTCCGAGTCGCCCAGGCACAGCTGGTCGGGTGGCTCGAAGGACTCTTCCACGGGATCCAGGCGGCGCTCTGGGCCCAGCAGGCCATGGCCCGCGCGCA
>DASQUW010000059.1:0-18712 GCA_035641075.1 Actinomycetota bacterium | reverse complement strand
ATCGACAAGATCATGGATGAGACGGGGTGGCGGATCCTCGGCGAGCTGCAACAGAACGCCCGCATCTCCTTCAGCGAGCTGGGGAGACGAGTGGCGCTCACCCCTCCGGCCGTGGCCGAACGCGTACGCCGGATGGAAGAGGCGGGGATCATCGCCGGCTATCGGGCCCAACCGGCTCACGACCGGATCGGTCTGCCCATCACCGCTTTCATCCGGTGGACGGCGACGGGCAATGATTGCGCCTATCTGGGTGAGGTGGCCAGGGACATCCCCGAAGTCGTCGAGTGCCACCGGGTGACCGGCGAAGAGTCCTACGTGGTCAAGGTGGTGGTCCGATCCGTGGAGCATCTCGAGGACCTCATCGACCGGATGATGCCCTACGGGGAGACGAAGACGTCCGTGGTTCTCTCCTCGCCGGTCACTCATCGCGCCGTGGAGATGGAGCAGGCAACGCCCGCCCCCGCGCCACCAACGCCGATCGCTCGAAGCCGCCGGACCGCCCGGGTCCGGGACGTGTCGTGACCCTTCGCGTCGGGCTGGGTCTGTTCACCGGGCAGATCCCTATCGGATCGGACCGAACGTTCCGGCAGGAGTACCACGACATCGTGGAACTGACTCGCCTGGCCGAGACCCTGGGGTTCGATTCCGCGTGGGTCAGCGAGCATCACGGATCGTCCGACGGGTATCTCCCCTCCCTGCTCCCGGTCCTTGGCGCGTTGGCCACGGCCACGAGCCGGATGCTCCTGGGAACGGGAGTTCTGCTGACACCGTTTCACCACCCCATTCGCCTGGCGGAGGACGCGGCCGTTGTCGATCAGCTCTCCGGCGGGCGCCTGATCCTCGGACTCGGGCTCGGTTGGCGCGAGGAAGAGTTTCGGATGTTTCGGATCCCCTACAAGGAGCGCGCTCGGCGAACCGAAGAGACCGTGGAGATCCTCCGCCGGGCCTGGACCGGTGAGCGCTTCTCCTTCGAGGGGAAGATCTTCCGTTTCGAGGACGTGCGGGTCACGCCGGCACCTGCTGGAGACAACGGGCCTCCGATGTACCTCGGCGGACATGTGGAAGCGGCCGTCCACCGGGCCGGGCGCCTGGGCGATGGGTACATCCGCAGCCGAAGCGGGCTCGACGAGGCGAAGGAGGCCCTCAGGTGGGCCGAGGAAGCGGCACGAGAGGCCGGGAAAGACCCCGGGACGCTGGCCTTCGCGTTCCTCCAGAACGCCTTCGTGTGGGAGGACGGGGACGCCTGGGAGGTCGTCCGGGACGGCGCCGCCCATCAACTTGGCGTGTATCCCGCCTGGGCCGCTGGAGCCGACACGCCGGGACGTCCTTTGGTGGTCACTCCGGCGTCCGAGGAGTCCCTTCGTGCGACCACACCCGCCGGCGATCGACACGCCGTCGTCCGGGCGCTTCGGCCCATCGTGGATGCATTCGCCGGCCGGGACGACTTCCACCTCATCGTTCGGCTGCACTACCCCGGGATGGACTTCCACACGTCAGCGCGGGCGATCGAGCTCTTCGGCTCGGAGGTCCTTCCGGCCCTCAAGGGCTCCTGAGCGCGGCTACTCGACGCGGGGCGCGGAGCCGAGGCTTCGGGGATCGGTGACAGCCCGTTGGCCGAGCGGTAGGGTGTGGCCATGACCACCGTCGCGGACATGATGCACAAGGGGCTGTTCTCGGTTGGGCCGTCAACCACGGTGGCCGAGGCCGCCACCATGATGGGAGAGCGCAGGGTCGGCTCTGCCCTGGTGATGGAGGGAGACGCGCTCCTGGGGATCTTCACCGAGCGCGACATCGTCCGGGCGCTCGGGGAGCACTTCGACGCGGCCAAGCATCAGGTGTCCGAGTGGATGACCCGCAACCCCATCACGGTGCCGCCCGATACCCCGGCGCGAGACGCGCTGAAGACCATGCTCGACGGAGGGTTCCGTCACCTTCCGGTCCTGGACGGGGAGCAGGTCATCGGTATCGTGTCCATGCGTGACCTCTCCCGGCTCGAGGCGGAGGCCTAGCCGGCGGAGAAACCTGCCTGCGGCTTGCTCGGAAGATCCCTGGCCGCCTCCTTCAGCGCCGTCCAGACCTCCCGGAACACCTCGCCCGCATACTTCGGCGGCTGAGACTTCTCCCCGCCCATGCCGCCACGGAGGGCCGACGCGGTCAGGTCCACTGCCTTCTCGAACAGCTGCCAGTCGATCTCCCTGGCCATCGTTCCTCCTTCAGCTCGTCCGTGAGTCCCGCGCGGGCTGTGAGAGCCTATCGCGACCCGGAACCGAACCCCCGGCAGAGGTGTATTCGTGATGAAGAATCGCTCCGTGGGGGGCCGACCACTGGAGGAAACGGAGCTCGTCGAGCGAGCCAGGAACGGCGATGTCCACGCCTACGAGGAATTGGTGCGGCGATACCAGGAGGCCGCGGTGAGGCTGGCGTATCCGATCGTCGGGGCACCGGGAGAGGCCGAGGATGCGGTCCAGGACGCCCTCGTCAAGGCCTACTACGCGCTCGGACGGTTTCGGCCTGGAATGCCGTTCCGTCCGTGGATCCTGCGGATCGTGACCAACGAAGCGAGGAACCGCCGCAAGGCCGCGGGGCGCCGTGCCCACCTGGCCCTGCGCGTGACGCAGGACCGGCCCTCGGGGGATGCGGTCCCATCTCCCGAGGCGTCGGTTCTGGAAGACGAACGGCGGCGGACGTTGCTGGAAGCGGTGAACAGGATGGCAGAGAAGGATCGGGTGGTGATCGCCTATCGATACTTCCTCGAGATGTCCGAGGAGGAGATGGCGGAGAGCCTCGGGTGGGCCAGGGGAACGGTGAAGTCTCGCCTCTCGAGGGCCATGCGGCGGCTCCGCGGGATCCTCTCGGAGGTGGGGATGCCGGAAGACGACGCGATGGGAGGATCCGGTGCCTGACCGGCTCCACGTCGCCGGGGAAGCCGAGCTCGAGCGAGCCCTGATCGACCTCGGAGCGCGGCTGGACTACCCACGGGCGCCGGTGCTGGCCCTCCAGGTGCGAAACCGCCTGGAAATGGATCTGGCTCCGTCGAGGGTCCGCGAGGTTCTCCGTCCGTACCGCCCCTTCCGGCGCAGCCTGGCGCTCGCTGCCCTCGGCCTGTTGCTCGTCGCCGGCGCGGCCACGGCGGCCCTGTTCACGGTGAGGGGCGTCGACATCCGATTTCGGCCGACTCCGCCAACGCTTGGCCCCACCCCGACGGTCCCGACCGGCATCTCTCCCGAGCCAGGACGGGCGCTCTCGCTCGGCCGGGAAGTCACCCTCGCCGAGGCCAGGCGGAGCGTCTCGTTCCCCGTTCGTCTGCCCACTCTTCCAGGAGTGGGTCGCCCGGACGAGGTCTACGTCGATGACCATCCTGTCGGTGGTCGGGTCACGCTCCTGTACCGTCCTCGGCCTGGATTTCCTCGAGCTACCACCACCAACGTGGGTCTGCTCATCACCGAGTTCCGGGCAGGCATCGATGAGGAGTTCATCGTGAAGGAAGCAGGACCCGGCACGCGGGTGGAGCAGATCAGCGTCGACGGCGCTCCCGGATACTGGATCGCGGGAGAGCCGCACACGCTCGTGTACGTCGACGAGAACGGGAACCACTTCCCCGACAGTGCCCGACTGGCGGGCAACACCCTGTTGTGGGAACGACGCGGCTTCACCTTCAGGTTGGAGGCCGATATCGACAGGCAGTTCGCCCTCCGGATCGCGGTCTCCCTGCGATGAACGTGGGAACCGTCGAATCGCGACGGTTGTAGAGGCACTGACGGAAGGAGGAGCTGATGTCCATGACCAAAGCCGTTCGGGCCGTTCTCGCGGCAGCTGCCGTGTTCGCGTTCCTGCCCGGCGTCCCCGCACAGGCCGGTGGCTTCTGCCAGGAGGGAAAGGTCACCGAGGGGTCGGGAACGACCGTCACGATGGGCAAGAACTGTTTCACCCCGACGGTCCTGCGCACGGACATAGGATCTGAGGTCACCTGGGTGAACAAGGATCCGGAGGCCCATACGGTTACGGGGGCCGGAGGTGGCTGGGGCAGCGGCCACAAGGAAGCCGCCCCGTCGACGACCATGACCTTCAGGTTCAAGGAACCGGGGGTGTACTCGTACACGTGTCTGCTCCATCCCGGCATGACCGGAACGGTTGTGGTCGGGAACGGCACCGGCAAGGGCGCCGCCGTGGAGGAGATCAGCGTGGAACCGGTCTCCGCGACCGCGGCACGCCCGGCAGCGAAGGCTGCGCGATCGCAGCCGTCCTCTGAGGAAAACACCGGAGCGTGGGCCGGGATCGCCATTGGAGCCGCAGTGCTCGGTGGGAGCGCTGGTTACGGGCTTGGCCGGCGGCGGCGCCAGGTCATCGCGGCTTCAAGTTAACGAGGAGTCTCGGGGTGGGGCTCCGAGGGCGTCTCCACGGCGCGTCCGGAGTCCCGCCACTCCTGAACACCTCCCGGGAACACGGCGATGGGACCGATCCCCGCGCGTTCCAGAATCGATGCGGACACCGTGGCCCTCGACCCGCTGGCGCAGTGCGTGACAAGGGGACCCTCGAGCCCGCCGGGGATCTCCGTGGCGATACGCCCCGCTTCGAACGCAAGCGACCCCGGGATTTTTCCCTCCGCCACTTCGGCGGGGCGCCGAACATCCACCACGGCGGGCGGAGTCGGCGACAGGAGGCGACGTTCGAGTTCTGCGGCGTCGATCATCTCGGTCTCCGCCACGGGCAGCCCCGCCTCCACCAGCTTTTCGAACGTCGTCCATCCGGAGATATCCTCGAAGCCGATGCCTCGAGCCCGCCGGGCTGCGTCCGCCGCCTCGGCTTCCTCATCGGCGACGAGGACGATCCGGGTGCCCCAAGGCACCACCCATCCGAGCCACACGGTGAAGCTGTTTGTGAGCGGCACTGCGATGCTTCCTCGAAGGTGCCCCTCTCCGTACCGCTTCACGGGTCGCACGTCTACAGGCCAGGCACCGTCTGCAATTACCTTCCCCGTCTCAGCGCCAGTTAGCCGGAGGAGCGGAGGAAGATCCTCGAGCAGCAGGGGGCCGCCTCGATTGAGGTTGCGGAGCCGAAGGAAGTAGGGAGGATAGATTCCGAAGCCCGAAAGCAACAGCTCGACAAACTCTTCTTCGGTTTCGGCCGCGAACAACGGGTTGTTCTTACGCTCCTCTCCAAGCGTTGTGGAGCGATCACCGAGCGACCCACCGGAGGAACAGAAGGAGCCGGCCCCGTGGGTGGGATAGATCCTGGTCTGGTCCGGCAGATGGGCGAGCCCCTCCCGAAAGGTCCTGAAGAGAGCCCGTGCCAGCTCCTCCGTTCGTTCCGGTCCCAACAGGTCCGTCCGAGCGGCTCCCCCCGGCATCAATGCTCCGCCGGAGAAGAGCACCGGGGGGTCCGCGTCCTCGACCACGAACGAGAGGTGCTCGGGGGTGTGGCCCGGCGTGGCCATGGCCTTGAGGGAGATCCCGTCGATCTCGATGAGCTCGCCGTCTCGAACCGGACGGTGCGGGAACCTCACGTGCCCCGCGGCGCTCGCGTAGACCTCGGCTCCCCTGGTGGCGAGCTCTCGCGCTCCCGAGACGAAGTCCGCGTGGAGATGCGTCTCCACCGCCGCGACGACGCGAGTGCTCCGTTCTTCCGCAGCAGCGTGATATCGACTGATGTCGCGAACCGGATCAATGACGACGGCGGCACCGCCTCGCACGAACAGGTATGAATCGTTCCCCAAGCCCCGGTCGGTGAATCGCACGATCTCTCGATGCGCTTTCTTCCTTCGGCCGATCACTCCGTTCCTCCCTCCCTCGGCGCTCGGAGGTGCCATCGCCGCGGGGTAATGAGCTCATCGGCTCCGGGCGGGCCCCAGCTCCCGGGCTCGTACTCCACCACCGGCGGCGGATCGTCGATGATCGGCTGGAGAACCTCCCAGGCCCGTTCCACACCGTCCTGCCGGGTGAAGAGCGTGTGGTCGCCCCGCATCGCCTCCAGCAGAAGGAGCTCGTACGCCTCAACCAGCGGCGTCTCGAACGCCTGGCCGTAGTCGAAATCGAGCGAGGCCTGCTCGAGGGCGATGCCCACCCCGGGGCGTTGGACGGTGAAGGAGATGGAGATACCCTCGTCGGGCTGGAGCCGCATCACCAGGCGGTTCGCCTCGGCGATTCCGGTGCCGGCGTTCTCAAAGATCCGATGCGGGACGTCACGGAACACGACCGTCGCCTCCCCTTGCCTTCGCTGGAGCCGCTTGCCGGCTCGCAGGAAGAAGGGGACTCCGGCCCATCGCCAGTTGTCGATCTCGGCCCGCAGCGCCAGGTACGTCTCAATGCTGGAGTCCGGGGGCACATCCTTCTCGTCGCGGTAGCCGCGGTACTGGCCCCGCACGACCTGCTCGGGGCGGACCGGGCGCATGGCCCGGAGCACCTTGACCTTCTCGTCCCGAAGCCGCTCGGGCTCGAAGGAAGCGGGCGGTTCCATGGCCAGGAACGTCAGCACCTGGAGGAGATGGGTCTGCACCATGTCCCGGAGCGCACCGGTCCGCTCGTAGAAACGCCCCCGTCCTTCGATCCCGATGTCTTCCGCCACCGTGAGCTGGACGTGGTCGACGTACCTGTTGTTCCAGAGTGGCTCGAACAGGGCGTTGGCAAACCGGACCACCAGGATGTTCTGAACCGTCTCCTTCCCCAGGTAGTGATCGATCCGAAAGATCTGCGATTCCTCGAAGGTCTCGTGGACGACGGCGTCCAGCTCTCGCGCGCTCTTCACGTCGGTGCCGTACGGCTTCTCGATGATGATGTGGGCGTTCTCGTCCATGCCCGCCTCGCCGATCCGTCGGACGATGTCGGCGTAGGCCTCCGGCGGCGTTGCGCAGTAGAAGAGACGCCGGCCTTCCGTGCCCATCGCTCGGTCCACCCGGGCGAGGTGCTCCCGGAGGTGAAGGAACGCGCCGTCGCTCCCGAAATCACCGGCCACGTAGGAGAGGTGCCCGGCGAACTCGCCCCACGCCTCGGGCCCGGCCAGTCGGCGGCCGTGCTCCGTCACTGCTGTCCGGGCCTGCTCCTGGAACTCCTCGTCGCTCAGCTCAGTGCGGGCATACCCCACGATGGCGAAGGAAGCGGGAAGCATGTCCTCCAGGAATAAGTGGAACAACGCCGGAAGCAGCTTTCGGCTAGTGAGATCGCCGGAGGCCCCAAAGATGACGACCGCAACCGGTTCCGGCGGCTCGATCTTCAAGGCTCGTCCTTGCGCACCGCGTGTCCGCCGAACTCCCGGCGAAGGGCCGCGATGACCTTGGCGCTGAAGGACTCCTCCTGGCGGGAGGCGAATCGGGCGAAGAGCGAAAGGGCGGTGACGGGGGCAGGGACGTCTTCGTCGATGGCCGAGAGAACGGTCCACCGCCCCTCACCGGAATCCTCGACGTATCCCTTCACGCGTGCGAGTTCGGGATCCTTCGCCAACGCCGCGGCCAGGAGATCGAGCAGCCATGAGCGGACCACGCTCCCCCGGCGCCACAGCTCGGCCACCTGGCCGAGGTCGAGGTCGTACACGGCGGCGTTAAGGATCTCGAAACCCTCGCCGTACGACTGAAGGAGCCCGTACTCGATCCCGTTGTGCACCATCTTCACGAAGTGGCCGGAGCCACTCGGGCCCACGCGGGCCCACCCGTTCTCAGGCGCGAGAGCGGTGAGGGCAGGCTCCAGCCTGGCGATGGCGTCGGCCTCCCCACCGAGCATCAGGCAATACCCTTCCTCCAGCCCCCAGATGCCACCGGACACTCCCGCGTCCACGAACAGGACACCCTTCTTGCTGAGCTCCGCCGCGCGCCGCACCGAGTCGCGGAAGAGCGAGTTTCCGCCGTCCACGACGACGTCGCCGGCCTGGAGCAGCTCGCCGAGTCGGGCGACGGTGCTCTCGGTCGGATCACCGGCGGGAACCATGACCCAAACGGCGCGCGGTGGGATGAGGGCGGCGACAAGTTCTTCCAACGACGCGACGGCGTTTGCGCCGTGGCGTGCGACCCGATCCCTCGACTCCTCGCTCCGCGCGTAACCGACCACGTCGTGCCCTTGGCGCAGCAGACGAATGCTCATGTTCCCGCCCATCCGCCCCAGTCCAACCATCCCGAGGCGCACTTACAGGGCCACCTTCACCTGTCCGTCCTCCACCTGAACCTCGAAAGACGGTTCGGACTCCGTCGCCGGACCGCCAAGGACCTCGCCGGTTCGCACGTCGAATTCGCTGCCGTGACACGGGCAGATGACGGTCGTGTCGTCCAGATCGCCTTCGGCAAGAGAGCACTGTTGGTGGGTGCACACATCACCGAACGCGACGAACTCCCCGTCCAGATTGGCGACCGCGATGTCCTCACCCTCCACGTTGAATGACCGCATCTCTCCGGGAGGGATGTCGTCGACCCTGCATACCGTCACGAACCCTGGCACGCGTTTCCCCCTTTCCGCCCAGCGTACTCGCTCAACCTTCCCACGAGAGCAGTTCCTCCATGGCCACTCGGCCCACCGGTCGGCCGCGCGCCCGAAGCGCCGCCAGGTCCCCACCTGCCTGCGCCCGAATCAGCTGCCCGAAGGTGTAGGGCTGGCCTGGCACCGGCCGGTCCTCCTGCGGTTCCTGGAACACCTGGACGAATACCCCGCCCGGCGGGCCCCCCTTATGGAACTGGCCGGTGGAATGGAGGTACCTCGGACCGAACCCCAGCGTCGTTGCGACACCGAGACGATCGAGGATCCGGCCCCTCGCCGCTTGAAGCCCATCCCAGGCCTCGGCCGTGGGGTCGACGAAGGCCTGGATGGCCAGGTATCCGCCGGGGCGCACCGACTCAAGAAGAGCGTCCAGGTCACCCGGTGGTTCCCCATCGTTCGACCCGGTGGACAGCGCGTCTGTGGTGCGGTCCTTCGCCTCTTGCACATTTGGCTGGTCGAAGGGGTGGATCCCCAGGATCGCTCCAGCCACGGCCACCGCGAACTCGAACAGGAAGAAGAGCCCGCCCAACTCCGGGATGCGTTGGAAGGGCAGGGTCACCGACGGCGCATGATCGGGGGGCTCACCGATGGCGAGGAAGAGGCGGTCGTCCCCGTAGGCCTTCGCCTGGGGCTCCGCATCGACGGGGAGGATGCCGGTGCCGTCCTTCCCCGTCGATTCCGCCACAAGCTGCTCGATCCACGTACCGAATGGCGCAAGGTCGTCCGGCAGCATCAGCGTGAGCTTGTCGCGACCCGCGAGGGCGGCCTCGCCCATGACAGCGCCCAGCACCGCGCCGGGGTTCTCCTCGACGTCCATGTCCCGCGAACATCGTTGGACCGCGCCAGCCCCCCCGATCAGAAGAAGCTCGGGATCCACTCCGACGAGTGCTGCGGGGAGGAGCCCGAAAACCGTCAGAGCGGAGTAGCGACCTCCGACGTCGGGAGGGGCTCGGAACACCCGGCGAAAGGCGAGGCGCGAGCCCTCGTCCACGAGGGGGCTCCCGGGATCTGTGACCGCGGCGAAGCGGGAGCCGGAGGGCAGGCGGTCGTAGAAGTAGGCCAGGTGAGAACGCGTCTCGATCGTGGTGCCCGACTTGCTGGACGCCAGGAACAGGGTCCGGTCGAGCGGTAGTTGGGCCTCGAGCCTGGCCAGGGCGCCCGGGTGAGTCGTGTCCAGGACAACCAGGTCGAAGACCGGAGGCTCGGATCTGAAGAACGACCGCCGGATGACCTCGGCCGCGAGGCTCGAGCCTCCCATCCCCATGAGAACGCTGCGGACGAGGCCGTCCTCTCTGACCTCCCTCACGAAGCCGCGTATGGCGTCCAGCTCTTCCCGAGAACGGTCCACAGCCTCGAGCCATCCGAGGCGATCGGCGATCTCCGTGGGGTCCTCCCGCCAGAGCGTGAAGTCCTCGGCCCAGATCCTCTCGACCACGTTCTGGTCAGCCAACCATCGAAGACGAGTCCGCACCGACGGCTCCAGATCCCCCAGATCCCATCGGATTTCGCCCATGGTGCCCAATCCCTATTTTTCTCGGAGGAAGGGAAGGAAGGGAAGGATTTCGCCCCCAGACAGCGAATATGGATATCGCGGCATGCACCCCCCTCGCCAGCCCGCATGGCGCCGCTGAGGAGCCCTCCGAAGCGGCGCCACCCCCCTCCTATCGTATCGGCTGAAACGCCTGCGCTTGGCACGCACTTCCTTGCAGGTGGATACTGAAACCGGTGGACGCAGCCGAGGAGGCCGCCGGGACCGAGCGCTCGGCCGCCCCGCGGGCCAGGGATCTCCCGCCGCCGCGCGAGAACCCCAGTGTGGCGGCCCCGCTGTTTCGGACCGTCTTCGCGTGGCCGTACCGGCTCGTCCTGGCCGGACTCCTGCGGGCCGGCTTCCGGGCCTGGCATCTCACGCTGCTGTCGTTCGTGGCCAATGTTGTCGTCGGCGTCCTGCTCCTCACCGGCCGGCGGCTGCTCCCGGGTCTGCTCCTCCTGCCAGCCGGCCTCCTGGACATCTTCGATGGAGCCGTGGCTCGGCATCGAGGGGAAGAGAGCCGCAAGGGCGCACTTCTCGACTCCTTGACCGACCGCGCCTGCGAGGGGATCGTCTTCGGATGTCTCTTCTTCTCGCTGGCCGAGCAGAACCAAACGATCGATGCGGCCCTGGCCCTTGCCTCCATGATCGTCTCACTGCTGGTCAGCCACCTCCGGGCGGAGAGCGAGGCCGCCGGCCTGAAGATGGCCAAGGGGATCTTCCAGCGACTGGAACGCTACCTTGCCCTGATCGTCGGACTCATCGTCCCCGGCGCGTTGCGGCCGGCGCTCGCCCTCCTGACGGGGTTGGGAGCCCTCACGGCGTTGCAGCGGATTGGCGGAGCATGGCAGCGAATCGGGATGACTGCAGCGCGTCCGCCATCGGACCGCGCCTGACGCGCCTACGCTCTCCCGGCGGGCTCGTGGTCACGCGCAAATGCAAGCCGAAGACGAAAGGCGAACCGCGAACCCTCACCGACCTTGCTTTCCACGGCCAGCCTGCTCCCATGCAGCTCGAGGATCTCTCGAACGAGCGCAAGACCCAGCCCGATGCCCTTCGTGGGGCGGGCGTTGGGATCCCCCCCTCGGTAGAACTTCTGGCCGATGTGCGCCAGGTCCTCGTCCGATATCCCAGGTCCACTGTCGCTGACGGAGATCTCCGCGAACCTCGTATCCGCTCGGGCCGCGACATCAACCCGAGTGCCCGGGGGCGTGTGCTTTGCGGCATTCGAGACGAGATTCTCCACCACCCGATCCAGGAGGAACGGATCACCCATGACCTCGAGTCCTCTCTCGATATGGAGCGAGAGGATGTGGTCGGAAAGGAGCGACTCGAGCCTCCCGGCAACCCCGCGCAGCAGGTCGTGGAGATCCACTCGCTTTAGCTGCGCCTCGAGGCGCCCGGCCTCCAGCCTGGAGAAGTCGAGCAGGGACGTGATGATGCCATGCAACGTCGCGGAGTTCGCGTTCATCCGACCGAGGAGCTCCCGGCGCTCCTCCTCGTCCAGGGCATGCCAGCTCTCCTCCAGCGTGAGACCGAGCCCTTCGATGGCCGTGAGCGGTGTCCGAATCTCGTGGGAGACCATGGAGAGGAAGTCCCGCTTCATCCGGTCGAGCTCCGCGAGACGCTCCACCGTCCGTCGTTCGTCCTCGAACCGCTGTGCGTTCTCCAGCGCTCGCCCGGCCGTCGCCGCCAAAAGCTCGATGGCCTCGACTTCCTCGGGCTCGAGGCGACGCTCTGCCCGAGTGCTCGCGGCGAGTGCGGCCACCAGCTTCCCGGCAGACCACACCGGAGAGACCACCACGGCCTGGAAACCGGCCTCCCTGAGTTGCGAAACGCCGCTTTGGAACTCGGCGTAGTTGGCGACGGTCACGGTCCTTCGTTCCTTTAAGACCCGACCGACGAGGCCCGTCGACAGGGGATGCGTGGCCCGGACGTACTCATCCGGAAGGCCACGCGCGTGGACCACACGATAC
This sequence comes from Actinomycetota bacterium, assembly GCA_035641075.1. Classification (GTDB taxonomy): domain Bacteria; phylum Actinomycetota; class UBA4738; order UBA4738; family CALAEC01; genus DASQUW01. Next base: position 6,755 of record DASQUW010000059.1, on the reverse strand, counting down.
GTCCTGGAGGGTTCGTCCATCAGGGCGATGCCACCGGCCTCGAACCCCAGGCGCACGCAGGCGTCCACCACAGTGCTCAAGACTTCATCGGGATCCAGGGTGGTCCTCCGCCCGACCGAGGCAACGGTCGCCACGAGGAACGCTCGTCGCTCCGCGGCCACCCGCTCCCGGCTCAGGTTCTCGGCCATCACCCCGGCAACGAGCCCGATGATCCCCATGATCCCCACCACGAACGTGACCCCGGTGATCTCGAAGGGAAAGCCGAACACCTCCTGCCGGAAGAGGGCCCGTGCGGGCTCGAGGAACGCGGCCACCGCCACGGGAGCCAGGGCTCCCCTTCGCTGATATCTGAGAGCGCCCTCCAATGTGGCCACATACAGGATCACCCATGTGGTGCCGAACTCCTCATAGTTGAAGACCCATACCATCGAGAACAGGAAGGCGATGTCCCATGCGAAGTTCAGGAGGCCGAGCCGCCCCAGCTCCCGAGCATCCAGCTTCCGCCGGAGCAGCACGGCATCGACGAGGTTGAGAAGCAAGAGCGACCCGAGGAGAGCGAAGGCCACGGGGCGTGCGTAGCCCGGTTCAGCCGTTCCTCTTGGCGGGGCATAGAGGGCGATCTGAAACACGCCGAGAGCGATCCCGATCCAGCGGACGCGGACCATGGAGCGTTCCAGCTCCAGGGCACGCTCGGTGGAAGCTCCCGGAGCGCCGTTTCTTCTCGGGGTAGCGGCGTTCATCGTCTTGTGGATGTGTCGGCCCCTCGACCGGCGGCCTTGACCGCGTACACTGACCCTGCCCGCGCTTCGACGGAGGTCGGTTTTGCCGGAATTGGCCAAGCGGATGAGCCGGCTGGGAACCGAGTCGGCGTTCGAGGTCCTCTCGCGGGCAACCGCTCTCGAGGGCGAGGGTCGCAAGATCATCCACATGGAGATCGGAGAGCCCGACTTCGACACCCCTCCCCACATCGTGGAGGCAGCAACCCGGGCGATCCACGACGGGCACACCGGCTACTGCGCCGCCCCCGGCCTCCCGGAGCTGAGGGAGGCGGCCGCTTCGTTCTTCGCACGGACCCGGGGCCTGGACTACCCCGCGGATCGCATCGTGATCACTCCTGGGGCCAAGCCCATTCTGTTCTTCACGATCCTTGCTCTGTGCGAAAAAGGGGACGAAGTCCTGTATCCGGATCCCGGCTTCCCCATGTACGAGTCGATCGCCGCTTTCGCCGGGGCCACCCCGGTCCCCGTTCCCCTCCGCGAAGAGCGGGGCTTTCGAATGGACCCCGATGAGCTGGCATCGCTGGTCACCGACCGGACCCGACTCGTCATCCTCAATAGCCCACACAACCCCTGTGGCAGCGCGCTTGCCAGGGCAGACCTCGAGGGAGTGGCCGCGCTCGTTGCGGATCGAGACGCGTACGTGTTGTCCGACGAGGTCTATTGGGCCATCCACTACGAGGGGGCCCACTCCAGCATCGCGCAGCTCGACGGAATGAAGGACAGGACGATCCTTTTGGATGGATGCTCGAAGAGCTTCGCGATGACCGGGTGGCGCCTCGGATTCGCGGCACTCCCTCCGTCGCTCGTGGAGCCGGTGACCCGGCTGGTGATCAACGCGGTGTCCTGTACGGCCAACTTCGTGCAGCGGGGGGCGATCGCCGCGCTTACCGGGCCATTCGAGCCCGTGGAGCGGATGGTCAGGGAATTCCGGAGTCGCCGGGACGTGATCGTGAACGGGCTGAACCGAGTCCAAGGGGTCTCTTGTCTGGCACCGGCAGGAGCCTTCTATGCGTTCCCGAGGATCTCGTCTTTCGGAACGTCCGAGGAGGTGGCGGATCACCTCCTGGAAAACGCGGGTGTTGCCTGTCTGGCGGGGACGGCGTTCGGCAGTCAGGGTGAGGGGTATCTCCGGATGTCCTACGCCACGTCGGTGGAAAGCATCCGCGATGCACTCGAGTCGATCGAGGCCGCTCTGGCCGAGTTCCCCACCCGATGAGCGACCGGTCCCCGGTGCTCGTGACCCGCTCTCTGGCCGATGAGGTCATGCGCTATCTCGATGAGCACTGTCTGGTCACCCTCAACGACGAGGACCGGCCCATGCAACGAGACCGGCTTCTGGCCGAGGTGAAGGGAAAGCGCGGGCTGCTCCCGATGCTCACGGATTGGATCGACGAGGAGCTGCTCGATGCCGCCGGTCCAGACCTCGCCGTGGTGGCGAACTACGCGGTCGGCTACGACAACGTGAACGTGGCCTCCTGCACGGAGAGGGGCGTGCTCGTCACCAACACGCCCGACGTCCTCACCGACGCCACCGCCGACATGACCTGGAGTCTCATCCTGGCCGCATCTCGCCGGCTGGGGGAGGGCGAGCGGCTGATCAGGGCCGGGCACTCTTGGGGGTGGGCGCCGGACTTCATGCTCGGCCGGGAGGTCACCGGGAAGACACTTGGCGTTGTGGGTATGGGGCGGATCGGCCAGGCGGTGGCGGCCCGGGCTCGGGGATTCCGGATGCGGCTCCTGTACCACTCACGAACTCGAAAGCGGGACGCCGAGGCGGCACTCGGTGCGGAATACCGAGATCTTCCGGCCCTCCTCTCCGAGGCCGATATCGTCTCCGTCCACGTGTCGCTGTCGGACGAGACCCATCACCTGTTCGGGGCGGACGAGTTCCGGGCGATGAAACCCACCGCCGTGTTCGTGAACACGACCCGAGGGGCCGTGGTGGACGAGGAAGCTCTGGCCAATGCGCTCGAGCGAAGTGAGATCTTCGCCGCCGGCTTGGACGTGTATGAGCGGGAGCCTGAAGTCCACGCCGGTCTGTTGAGCCTCGACAACGTCGTCCTCGCCCCTCACCTGGGAAGCGCGACCGTGGAGACCCGGACGGCGATGGGGATGCTTGCGGCCGAGAACCTCGTGGCGGCTCTGGAGGGCAGGAGTCCGCCGTCCCTCGTCAATCCGGAGGCCGTGGAGAGACCGGCGTGAAGGCTCTCATCGCCGTGGCGGGAAGGACGCTCCGGGCGGGCCGGGTCGCCGGTTGGCGGGACGCGGCGGTCGGTGCTCCCGCGTCCTACGTACATGCGCTCCGCCGCGCCGGGGCGCAGGAGGGCGTGCTGCTCCCAACACGGTTGGGTCCAGAAGATGCCCACGCGCTCCTCGATCGGTTCGACGGCCTCCTCCTCATGGGCGGGGGGGACGTGGATCCGGCCCGATACGGCCAGGAGCGGCGCCCGGAGGTTGTGGGAGTCAACCAGACACGGGACGACTTCGAGATCGCTCTCGTCCGGGCGGCCATCGACCGCGACATCCCCATGCTGGCCATCTGTCGCGGGATGCAAGTCCTCAACGTCGCCCTCGGAGGCTCGCTGGACCAGCACCTCCCCGATGGAGGAGTCGTGCGGCACCGGGAAGGAGACGATGGATACACGACGCATCCCGTTCGGCTCGACAAGGGGTCCAGGGTGGCGGCCGCGACCGGCCTCGAGCGAGTGGAGAGCGCGTGCTCCCACCACCAGGCGGTGGACAGGCTGGGCGAAGGGCTCACGCCGGTTGGGTGGGCGGACGACGAGATCGTGGAGGCTGTCGAACGCACCGGTGGCTGGGTCGTGGGCGTGCAGTGGCATCCGGAACGCACAGCGGTTGAGGATCCGGCCCAACAGAGCCTGTTCGACACGTTCGTCAAGCGGGCTGCGCGGTAGTCACTCGGCTCGGCGCACCAGCAGCGTCATCCCCTCCACACGTTCCACCACAACTCGGTCCCCGGGTTCGCCCTCCAACACCCGAGCCGGGTACGAGGTGCCCGCGATACGAACGCGACCGGAGTTGATCAGCTCCCCACGCCGGCCCACCAGTGCTTCCGTCCCTGAGGCCGGACGACGACGACGCATTGCGATCCAAAACGAGATCTCCGCTATCTCTTTCGCCAGCAGCACTACGATGACGACAATGTTCCAGGGTAGTGGGAGGAAGAGGTAGGCAAGGGTTCCACCGATGATCAGCAGCACGAGTCGAGCCTACCCGCGGGACTCCAGCCGGACGACCTCATACGAGAACATCCCGCCCGGCGCATCGTAGGAAACTCTGTCGCCAGGCTTTCTTCCCACCAGCGCCTTCCCGAGAGGCGAGGTGATTGAAACGGTCCGTGCCCCGGGCGATCGCTCTTCCTTCGAGGCGGCCAGGAGATAGGTTTCCTCGTCCGGATCGTCCTCATCGAGTGGGCGAAGAACCACGAGGACACCCGGAGCAGCCGCTTCGGTCTGGATGACGGCTGCCGCGATGTCCGGGTCCTTGAGAAGCCGTTGCAGCTCGCGGATACGAGCTTCCATCAATCCCTGCTCGTTCTTGGCGGCATCGTATTCGGCGTTCTCCCGGATGTCGCCCAACTCTCGAGCATGCTGGAGCCGCTCGGCCATGCGGCTCCGTCCCTCGGTCTTGAGGCGCTCAAGCTCATCCGTGAGGCGTTCATACGCCTGGGGCGTGAGCACCGCGCTGGCTTCCTCACCAGGATTGCGACGCGATCTTCGCTCGCTCATTCGAGCCAATCTAGCAGCACACGGACCACCGACGCGCCGACCATATCCCCTGGATCAGCAGGGTATCGATGTCGGCCGGCTCGTACGCCGGAAGACCCGAACGGTGATGCTGTCCGAGGCCGATAGCACGGGGGTCGTGTCCAGCCGGATCTCGGCAAAGATCGTGTGAGTCCCACACGTCAGCGGGCCCACGGTCGTCTGCCAATTGAAAGCGCCCTGGCCGGTGGCCACGGGGTTCCCCGCCAAGGGGTTCCCGTCGACGTAGACATTGACCGCTCCCACAGGGTTCGACGGCGCGGCGAATACGTGCTCTTGCCCCTGGGCCGGATGCGTTGTTGAAGTGGCTCCCACATCGCCCGGTGCGCGATCCTGCGGCGCCTCTGGATTGTCCGTGAACGTGGCGGCCCACGCGTCGAACATGATCGCCCCGCGAGTGGCGCCGAGCGCACTCGCCGGGTAGACCGCAGTGAAGCTGTTCCCCGAGGCCGAGGCGGTGCAGCTGCCCGCGAGGGCCTGAACGCACGTCGCGGTGGTGCCGTTCCACGTCATCCCGAGCCGGCGGCCGGCCCCATTGATCGAGTTGAACAGGGCGAACTCGATCCCGGTCGTCGGCGGCGACGCAGCATTCGTCACCTGCCACGTGATGGCGACGGTTCCGTTGACTCTCTCCTCCAGAGTCACCATGGTCAGGTCCACGGACGCCGTGGGTACGTCGCCCCCGTCGCCGGAGGCGATCACGGTGCTGACGGAAGCCGCCCCCGTGTTGGCCGTTCCCGCGACCTGGAAGGTTCTTCCCACGGTGGCGCCATCGGCGGGTGTGGTGATGTCGATCGAAGGCGCGCCGACACCCCCCGTCAGGCCGAAGTCATCCGGCAATCCCCGGGCCCGGAGTGCCCCCAGACGCACGTCGAGGAGCCCATGGCCCTTGTCGAACGATGATGTGTTGTCGGGGTTCGCAGGATCGTTGGCGTACGCGGCCCCGAACGTGTACTTGTGAGCGGTGTCCTCGACCAGGTTCTCGATGTCGGCGGGAGTGAGGCTGGGGTTCGCCTGCCTGAGGATCGCGATCGCTCCGGCCACGTGAGGCGCGGCCATCGAGGTACCCGAGACGCGGACGTATCCCTTGTTGTTCACGTAGATGTTCTCGGTTCCGAATGCCGGCGTGCACGTGACGGAGCCCTCCTTGCATGCCGATTGGATGAAGCTGCCGGGAGCCGAGACATCGGGCCACGTCGCCGGGTTGGTAGCGAGCCCCCGGCTCGAGCTTCCGCTGAGCGTGCCGCTGCGAGTTCCCGTCTCCTGGTCGTTGTAGTTCGCCACCTGGATGACTCCGGGCGTGGGGTTGTTGCCGTACTGGTTGGTCTGGACATCTGCCCCCGTGCCGGCACTGTTGCCCGCGGACCACACCACCGGGATTCCCAAGGCAACCAACTGGTTGGTGAGCTGGCTGATGGCCAGGCTGGGGTTGTGGTTCCCCGCGCTTCCCCAGGAATTGGTCACCACTCTGATCGGCGGGTTCTGACTCGCTCCGTTCGTGATGATCCACTGGTACGCGGCCGCGGCGTGGGGAACCACGATGCTGAGCCCCTCGCCGGCACCGAACCCGTACAAAGCGGCCCCCGGGGCGACGCCCTGCCAGTTGCGCTCCGCGTCTCCGGCGAGGCCGTTGCCGGCGGCGATCCCGGCCACGTGGGTGCCGTGACCACTCGTCGTGTCGCTGTCGACCATGTCGGTGAGTTGGGCCTGGCCGGCGCAGCCTGCGGTGGCCAGATCCGGCATCCCGCAGACGACCTTGAAGTTCCTGATCAGCTTGATGTCGGAGCCGCCGAGACCGGACCACTTCAGGTCCGGATGCGTCCCGTCGACGCCGCTGTCCACGATGGCGATCCCGACTCCGCGACCGTCCAGCGGATCCCCGTTCGGGGCGCTCACCCTGAGGTCGAGTCCGCCCGTGAGCTCGTACAGGGTCCGCGCGCGAGTTGCCCACGTTCCTGTCTCGAGGTTGAGCGGCTCGGTCCCCGCATCTTCCAGGAAGATCACCTCGGGCGCCACCCTCAGCGCGTCGAACCCCGCGACGGGGCCGAAGGCATAGACCGCGTTGATGGATGGAAGGTCGATGACGGGAGTCAGGCCGGCATCGGTCACCACCGCGATGCCCTGCTCATACGAGATATCGCGAGAGAAGTGCACGAATGCATCCGTGTTGATTGCAGCATCGGCCCGAGCA
>DASQUW010000058.1:0-6699 GCA_035641075.1 Actinomycetota bacterium | reverse complement strand
TGATGGGGACGGCACATCCTCGCCAGGTTGTCCAGGGACGTCCGGCCTCCTTCCGAGAGCGGCTTCACGTGGTCGATCTCCAACCGGTACCGACTGTGGCACCCCGGGACCACGCACTCGGGATCTCTTGCCTCCAGGGCGGTCCGGAGCCGGGCCGGGATGGTCCGGCCCAGATGGGCCACGGCCTTGACGTCTTCTCCCTTGGTGATGACCGCGGCGAGGATGGCGTCCGAGGATAGGGCTCTCGCCGTGGCTACGGGGATGGGACCGACCCCCGCGACCTCGCAGATCTCGCCAGCTTCCCTGCGTCCCCTGGCCAGGGCGGCATGATCCACCCGGACCTGGACCATGGTCCGGGGGCCTGAGCGTCCGTTCCCGGTATTTGCCGGGCCTTCCTCAGCCAAGGCCACCAGGGCATCGGCCAGATAGGCCTCCTGGGTCTCCTTCCGACCGGCCCTCCGAGCGTCCTCGAACACCATCCGCCTAAGGGGCTCGAGGGCGGCCATCACCGTGGCCCCGGCATCCGGGGTGAGCCTCCCATCGAGGCGGAATGCCCCGTCGTGATCGCTCCAGCTCCGGAGATATCTGCTCCGGTGAATGGCCTCGTACCGCTCACGTTCATCTGTGACGGCGGCGTGTCGGACCCGCCGGCAGGCGTCGCGGAGCGCGATTACGTCCCCTGTTCTCGCTGTCTCTAGCAAGGATTCTTCGGAAGTAGGGCTCATCGAAGCGGCGGAGGCGATCTCCCGGACCTCGGTCTCGGAGACCCTTCCTTCTCCGAACGCCCCGGCGGTGCGGGGGAGTGTCTCCAGGCGCCTCGCGGTCTCGAGGGTCGAAACGGCCCTGGAGACTGTGGTCCGAGTGGCCCGGGCCACGAAATGAGCGGCGGAGCGTTCCCCCTTGTGCCGCCAGAGCTTCGATTCCCCGATCCGCCCGGAAAGAAGGACCCGGGCCGAAGCGCAGGTGTTCTCGATCCTTCCGAGCTCGGCGAGAAGGGAGAGGGCCTCTTCCGGGGCCACCCTCTCCCGGCGGAGCCAGGAGACGAGGTCCCGGATCTCCTCCCCGATCTCTCTCAGCCTCTCGAACATACGTTCGGAGCCTAGCAGGGGGCACCGACATTTTTTCCTGGGGGCAGGCATACCTACGCTCGAAACGACCGGTCGGCGAATTGGCCGGTCGCCGCGGCCACTTCACCCTCCCGGCGCCAGAAGAAGTGATCCGTGTCCGGCACCACCATGAGCTCCGCGTTCGGGAGGTTCCTTTCGAGGCGGCGAAGGTCGGGAGCCGGGCATACGGGGTCCGCTTCGCCGGCAATCAAGAGGACCGGCGCGTCGAGCGCAGCAAGCTCCGCACGGCTCGAAAGCTCCGGAACCCGACGGATTGTTGGCGTCTCGGCAAGAGGCATTCCGATCAGAGCAAGCGCGGAGACTCGATCGTCCGTGAGCGCGTAACGCAGCGAGGCGTTCGCGCCGAACGACCATCCGACGAGAAGCGTTGGACCCTCGGCCTCCTTCCGCACCCGGTCCACCGCCGCGGCGACGTCGGCGAGCTCCCCCTTCCCACTGCCGTGCGTGCCCTCCGATGCCATCACTCCTCGGAAGTTGAATCCCAGGACGACCAGCCCTCGCCGGGTCGCCAGCTCGTTCCGGATCGCCCACAGCAGCGGGTGGTCCTTGCTCCCGCCGCGTTGGGGATCGGCGTGACAGATCACGGCAGTGCCGATGGGGTCCCCGTCCGGGGCGCGGAGCTCTCCCTCCAGAACGACACCGTCCGACGTCGTGAACCTGACGGGATCCACGGGTGTGCGACGATGCCACACGGACATGAACGGTGACAAGGCGAGAACGGGGCTGGCGCTGCGTGACCCGATCCCGTGGCACGACCTCGTCCAGGTGGTCCAGACCGCGGAGGAGACGGGGTACGAGGCACTGTTCGTTCCCGAGATCAGAGGGCGAGAGGCGTTCGCCACGCTGGCGGGCCTCGCCGGGGAGGCCTCGTCGCTTCGACTGGGGACCGGCGTGGTCAACATGACATCCAGGCGCCCCGAGGTCACCGCCATGGCCGCGGCCACGATCCACGAGTCCTCGGGCAGGCGGTTCATCCTCGGCGTGGGAGCCGGCGGGGAGCGGCGCCTCGAGGCCGTCCGCTCGTACGTCGACAAAGTTCGGCGGATCCTCGACGGCGAGGAGGTCGGCGGCTTCCGCCTGAGCTTCGACCCGGGACCCGGGACCCGAGTGCCCCTATGGATCGCCGCCCTCGGGGAGAGGATGGTCGGTCTCGCCGGCGAGGTGGCCGACGGCGTGCTTCTGAACATCTGCACGCCGGAACGGGTGCGCCGCGCCAGGGAGGAGATCGCTCGCGGCGCCGAACGCACCGGAAGAGATCCCGGGGATGTGACCCTCGGGGTCTACGTCCGAGCATGCCTGTCCCATCAACGGACGCATGCCCTGGCGGCGCTCCGGGCCGCCGTGGGCGAGTACGCCATGTTCCCGCACTACCGTCGGCAGTTCGAAGCCATGGGCCTCGGCGAGGAATCGGTGCTGGCTGCCAAGGCCGTCGAGGCCGGAGAGCCCTCCGCGGTCCCGGAGTCGCTGGTGCGGGCGGTGTGCATCCTGGGGAACCGGATCGAGGCCCTGGCCCGCCTCGAGGCGTACCGCGAAGCCGGCGCGGACCTGGTCGTGGTCTACCCGGTGCCGGTCCTCGAGCCGATCTCCTCGATCATGGGAACGGTCCTCGCGGCGGCCCCCTCGCCGGCGATGGAGACCTGACCGGCTTCAGCCGATCCTGCGAGCCAGCTTCGGGTAATCGATGACCAGCCCGTCGTCGTCGACCCGGAGATCGGCCACGAAGTTCCCGCCCCGGCTCTCGTACCGGACGATGCGAGCCTCGGGCTCCCGGCGAAGAAAGGTGTACCGCTGGCGAGACGGGTGCACGGCCAGATCGGGGACAGACACCCAGGCCATGAGGAAGTCGATGGGGCCGCCCTCGCCGCCCTCGTGCAGCCGGTGTCTAAGGATCGGCATTGAATTGGTGAGCGGCGACAGTCCGAGGTCGCAGTCGAGCGCTCCCTCCGCATCTGCACGGGACCCTCCTACCCACGGGAGGTCGGGATCGCCCTCGGATCCAGCTTCCCAGACCCAGTCGCCAGAGGAGAGGCGCCGAACGTCGAGCTCGCGGCTCCACTCCTTCCCCTCGGTTCGCACCCACAGCCGCTCCGTGACGAACCCTTCGACGGTCGTGAGCTCGTACTCGAGCCGGTACGGCAGTGGGTTGGTCCCGATGGCGCTGCCCCTCGCCGAGAGGCTGTCCTCGCCGATGGTCACGTCCGCGAGCTCGGCGCCGAGGAACGGCTCCTCCTTGGACCAGACCCGAACCACGTGCGCGCCGGTCACCTCACGGAGGTCCGCATGATCCGGCGCCTTCCACCTCGGTCGGCCGCGACCTCGAAGCCCGCGGCCCGGAACATCTCCACGGTCCCCGTGTACAGCTCGGCCGAGGGGATCTTCTTTCCCTTGGGGTCGACCGGATATGCTTCCACGACCTCGGCGCCCTTCTCCGCAGCGTACCGAACGGCTCCTCGGAGCAACGCGGACCCCACGCCTCGGCCGCGGCTCCCCCGGTCGATGTAGAAGCACACGATGGACCAGACCGGCTGGTCGTCGACGGGACGGAGGTGCCGGGAGCGCTCCACACGGCCGAACTCCTCCCGTGGGGCCACGGAGACCCACCCCACCGGCCGGCCCTCCAGGTAGGCCAGGAGCCCGGGCACTCGGCCCCGGTCCACCAGGCCCTTCAGCGCCCGCCGGGTGCCGGCCCCGTGCCGCCTCTCGAACTCGGCGCTCGACAGCCGCCACCACATGCACCAGCACCCCGAGACGCCCCGGTCCCCGAACAGCGCCACGAGGTCGTCCCAGCGGTCCGGCGTGACCGGACGGATCTCCGGTTCCATGCGCCGGAATCGTATCGAGTTGCGGGGTTTCCCGATGGACGCATCCGGGGAGAATGCCCGGGCGAGGTCGCCCTCACGGGTCCGGAGGAGTACACTGATTTACACGGTCGACACGGTGGATAGGGGGAAAATCCCATGACCTACACGATCTGTGAACCTTGCATCGACGTGAAGGACCGGGCGTGCGTCGACGAGTGCCCCGTGGACTGCATCTACGAGGGCGGGCGGATGCTGTATATCCAGCCCGACGAGTGCGTCGACTGCGCGGCATGCGAGCCGGTGTGCCCGGTGACGGCCATCTTCGCCGAGGACGACGTGCCGGCGGAGTGGAAGGAATACACCCCCATCAACGCGGAGTTCTTCACCGAAGAGATCGCCGGATTCGTCTCGCCGGGCGGCGCCGCCCAGGTGGGCGCGGTCGACAAGGATCACCCCAAGGTCGCGGCGTACAGCTCCTAGCCGGCGTCGGCTGGAACACCCCCCGAACGCCATGGCGGTGGAAGCCAATTCCGCAGCTGATTTCCTCCCTTCGAGCCCCACGCTCCCGAACCTCCGGGAAGCGGCCGTTGGCTGCCGCGGCTGTGGCCTGTGGCGAGAGGCCACCCAGACCGTCTTCGGCGAGGGAACTCGCCAGGCCGACGTGATGTTCGTGGGCGAGGTGCCGGGAGACCGCGAGGACCTCGAAGGCAAACCCTTCGTCGGGCCCGCCGGAAAGCTCTTAGATCGAGCCCTCGAAGAGGCCGGCATCGACCGCACCGAGGTCTACGTGACCAACGTCGTGAAACACTTCAAGTTCACCCGGAGGGGAAAGCGGCGGATCCACAAACGGCCGAGCGCCGAGGAGATCACGGCGTGCCGCCCGTGGCTGGATGCGGAGCTCGGGGAGGTGAAGCCGAAGGTTCTGGTGTGCCTCGGCGCCACGGCGGCACAGGCGCTCATCGCCCCATCGTTCCGGGTCACCCGGCAACGTGGCGAGTTCGTGGACTCGGACCTGGCACCGTCGGTGACGGCCACCATCCATCCCTCCGCGATCCTCCGAGCACCCGATGACGAGACCCGGGAACAGGAGATGCGGTTCTTCGTCAGGGATCTCCGACGGGTGGCCACGCGTCTGAACGGATCGCATTGACGTCTGGGCCCGCTGGCAGACAGTAGGCCCGCATCCCCAGCACTGCCCGGGAAACCCCCCTACCTGTCAAGAGAGGGCCCCAACCTGTCGATAGCTCTGAAGGCGAGGCAGGCATTCGCCGTAGGCCATCCGCGGGATTCCGTCCACCCGGACGGATGCCGACGCGGCCCGCGGCCCGGGCAGGAGGAATGGCGCAGGCAATGGGAAGGGTCCCCAAGGACGTTTCGCAGATCGACGGACAGCGCACGCCCGATGAGGCTGAGGCAATGGCCGGGACGAAGGGCGCGGCCAAGGACGAGCCCAAGATCGGAGCGATCGCCTCCTTCCGAAAGTGGCTGCCGGGACTCAACCTGGTGGGGAAGTTCGCCGTCATGAGCATCATCCCCATGGCTCTCCTCGGCGTGATCCTCGGCCAGACCCTCAGTAGTCGGATCCACGAGCGGATCCTGGAGAACAACAAGCATGCCGCCGAGCTCATCGGCCGGCTCGGGATCCAGCCGCTGCTTCGCCCGTCCGATCTCGGCAGGGGGCTCGATCCGAACCGCTTCCGGATCCTGGACAACACCCTCCGTGCCGGTCTCATCGGGGAGGAGGTCGCTCGGATCAAGATCTGGAACCGGGACTCGCGCGTCATCTACTCCGACGACTCCGAGATCGTCGGTCGAACCTTCCGGCCGTCTGCTGGACTCAGCGCGGCACTCCAGGGCGAGGTCTCAGGACACGTCGAGGGCGATCTCGACGAGGCCGAGGCTGCCGGCGAGCGCCACCTGGGCCGGCTGCTCGAGGTGTACGTCCCGCTGCAATTCGGCGACTACCAGCGACCTGCGGGCGCTTTCGAGATCTACCTGCCGTACGAACCGATCGCCACTGTCATCCAGCGCGAGACGAACAGGATGTACCTGCTGCTGCTGGGCGGTCTGGTTCTCCTGTATGCGGTGCTGTTCCGGATCGTGAAGAAGGCCTCCCAGCGGCTCCGCCGCCAGGCTGCGGAGAACGAGCACCTGGCGTTGTACGACGGACTGACCGACCTTCCCAACCGCACGCTGTTCCACGATCGCATCGAACAGGCCATCCTGGCCGCCGAGCGTGAGTCCTACGCGCTTGGCGTGTTGATCATCGACGTCGACCGGTTCAAGGAGGTCAACGACACGCTCGGGCACCGCAGCGGCGACCTCCTCCTTCAGCAGATCGGAACGCGCATCCAGGCCACGGTGAGGGAAAGCGACACCGTCGCTCGCCTGGGGGGCGACGAGTTCGGGGTGCTCCTTCCGAAGTTGGTCGACCGACGCAGCGCCACGGGCGTCGCGGAAAAGGTCCGGAAGGAACTCGAGCGCTCGTTCATGGTGAAGGGCCTGGTCCTCGACGTCGAGGCCAGCATGGGGATCGCGCTGTACCCGGAGCACGGCGCCGATGCCGAAACCCTCATCCAGCACGCGGACGTGGCCATGTACGCGGCGAAGGAGGAGCACAGTCATTTCGAGTTCTATGCGGCGAAGCACGATCAGTACAGTCCCTCCCGCCTCGCGCTGCTGGGCGAGTTGCGCCGCGGACTTCAGGAGGGAGAGCTGGTCCTCCACTACCAGCCCAAGGCGGATGTGCAGAGCGCCGAGATCAAAGGAGT
>DASQUW010000057.1:0-2819 GCA_035641075.1 Actinomycetota bacterium | reverse complement strand
CTCGCACATTACGCGGGAACGGCCGCGGCCGCGATCGCGATCCCCCTGGTAGGTCTCGTTGCCTCGTTCCGCGCCCCCGGCTCCAGGCTTTCCGTGTGGTGCGCGGGGCTGGGAGCCGTCGTCCTGGGTACGGCCGGACTCGTCTTCCCCACCCAGTCATCCAGCATCGGCAACCTGTGGGGGGCGACCGCGGTCGCCTGGGGTATCGCGTTCTCGGTGGTGGGGGAGCTGGGAGCGACACGGCGGAGGTCGGCTTCTTCCCCAGCCAAGGATTCGGCGGCCTCGCGCTCCAGCGCGACGAGCTGGTCATGACGAGCTAGGCAGACTCGAGCCGAGAGATCCCGCGTAGATCCATGCTGCTGGCGTGTGTTCGGCTGCCTCCGCCCACTCGGTCCGTGCTACCCGCCGTGCCACCGAACGAGAACACAGGACAACGCAGGACGACACGAAAGCCCCACGAGAGCCTCCTGACCTGAACTAGAGAGCACCAGGCGGGTCAATCCCCGCTGGTCAGTGCCTTTGTGCCGGTTGCCCCGCCCCTTCGTGAGTGGTATGCCTCGCAGGAGGCGGTGCAGATCGCCACCGAGACGCCCGCGAGAAGGGGGGACCCGTGGGGCACCGTACCAAGCTCATCGCAGTCTCTGCTGTGTTCGTGCTGGTTACCGCCGCTTGCCAGGCTGGCGACGGTGGAGGCGGCGGGGAAGGGCAGGCGGATCGACTCGTGATCGCCGCCGTCCAGGGAAACGAGTCGCTTGGCATCAAGAATCTCGCCGACGACTACCGGGAGGAAACCGGCGTCACGCTTCAGATCGAGGAGCTGCCGTACCCGCAGCTCTTCGAGAAACTGGTCACGACGTTCGAGGCGAACGAACCGACCTATGACCTGGTGATGCTGGACGACCCGTGGATGCCAAAGTTCGGGACGGAGGGCTGGCTCCAGCCTCTCGATGCGAACTACGGGTTCGAGCGGGATCCCGACATCGCCGAGGTCATCTACGAGGTCGGCACGTGGCCGCCTCCACGCGGTCCGGTCCCCCCGACTGAGCAGGGCAAAGAGCAGCAACTGCTCGGCATCACGGTGGTGGGGAACGTGGAGATGTTCATGTACCGGAACGACCTGATGGACGAGCCGGCGACTTGGGACGACGTCCTGGCCGCGGCGAGGGAGCACCACGCGCAGGACATGGCCGGCTACGCGATCCGCGGCGCGGCCACGAACCCGATCGTGGCCGACTTCCTGCCGATCCTGTGGTCCTTCGGCGGTGACGTCTTCGACGAGAACTGGGAGGTGGTGTTCGACTCTCCGGAGTCGCTGGCCGCCGTGGAGTTCCTGGTCGAGGATCTGAAGGCCGTGGCCGAGTCCAGCCCCCAGAACGTGGACGCCGCGGACCGTTCTCGCCTGATGGCCATCGGCGAGGCGGTTCAGTCGACCGTGTGGCCGGGCGAGGTCAACGCCATCGTTCTGGGTGAAGGGACCACGGTCGAGGACAAGGTGTCCTTCATCCCCATGCCCGCCGGGCCCTCCGGCCAGGGGTTCGGGATGATGGGGAACTGGCTGCTCGGTATCCCCACGGCCGCGGAGAACGGGCAGACTGCCGCGGAGTTCATCCAGTGGATGACCGAGGAGGACACGCAGAGGCTTTATGCCGAGAACGATGGGATCCCCAGTCGGACCAGCGTCCTGAACGACGCCGAGCTGAACGAGGCCAACCCGTACTTCGCAGCCCTGGCTGAGTCGCTCCAGGCCCCGCCGAACTGGCGACCCCGGACCGACCAGTGGAACGCGGTGGAAACGGTGCTCGGGACGAACCTGAACGCCGCGCTCGCAGGGCAGATGACAGCCGAGGAGGCGGTGCAGAGCGCATCGGAGGAGATCCGCACGATCATGGAACAGGCCGGGTACTACTCCTGAGGTCGCCCTGCCGCTTGTGAGCATCGGGGACCGGCACGCTCGATGAGCGAGTCGGTCCCCGCCGCTTCGCTCCGGCGCGCCGAGAGGCGGCGGCCTCTCGGTAGAACCCCGACAGAGCGTCTGGCCTACCGACTGCTCCTGCCCGTTCTGGGCGTCGTCTTCGTCATCGTCCTCATCCCGCTTCTGGTCGCGCTGGTCTCCTCGCTGCGTGCCGACGGCGACGGTCCGTTCGTGGGCGCGCAGAACTACGCCCGGGCCCTCTCGAACCCCCTTCTCTACGTGGCGCTGCGCGCCACGGGGATTTACGCCCTCATCGTCCTGCCCACGGAGATCGTGCTGGGTACCGCCCTGGCGCTACTCGTCCATCGGTCGGTGCAATCCCCGACGGTGCGGGCGATGATCTTCGTGTTCGCGATCATGCCCATCGTCATCCCGCCGGTGGGAGTGGGCGTCATCGCCCGTCTCATCTACGCCCCCGACTATGGGGCGCTGAACCACCTCCTCCAACTCGCCGGCTTGATCCAGCGGGAGATCCCGTGGCTCTCCCAGCCGACGAGCGCCATGCTCTCGGTCGCGTCGGTCGACATCTGGCAATGGACGCCGTTCGTCTACCTGGTCATGTTCGCGGGCCTGCAGACCGTTCCTCGGGAGTCTGTCGAGGCAGCCCAGGTCGACGGGGCCACGTGGTGGCAGCAGTTCTTCCGGATCGAGCTCTTTTACCTCCGCCCCTTGCTCTTGCTTGTTCTGTTCCTTCGGCTTGCGGACGTGCTGCGCGTCTTCGACCACATCTTCGTGTTGACCGGCGGGGGGCCGGGCACCTCGACGCAGCTGCTGAGCCTGTACCTGTACCGTGTGGGGTTCAAGTTCTTCAACTCCGGCGAGGCGGCGGCCCTGGCTATCCTGGTGC
>DASQUW010000056.1:0-2076 GCA_035641075.1 Actinomycetota bacterium | reverse complement strand
GGCTGGCGCGCATCGATGCCCGGGGCCTCCACCGGACGGTGCGCGGACTACGAACGACGGTCGCTTCAGACGTGGACAACCCGCTCATCGGACCTCGCGGAGCGTCGGCCGTGTTCGGCCCCCAGAAGGGGGCCTCCGAGGATGACGTGGTCCTTCTTGAACGCGCTCTCGGCCACCTCGCAGCGGTGATCCATCGGGACCTCGGGGTGGACGTGCGGCATCTCGACGGCGGGGGAGCAGCCGGCGGTCTTGCCGCTGCGTTGGTGGCGTTCCTGGGAGCCCGGATCCGACCGGGGTTCGACATGGTGGCAGAGGTGCTCAACATTCCGGAGAGGTTGGATCGAGCCGATGTCGCTGTCACGGGCGAGGGGCGGTTCGACCGGCAGTCGGCCGGGGGAAAAGCGCCGGGGCGAATTCTGGAGATGGCCAAGGAAGCACGGTGCCGATCGATCCTCATCGCCGGGGAGATCGAGGAGGGTGTGCGTCCCGGCGCCGATGAGGTTTACTCATTGGCCGCTCGCGCGGGTCGGGAGGCGGCGATGTCGCGACCGGCTGAACTGCTCGAGGAAGCCGCCGCCGACGCGGCGGCCATCGCCTCGGGCGGGTGAGATGGCCTCGGCACTCGAGCGGTTCCGCGAGGAGGCCAGGGAGTTGGGGCTTACGCCCAAGATCCTGGAATTCTCGGAGGGCACGCGAACGGCAGCCGAGGCCGCGAAAGCCGTCGGCTGCCACATTGGCCAGATCGTGAAGTCTCTGGTGTTCGTGGCCGACGGGCAGGTCGTGCTGGCCCTGACGTCCGGCCAGAACCGCGTCGATCCAAGCGCTCTGGCTCGACTGGCAGGCTCGGAAGGGGTCCGAAAGGCCACTCCAGACGAGGCTCGAGAAGCAACGGGTTTCGCCATCGGAGGCACCCCACCCTTCGGCCACCCCAGAACTCTCCGGGTGTTCGTCGACCGGGACCTACTGGCCTACGAGCTGATCTGGGCCGCGGCCGGGACTCCCCAGGCCGTGTTTGCCCTTACGCCCGAGGAGTTGCTGAGGGCATCCGGAGGCACCCCGGCCGACATCCGGGAAGGATGAGTCCGGGACACGTCGTAATCAGTACGTATAATTGAGGCGATGATCCAACTCAGCGAATCGGCGGCCGGCAAGGTAAGGGAGCTCCTCGAGCAGGAGGGGCAGCCGGATGTGGTGCTTCGGGTTGCGGTGCAGCCCGGTGGTTGTTCCGGCCTCAGGTACTCCATGTTTCTCGACGACAGCGTGGGTGATGGCGATGTCACCGAGCAGTACTTTGGGGTGAAGGTGGCGGTCGACAAGATGAGCGCCCCGTATCTCAAGGAAGCGAAGATCGACTTCGTCGACAGCCTCGAGGCCACCGGGTTCACCATCAACAATCCGGCGGCCCAGAGCACCTGCGCCTGCGGGCACTCCTTCCACTAGCCGAGAAGTCGGTCGCCCGACCCTGGTAGCGACCGTCACCCTCGGGTAGCATCCTGTCCAATGCCCCGACCGACGGTAACCGTTGTTGGCTCGTACCCGAAGCCGCCCCGCGAAGGAGGCGACTTCCGGCTTCGAAAGACGCTTCAGGCCCTCGACCGGGGAGAGGCCAGGGAAGAAGACGTCAGTGCTGCCCAGGACGACCTGGTCCGAGAGGTCATCGAGGAGCAGACCGCAGCGGGAGTCGAGATCGTCACCGACGGCCAGGTTCGCTGGGACGACGGGCAGACGCGCTTCGCCGAGGGACTGGAAGGGTTCGCGGTGGGCGGTCTCATTCGGTACTTCGACAACAACACCTACTACCGCCAGCCGACCGTGAAGGGTCGAATCTCCCGGCGGGGTCCGATCGTCGTCGACGAGTTCCGGTTCGCCGCTTCCGAGAGCCCGGTGCCCGTGAAACCCGTGCTCACCGGTCCGTACACGCTGGCGACGCTCTCTCGAAACGAGCACTACAAGAGTATCCCGGCGGTCGTCACGGACCTGGCCGCCGCCTTGAACGGGGAGGCCAGAGACCTGGCTGCCGAAGGCGCCACGATCATCCAGTTCGACGAACCGGCGCTGGCTCGAGTTCCGGGGCAT
>DASQUW010000055.1:0-2991 GCA_035641075.1 Actinomycetota bacterium | reverse complement strand
ACCGGGCAGCGCTACCTCCGCTCCCCGGCCGCCCTCCACCGAACCGTGGGCCACGAGGTGCTCCTTGCGGAGGCCGATCGGGATGGTTTCGACGTGCTCCCGGGAACCGCTGCCTCCGTCTGGACGCTCCTCGAGGAGCCCGCCACGCTTCCCGAGCTGAGTCACGAGCTAGCCAGGACGTACGGCACGCCGGTCGAGAGGATCGCCACCGATGTAGAGCCGCTCCTGGACGAGCTCGTTCGGCGTGGATGGCTGGAGCGCATCGATGACGACTGACGTTGACCGAGCTCTGGACGTGGCCACTCGGATCGCGGCGTTCGGGCTGCTCGAGGACGTGGAGCCCGTGGACGCCCGTGATCACGACTGGCGGCGGCTCGGCTCCACGCTCACGACCCACCGACTGACCGGCCTGGCCTGGGCGGCGGCTGAGCGTGAAGCCCTCCTTCTCACCGAGGAGCAGAGGACGGATCTCCTGGACCGGCACAAGGGCGCCATGTTCGCCGCGCTCAACATCGAGAGGAAGCTCCTTCGAACCGCCGACGGGCTCGAGCAGGCCGGCATCCGGCCCGTGGTCCTCAAGGGGCCGGGCCTGGCCCACACCCTGTATCCAGATCCCTCATGGCGGGCCTTCGGTGACCTCGACTTGCTGGTGCGAACCGAGGACTGGCGGGCGGCCTGCGAAGTGCTCGCCTACAGCGGATACCGCCGAGGATTGCCCGAGCCCCACGCCGGCTTCGACGAGCGGTTCGGTAAGGCCGCGGTCCATCGCAACGGCGACGGGATCGAGCTGGATCTCCACAGGACCCTGGTCCTCGGCCCATTCGGACTGTGGCTCCATCCAGACGAGCTCTTCGAGCACGCCGTGCCGTTCACGCTCGGTGGCCGGACCCACCTGCGCCTGGATGACGCCGATCGGCTGATCCACGCCTGCCTTCACGCCTCACTGGGAGCCCTTCCCGACCAGCTGTGGACGGTGCGCGACGTGGCCCAAGCCGCGCTCGACCCGGATCTGGACTGGTCCCACGTCGAGGATCGCGCCAAGCGGTGGCGCGTCGGAGCCGTGGTGCGTCACGCGCTGGGCCGGGCTTCGGAGATGCTGGAGGTCTCTCTGCCGCAGCAGGCGGACCGCCTCAGAAAGTACAACCCGTCACGCGGGGAGCGACGGGCCCTGGAGACGTTCCTGACCGAGCGCCGGGACCGCGGGGGGACCGCGCTCTCGACGCTCCGGGCGATCCCGGGGCTACGCGGGAAGGCCGCCTACGTGAGGGCGCTCCTGTTCCCGGACCGAGACTTCCTCCATGCGCGGGCCCATCAGGGGAGCTACGTGCGACGGTGGCGCACTCCGCTCAGGTGGCTGGCACCTGGACGGAAGGTACGACCGTGATGCTAGCGCCGAGAGAGTCGATTTTTCCTGGCACGGACCCGTGTGGTGTTGCCAGCTCGCCGATAG
Source organism: Actinomycetota bacterium (assembly GCA_035641075.1). Classification (GTDB taxonomy): domain Bacteria; phylum Actinomycetota; class UBA4738; order UBA4738; family CALAEC01; genus DASQUW01. Next base: position 1,541 of record DASQUW010000055.1, on the reverse strand, counting down.
AGACGCACGCCCTTCCTGAAATCGTTTCGGCGGACCACGAGTCGTCCGCGGCAGCTCTCGAACCGAATCGCCAGGCGCGACTGGGTAGCCACGATCGGAGACTTGTTCCGACGGACACTGACGTTGTCCACCTTGCTGAAGAACAGGGCTGGCATCGGGGATCCAAGGTAGTTCAGCACCCGGTTGTCGTGGATACGCCAGTTGCGGCGTCTAGTTCCGTCCGAGGCGCGGACATAGACCCACGGGACCCCAGGCCCTTTGATCCGATTGTGGTGGATGTAGATATTCGACACGTCGCCGTTACCGGCGGACGCGAAGGCCACGTGATAGCCATTCGTGAAGGAGTTCCGGATCTCAACGTTCCGGACAGACCACAACGCTGTGGCGGGTTCCAGATCGAAGCCAGCACGGCGGGTATTCCTGATCTGGATGTTCTCGAGAAGGACTCCGTCCGCATTGCTGACGGCGAGGCCCTGCCTCCCGTTCCACTCGACCACAAGTCCCGAAACACGAACGTTACGGCTGGGCGCCTGATTGCCGATGTAGAGGCCGTCTCCCCAGGTTCCGAAGGTCGAACAGTTGCGCACCACGACCCCGAGACACTCATGGATGGCAAAGCCGTGCTCGAATTCGTAGTTCGCCAGATAGGCTCCGAAGCCTTCCCGCTGGTCCGGACGGGTGTTCGTACTCACGACTCGCAGGTCATCCACGGTCACATCCGTGCATCCGATGAACCACCAGTGCCGTCGCTGGGAGTTCCCCTGGGCGTCGAGCGGCCCCTTCTGGGTGGCGTAGAAAGTGGCGGGGCCTCGGAACTTGAGGCCGGTGCGGTTCTCTACCTTGATGCTTCCCTCGCAGCGGTACCGGCCCGGCGGGAACACGATCGTGGACCCGTCCGGAGCGGCGTCGATCTGAGCCTGGATGATGCCGGTGGCGTCCCTGCCATCCTGCGGAGCGTTGATCGTCACGACGCTCGGGTCGGTCTGCCCCCAGGCCCACTTGGTGCGCGACGCCGCCATCACCACGCCTGTCGCCGCGGCGGCACGCAGGAAGTCGCGGCGGGTCAGGCCGTGGCTGTCGGTCTCGGGGGGACTCGGCTGCAGGGCTCGTTCCATCCTGTCCACTCCATCGGGCGTGGCGAGAATCTCTGTTCGCCCCGGATATCGGCCCTGGCGAGCGGGCGGTTGAGTGGGGAATCCGGCCCACAGGGGAAGAGCCAGCCGTGTGCGGCATAGCGGGCGTCTTCACTCCGTCGCGCGACATTGACGAGGGTTCCCTGCGGGCGGCCGTCGAGGGGATGATGGGCACGCTCCGCCACCGCGGCCCGGACGACGAGGGCATCTGGCTCGACGCCTCAGCCGGCGTCGGCCTCGGAGCCCGGAGGCTCGCGATCATCGACCTGAGCCAAGAGGGGCGCCAGCCCATGGCGTCGAGCTCGGGCCGGTACGTGATCGCGTTCAACGGCGAGCTGTACAACTTCCGGGCGCTCCGCAGGGAGCTCGAGGGGTTCGGGCGCGCGTTCCGGGGCCACTCGGACACCG
>DASQUW010000054.1:0-5872 GCA_035641075.1 Actinomycetota bacterium | reverse complement strand
CGATAGCAAGCCAGGCGTCAGTTGTCATTAGACCTCCCACACTCTAAACCACCGCTTGCAGCTTCCTCAGGAGCCCGCTCGGCTCGTCCTGGGTACGGCTAAGCAAGGCTACAGCCCAACGGAGCGACGGGGGCGACGTTTACCGTGGCCCTACTGCCTAACCCATCAGGAGGACCGACTCCTCCCCCTCAAACAGCCGTTCCTGCACCCCTTCGATCCGCCGCTCGGGCTCCACGTAGACCGCGAGAAAACCCTCTATCGGCACCCCTGCGACCAGCCTGCCCTCCTAGCCGCGTCGCCTGAGAATGTTGACGAAACAGGTGCCTGCCCTGGAAGGGCCCTTCCGGGGGGCGGCCGCGTCGGGCCCTCCTTATCTTGGGGTCGAACCCTCTCCTCTCGCCTCGGTTCCCCCCAAACACCTTCCAAGCGTGCACGGCGAGGCCGATGCTCCAGCCAAGCAGTGGGAAGATAGGCCAGAAGAAGTCGACGTCGAAGCTTCCCCAATGGCCCACAGGTAGATCAAGACTGCGTTTACGAAGAGGTACAGGACGACGTGGGCCTCGAGTCCACGGATCTCCCTCCGGTGGGGGGCTTGGCCGTCCTCCGGGTCCGTTACCACCACCGTTACGGCCACACGATCGAACGCCCGGCGATGACGCTCGTCGTAGAGGGCGACCGGCAGATCCACGACCAGCAGGGGGAACGCAAAGAAGGTGGGGGACCCGTCGAAGGAAGGCCTGGCCGAGCGAGATTGCGGTGCCGTCATCAGAGACCACCCGGAGGCCGAACATCCGCCGGCCGCGGGACCTACCCTTCTTCCCACTCGAGGGAGGCCGGCTGCAAAGTGTTCCCCCAGCGGTGGGATTGCGGATGGTTCGGGGGCCGACTAGCGTGAAGAGGCTGCGGTTGCGACGATAGGACCGAAGGGGAGGCCGTTCGCCAGTGGGTCCAGTCGGACTCTTCCCCGCGGCGTCCCTTCTGATTGAAGGCGCCCGGGCACGCCAGGCGAGGACACCTGACCTTCCGGTGCCCGCCGGTGCTGCACCCGCCGGAACCACGATCTGATGGCCGTGGCGATCCGTCGAGTGCGCACAGAGGAAAGGAAGTAGATATGACATACGCAACCAGCCAACCAATGCTACGGACGTGGGTGCTCCCGGGGACAATCCGCCGGGTGCTCCTGCTGGTGCCGGCTCTCGCGTTCGCCGTGTTCGCGGTCTTCCATCCGAACCCCGAGATAAACGCGCAGGCGGTGATGGACGTCGCCACCTGGTTCGTCGCGTTCCACGCGATTCAGCTTCTCCTCATCGGGCTGGTCGCCGTCTCAGTGTTGATCCCCGCGGACGAGTTCGGCGCCGCCGGTGCCTGGATGACCCGACTCGGGATCGGCGTCTTCCTCATCTTCTTCAGCGCCTACGACGCCGTCGCGGGGTTCTCCACCGGCCTCGCCATGCGGAGCGCACGCGAGCTCCCGGCCGCGCAACAGGAGGTTGTCTTTCAGACGGTCAAGGACTGGCCAGGCTTCGACCCGTCCGTGTTCGCGCTTAACATCATCGGCACCCTTGGCTGGGTCGTCGCCCTCGTTGGCCTCGCGCTGATTGCACGGAGGGCTGGCGCGGCGCGCAGCGAGTGGATCTTCCTCGGACTCGCAGGCTTGTTCTTGCTGGGAGGGCACCCCTTCCCGTTCGGGACGATCACCTTCGCCTGCGTGTTCATCGCCGCGCTGCTGCACGAGATATCTCGTTCCTCTTCAGCTTCGGCTGCCGCTGGACGAGTCGAACCGTCGGACGCGTCATCCGAGCCACTACGCGAAGCTTGATGCCCAGAGCCGGGACTGTCAGAGTCGGTGGGTCAAGTCCTGTGGGGTGCCTTCCTTCTCATCGTCGCCGGTCTCCGGACCTCGATCGGGCTCCTCCCCTTTGGGCGTGTTCCTCTTCGTGGAAGCGGGCGTTTGGCGATGACGGGCGTCTTCATTGGAGCCGCTCCACGCTCTCATCCTCGCGGGTGCGAGCCGCCTCGGGTGCAGTTCTCTGCCAGAATCGCCAGTCGAGGACGATAAGGCCAATCGCAACCGCGCTCCAGACGACCGCGTATAGCAAGGTGGCTCGCTCTTCGGCCGGATCCGAGGGATAGAACTCGCCGAGCCTGACGCTCCCCTCGGCCGCATGCGCCACGATGGTAATGAGCACACTCCCGCCCACGTGGTTGAACAGCCAAGCGTAGAAGATCGTCACCGCGAACGTCGTGACGAGATCGATCGGCCGAAGTCCGTACTTCGGGATGAGTAGGGGCACGTGCCAAACGACGACCAGCAGACCCAGGATCAATGTAGCGATCAGGGGCGAGCGTCGGGATTGCAGTCGGGGCTGGGCGAAGCCTCGCCAGCCCGGCTCCTCGCCGACCGGGCCATCGACAGGGTTCACGAGGCGCACCGCGAAGACGAGGAGCACCGCGGTCCAAGGTCTGAATTGAGCGAGCGATGGGGCGGGCGCGCCGAGGGCCAGGTTCAACAGGACGGTGAGCAGGTGAACGGCTAGCGGCACGCCTAGTGCCACCGCGTACCAGCGCCACCCTACCCGCCAGCGCATCAACCGGGAGCCCAGCTCCCGGAGTCCGGCCCGGCCCCGGCTGATGGGGATCACGGCGAGGGCGGCCAGGAGTGGCCCGGCCGCCATGAACGTTCCGAGTGGCAGAAAGCCCCACGTCAGCGCGTAGGTCAGGACGAAGAAAGCCGTCAGGGGGTGGCGTTTCACGGCCTTCATCGGTGTCTCCCTCCTCTCAGTCCAGGCATCCGGACCGGTCCGAAGGGTCCCAGCCTGGACGGCTGCCCGCAAGGGCGGTGATTAGTCGTTCGGAAGGGGGTTTCTCCAAGCCAGTCTCGAGGTTCAATCCCTGAGAGGATCTGGACACGTCACACCGACCGAGCACCAGATCGCCATCCGGGGAGCGTCGATCGCCGCGACCACACCCGTCAGTGACCCGTCGGCGGCCAAAGAGAGACACCTCCGGGGACCGAGTAGGTTGCCCTGGCCTCGACGAATGCACCGGCCGGGGCGGTCTCCCCTTTCGTTCGGTTCGCCCCGGGAGCACACCAGAGCAAGCTGAGACCCGCAGGTACAAGACCACGTGCTGACAGCATTGAGCCACCCCGGGGGGACCGAACCTCCACCAGGTCTATCGGTTCTTCGGCAGCTCCCGACTGAGAAGCCGAGTCGACCACTCGCCCCGGCCAAGAGACAGTTCCATCCGCTCGTGGGGTCCCTCCATTCGGTCGAAGCTCTTCTCGGCGAATTCCGCGAGCGAACAAACCGAACGCCAGAGCCCTCCCCAGCTCGGTCTTAGGACGAGGCCGCAGGAGCTGCCACGCGATGGTCGAGCTCGGCCCGCTTCAGCAGGTTGTTGCTGAAGGCGAACACCAGGAAGACGCCGCCGAAAAGCACGATGGTCCAAACCGAAGCCACGGTCACCATCTGGGCCTCAGGGATATCCACGAGCCGGAGGGCATGCCCTCCGATGTGCACGATGACCCCCGCCCAGATCGTGCTGCCGGCTCGTTCGTATAAGAAGGCGTAGGGAAACGCTGCCGCGATGGCAAGCAGGGTCGCGAGGAGGGCCACGACGACCGGGTTCGTGGTGAACAGGAACAGATGGACTGCACCGAAGATCGCCAGGGAGACGAGGCCCGCCCGCCAGAAGGAGTGGCCGGCCTGGCGGAGGTGGCCGAACACGAAACCGCGGAACAGGGTCTCCTCGGCAAGCCCGTTCAGCACGATCGCGCCAACCAATAGCCCCAGCCAATCCGGCTTCAGGCTGAACGGGACGCCGGTCGCCGCTGAGTACAACGGGAAGAACGTAAGCATGACGAGGGTGATGATCACGGCCGCCAACATGGCGCCCGGCCTGGGGCGCCCATAACCCAGGGCGGCGAACGCCTGGCGCGGGCCACGTCCGAACGCAACGCGTTCGATCGTCAGGACGACCGCGATCATGACCGAACTCACGATGAGCGGGGTCCACGTCATTCCGAGACTCGGGACGAGCACCGTGAGCCCGCCTTGCAGGATCGCGAACATGAAGCCGGCTCCGCCCAAGATCCAGACGATGTGCATGCGCCCAGACCGAGCGGGGACGGATCTATGGGGGTGCGTCATGAGCGGCCAGGATTCTGCGGAACCCACCAAGGGCAATCACCGAGACGGCGATGACGGCGGCGAGGACCGCGCGCAGTGACCACGAGAGGTCCGGATCGACGCCCCACATGATCGGAACGACGCCGTTGAGGCCGGTATGCACCAGGGCTGCGATGAGGACGCTCCCGCCGGTTCCGATGAAGACCCAGGTCAGGACGACCGAATAGGCGAAGAGGCTGAGAACCGACGGCCACACGGCTGCACCTTCGTTCGTTCCGCCCGGCAGCAGCAGGACCAGGTGCATGACCGTCCAGGGGACCGCCAGCACGAGGCTGGCGGACAGGGGTGACATCGCGCCCAGCAGCCGCGGCACCGCGTATCCGCGCCAGGCGACCTCCTCCGCGAAAGCCGGGAGCACGACCACGAGCGGGATGAGGACCGCGGTGAGCGTCAGCTCATCGAACAGCCCCGTGGTAGGTTCGCCTAACGCGACCGCGACGCCGACGACAGCGAGCGCCCAGCCGACCGGGATCAAGAGGACCAGATACCAGCGGGCGTCGGCCGGCCGGAGCGTCAGCGACCGCCCGAGGCGGCGGAGCGCACCGTGACCTTCTCGGAAGGCCAGGCCGACGGCGATGAAGGCCGGACCAATGGCGAGGATGAATGGAACGAGTGCGGGAGCGGCCCCGGAGACGGCCGCACCGAGAGCGGCCAGGGCGAGGCAGAGACCGACAAACCACGCGGCAGCCTGGACTTGCTGCTGCCTCGAACCAGCGACCTCGAGCGGCCCGGTTCGTGGGTCGGCAACGGTGCCATGCGGCGCCACTTGGGCCTCCGGTCTGTACTCTGAGGTACCCGATGTGGTTACCACTTACACGATAGTGCAAACGGGGGCGTCCGCAGGAGGAGGGGTTGACATGTCGCAGTCACCGATCTCCCGAGCTGCTGCGCCGATCGCGCTCGGAGCGGGGGCCCTGGTCGTCATCACTCGGCTCGTGATCGCCCTGACCACCCCGCCGGATGCTCAAGCACTCAAGGCATACGTCCTGACGCCTGCACACGCGATCAACAGCGTGGCGTCGATCCTGGCCTTCGCGCTGCTGGCGGTTGCGCTCTTCGGGGTGTACAGCCGGGAGGCCCGCGAGGCTGGCGGGCTGGGGGTCATCGCGCTCGGCGCGGCAGTCATCGGGATCGTGTTCATGGCCGGCGACTGGTGGTACGAGGCCTTCGCCGTGCCGCGGATATCGGAGGTCGCCCCGGAGGTGCTCGACACGTTTGTGGGTGGGCGGCTGCTGATCGGTGGCCTATCGAGCTTCGCGCTGTTCGGGATCGGGTGCGCCCTGTTCGGTGTCGCCAGCCTGCGCGCTCGCGTCTTTCCGGCCGCCGTCTCGATAGCGATCCTGGCGAGTGGCCTCCTGTCTGGCGTTCCCATCGGCGTCGTCTACCTGAGCGGCGAGGTCATCCTCGGCCTGGCCATCGTGTGGCTCGGTGCGTGGATGCTGAGAACGCCACTGATCCCCAGCGCGGCCGTTGAGCCAGCGCAGCGCTCTCCACGATCGGCTGGCTGACCGAGCAGGGGCCGAGGCCTTGGGATACCTTCTGGCCGCCCGCCTCGCGGCTGGACCGAGAGTTTCGGCGCCGTCCGCTCTGGCGGCGGCAGATCTCTCGTCGTTGGCGTACCCACTGATCGGCGATGGGTGGGCCACACTCCGTGGACCCGGTGCACAGGGAGCCGACCGTTC
>DASQUW010000053.1:0-2825 GCA_035641075.1 Actinomycetota bacterium | reverse complement strand
CCGCGAGATGGGATCCGCCGCAAGCGGGGCGGTACCCCGCCGCTAGAGGATCCTCCGGGTGACCGGACCGCACGCCGCAAAACCCGGACGCTCTGCCGGCTAGGTAAAGGTGAAGGGATTGACCTCGCCCTGGTGGGAGTTGGCGAGCGAACCCTTGGCAGGATCGACCCCGATCGCCACCTCCACGCTGAAGGGTGCCCACCGTTGATGCATGCTTGAGGCGCTAGGGGGACAGGAACGCAGCTGCCGCGCTCGCAAGAAGCGGGCCGAGGATGGCGAGGCCGGTCTGCAGATCCGCGACAACCCCGTGCTCCATCCCGAGCAACCCCTGCAATTTGTTGCGACCCTCGGCCGCGTTCAGGATGGCCGATGCCTCGTTGGCCTGTTCGAGCGGGAACAGGTCATCGCACAGGCCCTTTCCTCGATCCCGCAGGGCCGTTGCGGCAGGCACATAGAACAGCGCGACCAGCAGCGAACCCGTGCCACCGAAGACCAGCACGAACTGTGGCGGAAGCGTGGTGGCCGCGCCCTGCCCCGAGCCTGCCGTAAGGCTCCGCTCCAACGTCAACGCGGCGCCGATCGCAAGCGTCGACAGGGCGACCAGCGAACCGACGGCGGCCAGGAGCCCCCGGAGCAGCTGCCGCAGCTTGACCAGCTCGGCGACCTGCTCTCCCTTGGCGCCACGCACCGACTTGTTCCTGGCCACGAGCCGGGTACCCTCCATGGCCCCAGCTGCGGGGGTCCCACCCATGAGCAGGATGCTGATCAGCAGCACGTGGCGCCAGCTAGCCCGTACCGGTGCGGGGAGCTGCGTTGATCCGAGGAGCACCAGGAGGGAGCCGATCATGATCGATGCGATCCGGGCGGCCACGTTACTCACCCGGACCTTGTGTGATTCGGACAGGTCGGCCCACCGGTCGAGCCCGTAGCCGAAGACCGCACCCGCGGCGGTAGTGAAGGCGACTACGAGCGGCGCCCACACCGGCCACAGTGGAGCGTCCCGGTAGGGGGAGGTGAGGACAAAGTAGATCCCGAAGGCGAGCCCAAACCCGATAGCCGCAAGGCGGATGAGGCGCGCTACGGACATTCTGTTCGCCCCTGCACGGAGGGCCTCCCCCATGATGACGCGCCGCTGACTGTACGCGATCCAGGCTGGCTAACGAGGGCTCCTCGGTACGCTGGATCAACAGCGCGCAATACCGAACGCCCCCGCTGACCGAGGCTCCCGAGAATGTCGAGGAAACAAGGTGACTGGCCCACCCGGCGAGTCAGGAATCTCGACCATGCCGATTCCTCGACCCGATCCCCTCGATGGATAGGGATCTCCCTCGGCCGTCCGTGGATGAACCATGGGATCCAGTATCGCCAGAGAATGTGGAGAAAACAGGTGTTCCGGCGCGCCCGAAGGCGAGCGTCAGGGAGGGAGATGATGGACGCGAGCGCGCTTTCGTGGGAGACGAGCCGGGGTGCGTCCACGCCGTTTCCCGACGGCGAGCCGGAAGCCCCGCAGGCATTCAGCAGACGAATTCCGTGGGGGTTGTTCGATCCCGAGGACAACTCGTACGAGGCGATGGCGGCGTTGCCGTCGAGCCACGATTACCACTGGTTCGCGCGGCCCCTACCGAGCGGGCAGGTGGCGATGGCCGGCCAGGACAACACAGCGATCGATATCTTTCATACGCCAACCGCCCGATCGGCGTCAGGGTCCACACACACACGCAACCCGAACGAGGGGCAGTCGCCGCAGGTCCTGGGCGTCCCACGCGCCCTAGAGTGACTCCTCGTACGCCCTGATCTCCTCCAGGACCGGCTCATTGACGTCTCGCGCGGCCAGGTCCTCCCGCAGCTCCGAGAGCTCCTCCTTCGCTTGCTCGGTCTCCCCCATCGTGGTGAGGTACTCGCTCCGCTGGCGCACTAGCCGGTGGTAGTCCAGGTTGAGCTCCCTCCGCTCCTCCCTCCGGAAGAACTCCCGTGCGGGGGTCGTCAGGTCCACCGCCCGCTGTGGATCACCCGCGTGAGTCTCCGTCAGCTGGTTGTCCTCGATCCGGAAGAACGGCCGACCCACGCCTTGAGCCACCACCTCGGCGGTCTTGGCCCCGACCTCTGTTTCGCTGTACCGGTCCGCGAGCTCCTCCAGCACATCCATCCCTCGCTCCAGGAAGGGTGAGGCCGACCCGCCCAGGTACAGGGCCATCCCGACCTCGGGGGTGAAGAATCTGGCCGCGAGCTCGTCCTCGTCTCTGGTGGTGGGCGGCCCCACGTGGATCCGGTGGACGTTCGAGGGAATCAGGGCGTCGCCCGTTCCCTGGTAGATCGCCCTGACCAGGTACTCCCCCGGCTCAGCGAAGTAGAAGCCCCGGCGCCCGAAGCTCAACAGGACGCGCTCGCTGTACCGGTCCTCCCCCTCGGCGCCCTCCCGCGGCTGCACGACCCTGGTCTCCGGCGTGCCCATCTTGCAGGCGATGGGCAGGTACTCGACCACTCGACCGTCGGGCCGGCGGACGAACACCGCCACCACCCCGAAATCCGGATGGAGCCTGGTATCGAGCTCGAGGGGCAGATCGGGGAGGAGGTTCCGCAACCTGAGCTCCACGGCAACCGGCTCGAGGAGATCGAAGCGCCGCTTGGAGCGAACGAGGAGCTCGAGCGGCACCTCACCCTCGGCCTGGGCAAAGGCCATAGCCCCCTCGAGGTGGCCTCCGGTGGACCATGGGTCCCCCCCGGGAATCACCTCGGAGCGGTCCCCATGGCGGAGGTGGATGAGCTCCTCGTCGTCGAATCGGAACTCGAAGTTGTTCCAGAAGTTGGCCACGTTCTGCGGGTAG
>DASQUW010000052.1:0-2905 GCA_035641075.1 Actinomycetota bacterium | reverse complement strand
GGAGATGTCGCCCGCGAAATTGGTCAACTTGAGCTTGCCGACGAGGTCTACGTTGTTGGAGCCGCCTGGAAGATGGCCGGTCGTCTCGCCATGCTGGTCGTGATGCCCTCCCTTGTAGACGGCGTCCGCCTCGGAATCGGCCGCGTCGTTTGGTGGGGGAATGGACATCGCCGGCCCGGCAGTGGCCAACGCGATCACTAGCAACATAACCAAGAGCACAACTAGATTGCGTTTCAATGGTTTCAACGAATGTGTCCTCCAAATTCGAGCGTCTATAGGCCACGCATCTGATGCCGTTGCCCATAGCTGCCTTAGCCTGGTCCGACGACAAGCAGCGCAAGACGTCGATGTCTGGTCACTCGCCTCCCCCCTTCCCCCCTCATTGCGCTCTCCCGGACGTAGTCCGGAATAACAAAGGCTCTGCATAATAGCGGTGATGTCGGCGACGCGTGAAAAACCGACCCCTCTGCGACGCGGATCTACGCCCCTCGCTTCCTGATGCTGGGCCACGGCCGTCAAGATGGTGCAACTCCACAGCGTCATCTTGCTTGTCAGCTCGCTGCGACGAGCCCAGGGATCAGTAGCGCGGTAGCGGCACCGCGGAGTGATCTGTGCCGATGGTCCGCGCAATCACGGGACTCAATGCCCATGGGTTGCTGTGACCGCCGCCATACCCTGAGGAGCAGGTGACCCATGACATCGTCATGGGTGCGAAGAAGGAGCGGTCACGATGATGTGGGCATGGGGGTCCGGGGGCTGGATTTCTTTGGTCGTCATGTCGCTGATGATGGTGGTGTTCTGGGGAGGGCTTGTTGCCCTGACCGTCTGGGCGATCCGGGCGACCGGACGTCGGAGTGAGCCGAGTCACGGTGCCGAGTCCATACCTTGAGGAGCGGTTCGCCCGCGGCGAGATCGATGCCGAAGAGCTGGAGTCGAGACGGACCGTGCTTCGTCGGGGCGGCAGGCAAGCGGGGTGATGCCGGTACTTCATGTGGAAGGAGTCGCCTGCGCGATTCCCGCTACCTGGAGAACAGTCGGCCGACCGCCCCCATGAGTTCTTCGGCTTGGTCCTCTGGGTCGGTAGGGCCGCCGTGGCCCCTCACGAGGCAGTGGCGGACGTGCCCGTCCAGCAATCCGAGGGCCACCTTGTCGAGCGCCGCCCGGGCTGCGTTGATCTGTGTGACCACGTCGATGCAGTAGCGATCGTCCTCGACCATCCCTGCCACGCCTCGGACCTGGCCCTCGATCCGAGCCAGCCGGTCCAGGAGCTGGTCCTTCGTCGCCGAGTATCCGCGCGTCTGCGTCGCCATGTCTCCTCCTGCTTCCCAATCCTGGAGTCCCTGTTGACGTATAGTACCCCTTGGGGGTATAGGTATCAAGTAGGGAACGAGAGGATCTCGGGGTACGAGCAGCGAGACGAAGGTGACGGCCGAGGCGTCGCCTCTGGGGAGCGTGAGTAGACATGACGGGCACGGAGATCCTGGTCACGGCGGGAGGGATCGCGCTGATCGCGGCCCTCGCGTACTTCTTCTTCGGGCCGAAGGAGGCCCGCCGCGCCGAGGTCCGTGGCGGTCTCCAGGAGGTGGAGATCACCGTCAAGGGCGGCTACTCGCCAAGCCTGATCCGAGTGCAGCAGGGCGTGCCGCTCCGGCTCGTCTTCGATCGGCAGGAGCGCGGGGAATGTACCTCCGAGGTCGTCTTCCCTGACTTTCGGCTCCGACGCGCTCTTCCGGCCTTTGCCCGAACGACGATCGATCTCACGCCAGAGCGAAGCGGTGAGTTCGGGTTCGCGTGCGGGATGAACATGGTTCACGGCACGCTCCTCGTGGAGCCCGCGGAGGGGAACGGCGCTCGCACCGATGCCGGTACCGAGCAGGTGACTCCCGCCATCGAGCTCCGCCGACCGGAGCCCGCTCCCGCCGCCGACGAGCACCCTCACGGGGAGAACAGAACCGTCTCCATGGAGGCGATCGGGGACGGGACAGGCCGCGTCACCCTCGCGCTTGAGCGAGGTGGCGGGGTGGCGTGCGCCACGTGCCTCAGAACCATCGAGTCGGCGCTGGAACGGTTGCCCGGCGTGGGACACGTGCAGACGGACGTGGTGAGCGAACGCGCCTCGGCGGAGTTCGACCCGTCGGCCGTCTCGATCGAGGAGATGCGGGAGGCCGTGGCGTCGGTGGGATACCGCGTCGAGGAGCGGCCGCGGCCGGGTTGGGATGAGACGGAGGACGCCGAGGCCGCGGCGCGCCGGGCCGAGATCCGCGACCTCACCTGGAGGGTGGCCTTGGGCGCCATCCTGACCGCACCCGTGCTGGTCGCGGTGATGGCGAGCGAGGTCTTCGACGCGGAGTGGGTTCCGCAGTTCCTGACGGATCGATGGGTCCAGCTTGCGCTGATCGCTCCCGTCTTCCTGTACACGGGATGGCCCATCCACACCGTCGGGTGGCGGACGCTCCGCCATCGCACCGCCGAGATGAACACCCTCATCACCGTGGGGACGACGGCGGCCTTCGCCTTCAGCGTCCTCGTCACCATCGCACCTGGGCTCTTCCCGGCCGAGGTGCGCGAGGTCTACTTCGAGGCGGTCGGGGTGATCCTCACCCTGATCCTGCTCGGCCGCCTGTTCGAGGCACGAGCCAAGGCCGGCACCGGCGAGGCGATCCGAAAGCTGATCGGGCTGCAGCCGCGGACAGCCCGGGTCGTTCGGGACGGACAGGAGCATGACACCCCCGTGGACGACGTACAGGCGGGCGACGTCCTGGCGGTTCGCCCTGGCGAGAGGATCCCCGTGGACGGCGAGATCGTGGACGGCCGCTCCTCGATCGATGAGTCGATGGTGACCGGCGAGCCGATCCCGGTCACCAAGGGGTCCGGCGAAGCCGTCATCGGGGCGACGATCAACCAG
>DASQUW010000051.1:0-5385 GCA_035641075.1 Actinomycetota bacterium | reverse complement strand
GAGGACCGCCACGGCCCCGTGGCCCGCGTCTTGCTCATGGGCGCGGGTGGCCATCTCCTCGGCCAGCCCCAGAAGGCGCTCCGGCTCGATCACCATCTCCATCATCCCTCGACAGTCGTACCGCATTCTCTCAAGAGGGAGCAGGTTCGGTTCAGGAGGCGTCCCGGGGCCGTCTCGCCGAACCGCCTCCGCGTATTCTGTGATCACTAAGGAGTTCCATCAATCCCCACTCCCGACTGGGCGCCGGGCGGCCGAACCGCACAAGGTTAAGCTGACTGCCTGTAGGCGAGAGCGACTCCTCCTCCGCAAAGACGGGCCTTGCCGCACCGTCCCCCATGATCGATCCTGAGCGAGGAGCGACCGATGCAGCTGACCGAGACGGCCGCAGCAAAGGTGAAGGAACTGCTCCCACAGGAGGGCAAGCCGGAGGTTGCCTCCGCGTGACCGCGCAGCCCGGAGGCCGCTGCGGGTTCCAGTACCCATGCTCCCCACCGACAGCGTCTCCGATCAGGACCACACGGAGGAGCATTACGGGGTTCGCGTGGTAATCGATAAGGTCAGCGCTCCGCTCCTCTCCGAGGCCACCATCGACATCAAGGACTCCCTCGAGTGCTCAGGCTTCGCACACGCCCCCCCATGGCGCCGCCAGTGACGATGTGCTCGCCACATCCTCGAGGACCGGGAAGCAGTGGTCACAGAGGTCAAACCGTTCGACCTCCACGGCGTCACCTTCGACGACCTGGCGCTGATCTTCTCCGACGGGAGCACGCAGAGCGCACGGCTTGGTCCGGAGGGTGTGTCCGACGGGCTGAAGGCAAGGATCCGGTGCTGGTCACGATGGCCGCCAACATAGTGGTCTCTCTCCGCCGCCCCTAGCGCGGGAACGGCCCGCTCTGCCCCGGCTCGTACGCCGCCAGTTCGAATAGCCCTTCGTAGGAGACCACCAGGTCCCCTGCGACCCACAGCGAGCGGGTCCACGCCGTGCGAAGCGCGGTGCAGCGCCAGCGACGGGCCGAGAACCGGCCGACCGGCGTGGCGATCTCCTCCTCCCCCAGGAATTCGTATCGGTGCCGCTCCCTCCTTGGGCGGCAGGTCACCGGCTCCAGGTGCACAACCTCGATGTCCGCGGTGCCCCCCAGCCGATTCGCCGTAGCCGCGCTGAACGTAGGAGAGAGATAGTCGAGGTACAGGTCCGGTCCCCACTGGATCTGCACCGGATCCCCGTCCAGGGTTCCAGAGAGGCTTTCTCCCCAGGCCCCCAGGAGGATCGCATGCGAGCCAGTATCGATACGTACGCGAACGGGGTGGGAGGCGCCGTCGACGACGAGGTCGATCACCTCGCGGTGCGGCTCCGGCTCGCGGGTGTCGACGGTGGAGAAGTACCGCCACCCGGCGGGCCCAGCCGCGGCACGGAACTCCTCTGTGCCTACGGCGTTTCCTGCCCCGTCCATGACCGTGTACGAACCGACCGGCACGACCCCAGTATGCCGGTAGGGGTTGCCGAAGCCCGCGGCGAAATTACGGTACTGATTCACCTGTAGGGCGCACACATTCAGATTCCCTCGATGATCAGGCATTTCCTGTCCGACCGGCGCCATTACACACACGATAAGAAAGGAGTGAGCGACGCGAAACATACTCCGCGAGGCGGAGAGTCCACGTGAAGTCCAGCAGTCTTGATGGGACGGTTCCAGTGTGAAGAAACTGCGACGTTCCGCGCGGTTACGGCCGGGCCAATCGCCCTCGGCGATCTCTAGGGGCGTCCTGGCGGCGGCCGAGACGTCCTCCCCGAACCTCAAAGCTTCCCGCAACCACAACTCCCAAGGCGAAGCTGTAGGTGGGCCGTGACCATGCTCCGGATCCTCGGCCGGGCACAGACAAGGCATAGGGGTGACCCTCCATTCCGCCCAGAGCGAGAGGACCTGCTAGGGCGGGGGCCTCGGTAGGCACCTTCGGCGAGTCGTTAGACCTCGCCGCCCCCTATGGGTTCGAACTTCGACCGCCGCCAGTTTCGAGGTCGAATACGTTCGGCCCAGCGACGTAGCCGGCCCCGTGTACTTCGACCCTGCCGGACTAGCGGAGCGATGCGCTTCCCGGAGGCAATAACTCCCGCCCTGGCCGGGGGGACTTCGCCCACGCGTCGTCTCATGGCGGGCAGGCTACTCGCCTGCCACGATGGATCGATGCGCTGGGCGGTGGAGACTGTGGCCAACCCGCGAGTCCTGCGGCTCCACACCACCGAGGAACTGACGGACCACACCATCGTGACCTGCCCGCCGGCCCTCCCGCCCCCACCGCTCGACCGGTTACTGGCCCTCCCCGAGGTCCAGACCCTCGATCTCCATCGCTATCGATGCCGGGTGAACCTCAGGCCGGGGACGAACGCCATCGCCGTGGGCCACGCTGCCGAGAGGAGCCTGCTCACCGCGTGGGGGGCACCCGAGCCTCTGCCGCCGCAGGAGGAGCCGAGAGCGTTCACCATCCAGCGGGAGGGTCCAAGGGTGGTGGCGGAGAGCCGGGAGATGGCCAGGGGCGATGCGGTGGCCTTGGCGCTATTCGAAGTCCAGGGCGTGGTCGAGGTCGTGTTGGGACCGGGGATGACGCTAGTGCGTCTTGGGCGGCTGTTCCACTGGTCGGCGGTTCAGCGCGACGTGGTTCGGGCGCTGACCCTGGCTACCGGTCGACCGTGAACGACTCCCGTCCTTTCCGACGGTGGAGTGCTGCCCCAATCGTTCTTGGCGCCCTAACCAGGCTCGGACTATGACGCCGCCGCACGGCGCATCCTTCCACCACCGCGACCGCACGGAGGGGTCTGAGGAGCGAGTGCCTGACGCGCGGCTCGTCGTAGGCGCTCCCCTGTCGCTCACCGGTCGGTACGGCTTCCTCGGGCGGCTCGCCGCAGCGGGTCTCCGGCAGGTGGTGCAGGACGCCCGGACGATCGGCGGGATCCGTATGGGCGAGGAGCGGCTCGTCCCGGAGCTCCACGTCGTCGACGATGGCGGGACCCGAGCGGGGGTCCGCGGGGCCCTCGAGAAGGTGGCGGACGCGGGCCTCCTCGTCGGCCCCTATGGGAGCGACCTGGTCGATGAGGCCGCTCGGTGGGCCACCGAACACGGACGAGTCCTCTGGAACCACGGGGGAAGCGCCGACGAGGTCGAGCGGGTCCCCGGCGTCGTGTCGGTCCTCTCGCCGGCGAGTCGGTACCTCGGACCAGTGCTCGAAGTGTTGGCGGACTCCCTGCCCCGGGCACGGGTGCTCGTCGCCGCCGGGCGGGGGCTGTTCGGGCGAAGCGCCGCTCTAGGGGCCCGCGATGCCGCGGACCGGCTGGGGATGACACTCGTCGAAACCGCGGCACCGGAAGAGGTGCCCGAGGCTGCCTCCGACGCGGATGTGGTCCTTGCATCGGGGACCTTCGCGGACGATGTCGGGCTCATTCGCCGTCTTCGGGCCAGGCCGGCCGCCGTCGCCGCGGTGGCTGCCGGGATCAGCCTCTTCGGCCCGACCCTCGGGTCAGGCGCAGAAGGGATCTTGGGCCCGTCCCAGTGGGAGGAGGGCGCCCGGTTCCCCGTCGACGTCGGACCGAGGCAGGCGGATGCAGTCCGGGCTCTCCGGGCCGAGGTCGTGCCGACGCTCCGTCCCGGGCCCGGCGGCGTCGACTACCCGGCAGCGCAAGGATACGCGGCCGGCCTCGTCGCAATGCACTGCGCCGAGGAGGCCGGAACGACGGAGGATCAGTCGCTTCTGGAGACCGCCAGAGGGCTCAGGTGCACCACGTTCTTCGGCCGGTTCGGCCTCGGGGATGACGGTCGACAGGAGGAGCACGAGATCCTCGTGGTCCAGTGGCAGGAAGGAGTCAAGAGGATCGTGTGGCCGCCGTCGATGGCGGACGCTTCCCTCATCCTTTGAAACGGCTCGGGCCGGTCAAGTCCGGGTCCTCGGCCGGGAGACGAAGGGCGGGGCGAGCGGACACCTTGTAGCGCCGGGTGACCACGCTGAGGTCCACGGATCGGACCCGCACGTCTAGTTCTTCGCCGGAACCTGCCTGTGACTAACGACGGGAATCGTGGTCGGCTGGAGTCGACGAGGATCGTTCCCCCAGCACGTAAGGCCCACCCCGACCACGTGCCATCGCCCTCCCTTCCCGCCCCTAGCTATCCGGTGGGGTCGTAGTTCACATGGGACCGTATCGCGGGAGAGCCAATAGGTTGTTGGTCCAGACGCCGTCAGCGTAGGTTCGGATGTATGGCGGCTCCGCCTCGACTATCCGAATGTCTACGGTCCGCTCGCCATCGGTGACAAAGGCGCGGGCTCCTGGCTTGCGCAGGTATTGGATCATCTGTTCGCGTGTGCTCTGCCCACTGTCTCCGGTCTGAGGATTCGTCCAGCGCACGCGGGCAATGTGCTCGTGGTCCTCGCCTCCCTCCATGTGGACGGTGGTGACCCGAACCATGCTAGATCCTTCTTGCACCTTCCCAAGTATGGCCGGAAACTGAAGGGCATATTCAATCGATAGCCTGGCGCATACCAGGGTTAGCCACCACAACGACTTGGGCGATGCTCGAGACTTGCTCGCCACCTCCGGGGAAATCCTTGGCCCGGATGCTGGTAAGCCGATCCCCTCTAACGAGTCTCTCGAGGATCCTCGGGTCGTCAGTGGAGAGTCGCGTCAGCTCCGCCTCGAAGACTTCGCTTCCTGCTTACGGGCCTTCAACGTGCGGGTCAGCTCGGCTCGTGTGGACCACTTCAGGTGTGGCCCAACTCGTCCACGGCCCGCTGAACCAATTTCCACGCCTGTTTGCCGGGTTCACTCAGGTCCCACGGCCAAACGCGGATTTGATCCATGAGGCCTGCCTTGAATCACTCCTACCCAGATCCGGCTAGGGGAGGACGTATCGGAGACATCGAAGACGGACAGCTGTGTGCCCTTCACCCTCCCCTGCTGTGTTGGCGTCCTGGCCACTCCCAAGAGGAGGTCGTTTCGCTTGTTGCGCGGGCTGGATTTGAACCAGCGAGCCTCTGGGTTATGAGAAGTGCAGCCGGGGATCAGCTGAGGCATATCCGCTGGTCACAGGTGATGTGAGGTCCTCCTAGCTCGTGTCCGATCACCTGAGCCAGACACATTTAAGACACAAGAATCAGGAGCGCCTCCGGACCTCTACTGTGCCGTCATGGCTGCAGTAGCACCTTGATGGCGCTGCGCTCGTCCATGGCCTCGTAGCCCTCCTCGCGAGGCACTCATCTATGCTGGCGGAGTCGTGAGCGGGTACTCCAGGCAGGAGGTCGCCCAGCGGGCCGGGGTCGACTCCGACTACATCGGCCGGTTGGTCGAGCTCGGGATCCTCAAGCCTGGCTCCGGAGACGAGTTCTCGCCTGGTGACGTGCTCA
>DASQUW010000050.1:0-2820 GCA_035641075.1 Actinomycetota bacterium | reverse complement strand
CGCCGATGTCTTACAACTACCTCCGTCGAGAGCCGATAGGCGTCTGCGCCGCGATCGCCCCCTGGAACGCTCCCCTGCAGATGGCATCGTGGAAGATCGCGCCGGCCATCGCCGCCGGCAACACCGTCATCCTGAAGCCGGCTTCGTTCACCCCACTGACCTCGATCGAGGTTGGAAAGATCTGCCTCGAGGCGGGCATCCCGGAGGGTGTGGTGAATGTTCTCCCGGGCCCCGGCGCCGCGGCCGGGGAGGAGCTCGTGGCCTCACCCCTCGTGGACAAGGTGGCGTTCACAGGCTCCACCGAGGTCGGCATGCGCATCATGCAGATCGCGTCGGGAACCGTGAAGAAGGTCACGCTCGAGCTGGGCGGGAAGTCTCCCTCGATCGTCCTCGACGACGTGGACCTCGACTACGCCGTTGACGGCGCCCTGTGGGGCGTGTTCTTCCACCAGGGTCAGATCTGCTCGGCGGGAACGCGTCTGTTCTTGCAGAGAGGCATCTATGACGAGTTCTTCGCAGCCCTTGTGAAACGGGCCGAGGAACTGAAGGTCGGACCCGCTCTGGACCCCGCCTCCGACCAGGGTCCTCTCGTGGCCAAGACACAGCTGGAGACGGTGGAACGATACGTGGACATCGGCAGGGAGGAAGGGGCCGAGGTGGCCGCCGGCGGAGAACGAGCTACCGTCCCGGGCCATCAAGGAGGCTTCTACTACCGCCCAACGGTCTTGGCCGGAGTGAACAACTCGATGCGGGTCGCGCAGGAGGAGATCTTCGGCCCCGTGCTGGCGGTCATCCCCTTCGAGGACGACGAGGAGGCCGTCCGCCTGGCTAACGAATCCATCTACGGCCTCGCCGGGGCGGTGTGGTCGAGGAACGTTCCCCGCGCCGTCCAGGTCGCCGAGCATCTGCGAACGGGGACCGTATGGATCAACGACTATCACATGATCAACCCGAGGTATCCGTTCGGTGGTTACAAGGAGTCAGGGATCGGCCGAGAGCACGGAACCCTCGGTTACAACGAATACCGAGAGACGAAGCACATCCACGTGGACCTCGCGGGGGGTCGCGATCGGCACCCCTGGTGGAACACGGTGCTCGGCTAGCGCTCAGTCCTCGAAGGAGCCAGGGACCGCTCCCCGTTTCCGGTCGGCCGGGCCCCGTTTGCCGACGCGAACACCAGGCGACTGCCGATGCGATGTCGGCCGGGGACTCGTCCGAGGAATGCCAGGCAGAGAAACGCCGTGATCATCAACACGGTGCCCGACAGGGCAATGGCCCCCCGAATCCCGTAGATGGTCGCCAGCGCGCTGGAGAGGAGAAGACCCAGCACTGCGGCAGCGTTCATGACCGACTCGGTCGCGGCCATGATCCTTCCGCGGAAGGTGTCCGGCACACGCTCCTGCAGGAGCGTTTCGAAGGCCACCGAACCGATACCGTTGGCCATGCCGGAAAACACCCAGAGCAGCAGAACGGGCGGAACATCGGTGGCTCTCGAAGCGATCAGGACGACGCCCCCGAGTACGGCGATCATCATCCCCAGCAATCGCTCCAGGGCCCATCGGCGGGCTGCTGCCGGGGCGGCAACGGATCCGAGCAGCATGCCGAGGCCCCAGGCTCCCCCGATCATGCCCAGGCTCGTCGGGCCGCCCCCGAGCGTATCCACCACGAAGATCGGCTCGAGCGGAGTTCGGATGGTCGAGGCGAACATGACCAACCCGATAACGAGAAGGGCCACGCGGACGAGCGAACTGCGGGCCGCATACCGGACGCCTTCAGCGAGAGCCCGGATCGGCCGGCGCTCCGACGCCGACGGTGTTCGCTTCGGCAACTGGATGCCGCTGAGGAATGCGGCCGACAACATGAACGTCAACCCGTTGACAGCGAAAGCCGGTTTCGCCCCGAGCTGGGCAACCAGGAGCCCGCCGACGACCGGGCCGGCCATCACGGCGAAGTTGTACGTCGCCTCCATGAGGGCGTTTGCCGCAACGAGATGTTGCTTCGACA
The DNA here is from genome assembly GCA_035641075.1 of Actinomycetota bacterium. Taxonomy (GTDB): domain Bacteria; phylum Actinomycetota; class UBA4738; order UBA4738; family CALAEC01; genus DASQUW01. Next base: position 816 of record DASQUW010000050.1, on the reverse strand, counting down.
CCAGGTTCGGCAACGATGCCGCGAGGCTGGGCCTGAACACCGCGCCGAGCAGGCCCAACAGACCGGCAACTCCGTAGAGATGGAGGAATGTCGGTTGGGCTGGGAACAACAGCGATCCCACGGCCAATCCACGAAGCACGTCGGCGCCGATCATCAATCGCTTTCTCGAAAACCGATCGATGAGCGGCCCGACCAGCACCCCGGCAGCGGCGGCGGGTCCGACCTGGGCGATCAGAAGCAGGGAGAAGTGATGAGGGCTTCCGCCGCGACGGGCCAGGCTCGCGGCAACAGCCAGGGCGTAGACCCAGTCCCCGACGTTGGAGACACCCTGAGCTCCCCACGCCCGCAGGAAGCCGGGGTGGCTACGGAGCGCTGCGAACTGTCCTTTCCCCGAGGGGAACAATCGCGATTCACACAACCGGTGGAGGGCGATGATGGCGCCGAGCGCGATGCACAGGTCGCCGATGCTGAACACGTTGTGAAGCGGCCAGCCCTCGGGGATGGCAAAGATGTCTCCGAGGAATGCCAGGTTGGGATCGGCCACGACGCCGGAGTTCGTGAACTCCCCGGGGTTCACCGAACGTCCGGCCGCGGCGAGCGCTGACGCCGAAGCCGGCATGATTCCGTTGTTGGCCGCGATGGCCGCGAGGTTCGCCGCACCGCCGAGCCCGATCAGCCAGATCCCCGGGACGCGCCAGTTGGCGATGACGAAATATCCCGCCAGGAGGTACGAGGCCATGTGAGCCCAGCTGTGGAGCTCGGGCGATCCCTCGGGTAGCACAGAGATGATCAGGACCTGAATCACGAGCGCCGTGA
>DASQUW010000049.1:0-20734 GCA_035641075.1 Actinomycetota bacterium | reverse complement strand
GCCACGAAGGTGGCCCCCCGCCCCGGGGGGACGGGATTTCGAGCTCCCGAAGTGCAGAGGGCCTGCGTCAGCAGCCTGGGGCGCCTGGGGACGGATCACATCGATCTGTACCAGCTCCACTGGAGGGATCACCGCGTCCCGGTGGAGGAAACGTGGGGCGCCATGGCGGGCCTCGTGGAGAAGGGACTGGTCCGTTGGATCGGCGTCTCGAACTTCGACCGCGAGCTCATCGGGCGCTGCCTGGCGATCCGACACGTCGACTCGCTCCAACAGCACTTCTCCATGCTGCACCTGGCGAACCGCGATCTGATCCGCTGGTGCGGCGAGCGGGGGGTCGGCGTGGTGACGTACGGTCCGCTGGCCTACGGACTGCTGACGGGGGCCATCACGCGGGGAACGAGGTTTCCGCCGGGCGACTGGCGCCGAGGCGGGATGGGCCAGAGCTACTACGAAAAGATGTTCGCTCCCGGGAAGATCGAGCGGAGCTTGGCGGTCGTCGATGCGGTGCGTCCGATCGCCGACCGTCTGGGCGTGACCGTCGCACAACTCGCGCTGGCGTGGAACGTCCACCAACCGGGGGTGACCGCGGCGATCGCGGGGACCAGAGATCCCGGCCACGTCAGGGAGAACGCCGCGGCCGGGGATGTGGACCTCGACGACGTGGTGTTGAAGGAGCTGGACGAGATCCTTCTGCTCGGTCCCGACTTCGGCTAGCAGAGAAAGCGGTTCGTGAAGGAGGACGGATGGGTTGGGTCTCATTAGGGGATGCTGCCTCCGGCGCCGCGGCGGCGTCCTGGGGGGCTGAGGAGACACAGATCTTCGCGATCCAGAGCGACGGTCAGGTCTGGAATCGATACTGGGACGGCGAGCGGTGGCACGAGTGGGAGTCATTGGGGGGTTCGTTCACCGGCCAGCCGGCCGCCTCGGCGCGGGACGCGGATCGCATCGACGTCTTTGCCATCGGCACCGACGGGACCCTCCGGCACCGTTGGTGGGACGGGAATGAATGGGTTCCCTGGGAGACGGTCGAAGGCGCGCCCGTGGGGGGCGGGGCGGTCGCGTGCAGCTGGATCGGAGACCGTCTGGACCTGCTCGTGTGGGGAGCGGACCGGGAGATCTGGTACACGGGGCTCCGCGCCTGATACCACCGGCACATAGGATTACGAACACGAAGACAAGGAGGCGAGCATGGCCGAGGAATACCGTCACTACATCGGAGGCAAGTGGGAGCCCTCGTCATCGGGGAAGACGTTCGAATCGAGGAATCCCGCGAATCACGACGAAGTCATGGGGTCCTTTCCCCTGGGAACCGCCGAAGATGTGGAGAACGCCGTCGCGGCGGCCAGGGAAACGTTCCCCGAATGGATGCTGACGCCCGTGCCCAAGCGCGGCGATTACCTCCTTCGCGCCGGTCTCCTGCTGGAGGAGCGGAAGGAGGAGTATGCCAACCTCATGACCCGGGAGATGGGGAAGACCCTGAAGGAGACGCGAGCGGACATCCAAGAGGGGATCGACTTCCTGTTCTACATGGCCGGGGAGGGGAGGCGGTTCTTCGGCCATACCATGCCCGCGGAGCTTCCCGACAAGTTCTCCATGACGGTCCGGCACCCCATCGGCGTGGTCGGGCTCATCACCCCGTGGAACTTCCCCATCGCCATCCCCCTGTGGAAGATCGCCGCGGCCATCGTGTCCGGATGCACCAGCGTGTTCAAGCCGTCGCAGGACACGCCGCTCCTGGCCACGCTCCTGGTCCAGATCTTCGAGGAGGTTGGACTCCCGCCCGGCGTCCTGAACCTGATCCACGGACAGGGGAGAGAGGTCGGAGTGGCGCTGGTCGAGCATCCGGACGTCCGGGCCATCTCGTTCACCGGCTCGTTAGAGGTCGGCCGGCAGATCGCCGAGAGATGCGGGGCCCAGATGAAGCGGTGCTCGATGGAGCTGGGATCGAAGAACGTTCTGATCGTCATGCCCGATGCGGACCTCGATCTCGCCGTGGAGGCATCGGCATGGGGGGCTTTCGCCACCTCGGGGCAGCGGTGCACCGCCACGTCCCGGCTCGTCGTGCTCGATGAGGTGAGGAAGCCGTTCACGGACCAGCTGGTTTCCCGGGTGGAATCGATGAGGGTGGGCAATGGCCTCGATCCCGAGGTCGAGCTCGCTCCCGTGATCAACGAACGACAGAAGGCGAAGATCCTCGAATACATCGGCATCGGCAGGGACGAAGGAGCGGTCGTGCTCACGGGAGGCGAAGAGCTGAAGGGCCCGGAGTACGACAGGGGGAACTTCATCGCGCCGACCGTTTTCGATGAGATGACCCCCAACATGCGGATCGCGCAGGAAGAGATCTTCGGCCCGGTGACGGGCATCATCCGAGCCACGGACATCGACGAGGCCATCGAGCACGCCAACTCGACCGGCTACGGTCTTTCCGCATCGATCTACACCCGGGACATCACCAACGTGTTCAAGGCCATCCAGCGACTCGAGTTCGGCGTGGTCTACGCGAACGCTCCGACGATCGGCGCCGAGGTTCAGCTGCCATTCGGCGGGATGAAGAACACCGGGAACGGCCACCGGGAGGCCGGCCCCCAATCTCTCGACGAGTTCACCGAGTGGAAGGCCGTCTCGATCGACTTCTCCGGACGGGTCCAGAAAGCCCAGGGTATCGACTGAGCTCAATGGAGCGCCGCCGGATCTCTTCGGGCGCTCCCTGGGAGCAGGTGGCCGGGTACTCCAGGGCCGTGGTGGCCGGAAACCACGTCCACGTCTCCGGAACGGTCGCGGTGATGCCCGGTGGAGCGGAGCCTGCAGCCGATGCGCGGACCCAGGCCCGGCGCTGCTTCGAGATCATCTTCGGGGCCCTGAGCGAGGCGGGCGCCGGCCCCGGGGACGTGGTCCGGACCAGGATGTACCTCACCCGGCCCGAGGATGCCGACGAGGTCTTCCGGGTTCACGGTGAGCTGTTCGGGGAGATCCGCCCCGCCACGTCCGCGGTGGTGGTTCAAGCGTTGATCGACCCTCGCTACGTCGTGGAGATCGAGGCCGAGGCGGTGATCGATCGGTGAGCGACGCGGTCGTCCTGGTCTATTCGCCGGACCTGGTGGGGTACGACCACGGGCCGCAGCATCCACTTCGGCCGGTTCGGGTCATGCTGACCCGCGAGCTGATCATGGCGTTCGGGCTCGTCGACGACGCCCGTGTGCGCGAGATCCCCGCGCGGGTCGCCACGGACGAGGAGCTCGTGTTGGTGCACACCGGCCGGTACGTGGACGCCGTGAAGCGAGCTGGGGCCGGGGAGCGCGGCGAATGGTGGCAGTTCGGATTCGGCCCCGGCGACAACCCTATCTTCCCGGATATGCACCAGGCCTCTGCCCGAGTGGCCGGCGCATCCCTGGCCGCGGCGGAAGCCGTCGTCTCCGGCGGCATGGACCACGCCTTCAATCCGGCGGGCGGCCTTCATCACGCGATGCCGGAGCGCGCCTCGGGGTTCTGTGTGTACGACGATCCGGCCATCGCCATCGCCTGGATGCTGGAAAAGGGGGTCGAGCGGGTTGCGTATGTGGATGTCGACGTGCACCACGGCGACGGCCCCCAAACGATCTTCTACGACGACCCCAGGGTTCTCACGATCTCGCTGCACGAGTCCGGCCACTACCTCTTTCCCGGCACCGGCTTCGTCGACGAGTCGGGACAGGGGGAGGCGGAAGGAACGAAGGTCAACGTGCCGCTGCCTCCGTACACCTTGGACGACTCTTGGCTCGAAGCCTTCGAGAAGGTCGTGCCCCCGCTCGTGAAGAGGTTCGGCCCCGACGTGCTCGTGACGCAGCTCGGGTGCGACACGCATCACACCGATCCTCTAGCGCACCTCTCACTTTCGACCCGAGCCTACCGCGAGGCGGCGAGGGCCTTGCACGATCTGGCTCACGAGGTGGCCGAAGGGCGCTGGGTGGCTACGGGTGGAGGCGGGTACCAGTGGGCGCGCGTCGTGCCCCGGGCCTGGACGATCTATTTTTCCGAGATGGCCGGCCGCGACGTGCCGGACGAGATTCCCGAATCCTGGCTCGGTCTCGCGTCTCGCCACGCGGACGGGGAAGTGCCGGGCCGGCTGTCCGAGGAACCACCCCCGGACGGAGAGAACCACGAGGCCGTGGTCAAGGTGATCGAGGAGGTTCTCCGAGCGCATGGCGATTAAGCGGGAGACCAAGCTCGTGTGCACGATCGGGCCGGTCTCTGAGGATCTTCTCCCGGACCTGGTCGTCGCCGGGATGGACGTGGCCCGGGTCAACCTTTCTCACGGGTCGCGGGAAGATCACGAACGCATGGTCAAGGGGGTCCGGGATGCGGCGGCCGAGGTGGGTCGGCCCGTCGGCATCCTGGTCGACCTCTCGGGGCCCAAGGTTCGGATGGGCGAGCTCGCCGCAGGTGAGGTCCGACTGGAGCGCGGGGCCCGGTTCGTTCTGCGTCGCGACGATGCCCCTGGCGATGTCTCGGGCGCACCGACCACCTATCCGGGCCTCGCCGGAGACCTCGAGCCCGGAGATCGGGTGCTCCTGGCCGACGGCGCTGTGGAGCTTCGCGTGGCCGACGTGGGGGACGGTGTGATCACGGATGTGGTCAGGGGGGGAAGCATCCGGTCGGGCGCTGGTGTCAACGTTCCCGCCGAGCGACTCGGTCTCCCCGCGATCACTCCGAAGGACGAGAGCGATATCGAGTGGGCGCTCTCGGCAGAGATCGACATGATGGCGCAGTCGTTCGTTCGGCGCGCCGAGGAGGTTCGTGCGGTCCGGTCGCTCCTCGGCAGGGAGCAGCCGTTGCTGGTGGCCAAGATCGAGACGGGCCCGGCCGTTCGGGACGCCGACGCGATCATCGAGGCGGCGGACGCGGTGATGGTGGCGCGAGGGGATCTCGGCGTCGAGCTGCCTCTCGAGGAGATCCCCCTGATCCAGCGCGATCTCGTGGGCCGGGCCACCCGAGCGGGCGTTCCGGTCATCGTGGCCACCCAGATGCTGGAATCGATGACGAGGTCGGCCCGGCCCACCCGCGCGGAGGTCAGCGACGTGGCCAGCGCGGTCTTCGAAGGGACGGACGCCATCATGCTGTCCGCCGAGACCGCGATCGGCGCGTACCCGATCGAGGCGACGCAGACCGCCGTGCGGATCGCGGAGGTGGCCGGAGGGTCGGGGTTCGCCCTTCCCACGCCGGCTGCGGTGGCCCCCACGGATGCCCACCTCGTCGCCCAGGCAGCCGCTTCGGTCTGTCTCCAGGGTGGGGTCATCGCGATCGCGTGCGCCACCCGGAGCGGCAGGACGGCCGCGCTTCTGTCCGCCGCGAGGCCCAGGGTTCCCATCTATGCCTTCTCACCCGACGAGCGGGCGGTCCGGAGGCTGACGCTGTATCGCGGGGTGCATCCTTCGGTGCTCGAGCATCCTCAGAACACGGACGTGCTCATCGAGATGATGGACCGGCGGATGGTGGAAGAAGGGCACGCTCGCCCTGGAGACGCGGTGGTGATGGTCACGGCTTCGCCCTTCGGAGCTCCCACGAACCTGCTCAAGATCCATCACCTCGGATCCTCGCCCCCCTCTCCCGACGGGAACGCTCGGTAGGAGGCGGATTCAGGGATCGATCGCCCAGGGCTCAGGTCAAGTCCTTGACGGGGGCCCGCGTCTCCGGGCGACTCGTGCCACTGCCGCGCGGTACAGGGGCGGTGCGATCAGCCGGAAGATCTGGAAGCCGCCCATCCACCGGGGGATGGAGACCTCCGGTCCCTTCCGCCGCCGGATGACCGCGACGATCGAGGCGGCGACGCGCTCGGGGCGCATCACCAAGCGGCGGTACGGTCCTCGAAGCAACTCCGTCATGGGGAATCCCTCGGTGGCCACCAGCCCCGGGTTCACCGACGTGACCATGACACCGCGGGGAACCAGTTCCTGATACAGGGACTCGGAGAATCCCACGATCGCGTGCTTTGCCGCCGTGTACAGGGGACTCCCGGGGATCGCGTAGCGACCCGCGACGGATGCGACGTTCACGATTTGGCCTCGTGCCTCCGCCACCATCGGAAGGAAGAGCTTCGTGCATCGAAGCACCCCCACGTAGTCGATCGCCGTGACCCGCTCGATCTGCGCCATCGTGAGCTCTTCGAAGGAGCCGCCTCCCGGAACGCCAGCGTTGTTGACGAGCACGTCGCAGCGGCCGAAGGTTCGCTTGGTCTCTGCGGCCAGTCTCTCCACATCGGCGGGCTCGGTGACGTCGCAGCGAACAGGGAGGGCCCGGCGACCCGTCCGCCGGATCTCCTCGGCAACCTCGGCGATGCGCTCCTCTCGTCTGGCTGCCAGCACCACGTGCGCCCCGGCTGCGGCGAGGGCTCGAGCCGTCGCCTCACCGATCCCGCTGCTCGCTCCGGTGACGACGCAGACCTTTCCGGCGACTCCCTTCACGGCAGAGGGAGCCGGGAGATGGTCTGGCCCCCGTCCACCACGATCACGGAACCGGTGATGTACGAGGAGGCGTCCGAAGCCAGAAAGAGGGCAACCTCCGCCACCTCTTCGGCCTTCCCCCATCGCGCCATCGGGATCGTTCCGCGTACAGCCTCGTACCAGTCCGGATCCTGGCGCAGCGCCTCGTTCATCTCGGTCTCGATCCACCCGGGCGCGACGGCGTTGACGCGGACCCCGAGCGGCGCCCACTCGTGGGCGACGGTCCTGGTAAAGCTGATGAGCGCCGCCTTGGCGCTGGCGTAGTACGCGAGGCCGGGGCTGGCCGTGAACCCGGCCACCGAGGCGATGTTGATCACCGAGCCGTCCTTCCTTTCGAGAAGCATGGGGGCGGCGGCTTTCGTGCAGTAGAACGCACTGATGAAGGACACCTTGAAGTACTTCTCGAACCCTGCCTCCTGGATCTTGTCGACGGGGGCCCGGAACGGCGCCGCTCCGGCGTTGTTCACCAGGATGTCGATGGTCCCGAGATCCTTCACGGTCTTCTTCACGAGTGCAGCGACCTGTCCGAGGTCGGAGACATCGGTGGGGACCGGAAGGGCTCTTCGCCCGGCCTTCTCCACGTCTTCGGCCGTGCGCTCCAGGTCCTCCTGGCCTCGAGCGGCCACCGCGATATCGGCACCCGCCTCGGCGAACCGCAGCGCGATGGCCCGTCCGATCCCCTTGCTGCCCCCCGTGATCAGAGCGACCTTCCCGTCGAGCTCAGGCATCCGAACGATGTCTCCTTACAATGGGTGGAGAGTGGCAAGCAAAACACACTTGACAGCGGCGGCGGAAACGGATGCCTGGGACCCTCGGCCCTACCCTCGCGACGTGCTCCGAGAGGCATTGACGGAGGCCAGGATCGCCGGCGTCGTGTCCCACGACCGTCCGAACGTCTTCGGGAAGCTGCTGCGCCTCTGCCAGGGAGACCCCGATTCTCAGTTCGGTCTGACCGGAGTGGACACGATGTCGTTCGAGGAAGTTCTCGCGCTCATGTCCGAGGCCGGCGGGTTCGATCCGGACCCTGCCGTCTCCGACGGCGTGGTCGAGGTCGACCCCGACCGCATCATCGAACGCCTCGAGCGCATCGGGGACCGCCTGGCGCTGGCCGCCGACCGCGGGGAGCGGGTCGTGCTGGCGACCGGCCATCCGACCGGGCTGCCTCTCCTGTACGCGGAGACCGGGAGGCTCCTGGAGCGAGCAGGGGCCGAGCTCCTCCGTCCACTGGAGGGAAGAAGCTGGAAGGAGGCCGGGCGGCGACGGGAGATCCGGTACCTGCATGGGGTTGCGGTCCTCACCGACAGAGGCTCGACCCTGCATACGCACAGCGCCGACCCGATGCGGCGGATGCTCGAGGAGGCAACACCCGATCTCGTGTTCGCCGACCACGGGTTCGCGGGCGCGGCCATCGAGGCCGGTATCGACACGGTCTCGATCGCGGACGTGAACGATCCGGCGCTGGTCGTCGCTCACCATCAGGGCCGGGCGGGCCCTGTGGTGGTGATGGACGACAACGTCCGGCCCGAGGCCTACTGGCCCTGCTTCCAGGTGCTTGCGTCTCGGTTTAGGCCGGGTTCTGCGTCAGGCGAGTGAATCGCTCCGCCTGGGCGGGGCCGGCTCCCTTCTCCTCGTGCTTGAAAAAGCAGTACACGTCCCTCCCCGCAGCGATCGCCCCCTGGATGCGCTCTCCCCAGGCCATCAACTCGGCGTCCGTGTACTCCTCCTTCCGGAGCCGGAGATACCCGAACGGCTCCCAGGAAAGATCGCCCGCTTCCTTCTCGTCGGTCTCGGCCACGCACCAGGCCGCGCCCTGCCCCTCGAGGATCGTTCGCCCCTCCTCCCATGAGGGGTGTCGAAACTCCATGGCGTACCGGAAGGTCGGTGGGAGATAGGCGAGGAACGACTCGATCAGCCCACGATCGAACCGGAGACTCGGCGGGCACTGGAACAAGATCGGTCCGAGCCGTTCCCCAAGTGACCGGATGCGATCGAGGAACATCGACACGGACTCGTCGGCGTTCGCCAGCCGCAGCGTGTGCGTGATGCGCTGGTGCGCCTTCAGCGCGAACCGGAACGAGTCCGGAGTGCGCTCGACCCATGCAGACAGCGTCTTCTCGGCCGGCGAACGGCGGAACGTGTAATTGATCTCAACCGAGGGGAAGCGCCTCGAGTAGAAGGGGAGCATCTCCGCGTCCTTGAGATCTTCGGGATAGAAGGGTCCCTTCCACTCCTGATACGCGAAGCCCGACGTCCCCAGGTAGAGGGTTCCGGCCATGCGGGGATTCTCCCACGCTGCTCGGCTGGTCCCGGTCCGTGCCGTTCCGCTACAATCGCCGCAGCGTGGCCCAAGAATCGTTCCGTGAGGCTCGTTTCGTGACCGTGAGTGAGGTCGCCCAGCTGATGCGGGTGTCCAAGATGACCGTCTACCGATTGATCAAGCAGGGAGACGTCCCGGCCGTTCGTATCGGCCGGGGATACCGCATGCGCGAGGAGGACGTGCACCGCTATCTGGACTCGAGGTATACGGAAGCGGGGTAGCGCCCAGGCCATTCGCGGCATCGAAGCCGAGCCTTCCGGACCGGTCCGAACCGTTCGGAGGCCCGGGTGTACGGATATGAGGAGACCATCGAGCTCGCCGCCACCCGGCGAGGCCTGACCCTTCTCATCGGCGGACTCGACACCGGCAAGACGATCCTCGCTCACCGCATCGTCGCCGCGGGTATCGACGCGGGTCTGTTGGTGGGGCTTGTCGATGCCGACGTGGGGCAGTCATGCGTTGGGCCGCCCACGACGGTGGGCCTCCGGTTGTGCCGTAGCCGGGATGACCTCGATCGGGAGTCGCTTGCCAAGGCGGATCTGCTGTACTTCGCGGGGTCGACATCACCGCAGGGGCACGTGCTGCCGCTGGTCGTGGGTACCAGGCTGATGGTCGACCGGGCCCGAGATCAGGGAGCCGAGCTGGTCGTGGTGGACACCACGGGGCTGGTCACCGGCGTGTACGCCCAGGTCCTCAAGTACCAGAAGGTGGGACTGCTCCAACCCGACCTCATCATCGGGCTCGAGCGGGGGGCGGAGCTCGAGCCGCTCCTCGGGATCGTCCGTCGCTTCTTCGCCGCTGAGGTGATCACGCTCCCGGTGCACCGCGACGTCGTTCCGACCTCCGTGGAGCAGCGTGCCCTGAACCGCGAGGATGCCCTGAGGAGGTACTTCACCGAACCGCTCCAGCGGTGGCGAGTGAAGCCGACGGTGTTCATGCCGGCCCTTCCAGCTCTCTTCGACCTGAGAGTTCTCGACCGACTGCTTGTCGGGCTTTCGGATGGGAAGGGCGGGTGCCTGGGGATCGGTTACCTTGAATACCTGGCGGACGAGGGCGCCCTGCGGCTCATCTCGCCCGTCCCCGAAGGGCCGAAAGCGCTTATCCTCGGCTCCGTGCGGCTGGAAGAGGGATTTCGAGCCAGGCGAGTGGACCTGAGAAACTTGTTCGGCTCGGACTGACGAGAGGAATCCATGCCATCGCTGGTCAAGAAGCGCCGAAAGAAGATGCGGAAGAAGAAGCACAAGAAGCTCCTCAAGAAGACCCGGTGGCAGCGCCGGCAGAAGTAGACTGCCTCAATGCGCCGCGCAGCGGCGGCCCCGATCCTCGCGATCCTGCTCGCTACTTGCACCGGCGGTGGAGAGCCACCGCCGGGCCGAACCGTCAGATTCCACACCGATGACGGGATCGAGCTGGCCGGCGAGATCCGGGGCAGCGGTGGGGCCGGGATCGTCTTGGCTCACGCATTCCCCGCAGATCGAGGCTCCTGGGCCGATTTCGCCGAGTTCCTGCAACAGAAGGGCTACCTGACCCTCACCTTCGACTTCCGCGGCTACGGAGATTCGGCTGGAGAGAAGCATATCCCCGACATCTGGCGCGACGTGCTCGCCGCGACTTCGGCTCTCCGCGAACGAGGAGCGGATCGCATCGTGTTGGTCGGGGCGAGCATGGGAGGCACCGCGTCGTTGATCGCGGCTTCCCGAACGGACGTGGACGGGGTCGTCACCCTCTCGGCTCCGACGACGTTCATGGGGCTCTCCGCCCCGGCGGAGGCTCTCGCTGCCATCGACGAACCCAAGCTCTTCGTGGCGGCGGAGGGAGATGGATCGTCGCCGGAATCCGCTCAGGCCCTGTACGAGCGTTCATCCGGTGCGAAACGGGTCGAGATCGTTCCCGGCGAGAGCCACGGGACGGAACTCCTGGAGAGCGGGCAGGCCGAGGTGGTGCGGAACCTCGTCCTCCAGTTCCTGTCGGCGAACACCTGACCGTGCCCCGCCCCATCCTGTTCCTCTCGGATTACGGACTCGACGACGAGTTCGTTGGTGTGGTTCATGCGGTCATCGCGCGGATCGCACCCGGCGTGCGAGTGATCGATCTGACTCACGGGATACCGCCACGAGACTTCCGGCGTGGCGCGGTCGTCCTTGCGGACGCGGTTCCGTACGCGCCGGCGAACGCCGTCTTCCTGGCTGTGGTGGACCCGGGAGTCGGCACGTCGCGGCTGCCGGTGGTGGTGCAAGCGAGGGACGCCTTCCTTGTCGGGCCGGACAACGGCGTGCTGTCGCTGGCGTTGGAGGCGTTGGGAGGAGCCGATCGCGCCTTCGTCATCGAGTCCGATCAGATCACGCTGTCACCGATGGCGGCGACGTTTCACGGGCGGGATGTGTTCGCACCCGCCGCCGCGTACATCGCCGGGGGCGGATCTCCCGAAGATCTGGGAAGAGCGCTCGACCCATCGAGGATGAGAACGGTCCCTTCCCCGAGAGCCGTCGCGCAACCCGGCACCGTGCGCTGCCAGGTCATCGGCGTCGACCGCTTCGGCAACGCGCAGCTTTCCGCCGGCAAGGACGACCTCCTCCGGGCCGGGCTGGATCGCCTCACGGAGCTTGCCATTCGGTTGGAAGGAAAGACATACCCGCTCCCGAGGGCAGGCACGTTCGCCGAGGTCCCCGAGGGAAGGGCCGCACTCATCCTCGACTCCACCGGTCGGCTTGCGATAACGGTGAACCGAGGCAGCGCCGCCGAATCACTGAACCTGCGAGTTGGAGATTCCGTCGAGTTCTTCGTGCCCGGAAGGGGACGATAGGCCCGTCTCAGGGGGTGGCGGTGGGCGATACCCCGGGGCCCGGAAATCGGCGCTCGCCTCGCCCGGCCAGGAAGGCCTGGTAGATGCCGGCGATCGTGATCGCCGTGAGGAGCACGATGATCGCGACGAGGGTGAATCGGCGCACCGAACCATCGTAGGGGAGGGCAGTTTCGAGCGTTCGGCGATGGCCGTCAGGTCAGTTAGCTGATCCGGTCCTCATCGGGTTCTCGTATGAGCGCCTCGATGACGGCCCGGCAGAACGCGCCGAGGTCCTCGGGCTGGCGGGACGTGACCAGGTTCTCGTCCACGACAACCTCTTGATCGATCCATTCCGCGCCCGCGTTGACCACGTCGTCGCGGATCGACCAGAACGAAGTGACTCGCTTTCCCTTCAAGATACCGGCGGACACCGGAACCCACGGTCCGTGGCAGATGGCCGCGACGAGCTTGCCGGATTCGAATGCCTCCCGGACGATCTCCAGCACCTTCTCTGACCGGCGAAGATGATCCGGAAGGTAGCCGCCGGGGATCACCACCGCGTCGAACTCTCCGCTCGATACAAGCTCGACGTCCGTGTCTACCTCGACGGGGTGTCCCTTCTTCCCTCGGTACTCGCGGTCGCCGAGACCCGCCACCACGACCTCGGCGCCCTCCTCCCGGAACCGATAGAGCGGGTAGAGGAGCTCGATGTCCTCGAACTGGGGACCGGCGAAGATGAGGATTCGTTTCCCCGTGAGCAGCATTCCGTTCAGCCCTCCTCCAAGTCCATGACGAGAGCGCTGATCTCCGTCGCCAGGGCTTGTACCCCGGAGCCCTTGGGAATACACACGGTGACGCCGGCTTTCCTGGCCTCGTCGAGCACGCCGGGAGTCAGGAACGCGGAGTACAGGATGACTTGCTGTTCGGGCAGCTTGTCGCGGATCCTGCGGGTGGCCTCGAGGCCGTCGGCATCACGCATTTTGTAGTCCATGACCACGACGTCCGGGCCCGTTTCCACGGCCAGCTCCGTGGCCTCGTCTGCGTTGCCGGCCCGCCCCACGACCTCGAAGCCGTGCATCCTGAGGATGTCGGCGATCATGTTGCGGACGTGTTCGGTGTCGTCGACGACCAGGACACGCGCGCTCATGCTCGAACCCCCAGTCGGGCTTCGCAGTACTCTCGGTTCCGGACGAGGACCTCCCTCAGCGAGATGCCGTCGTCCAGATACGAACGGAGGTCGAGCTCCAGGGAGAGGCTGCCCTGAAAGCCATCGGCCGCCGCCGTCTCCAGCAGCCTGTCGATCGGAAGGACTCCTTCGTCCACGGGGAGATGGGAGTCCCATCCCTTCCCCGCGTTGTTGGACAGGTGGAAGTGCACGACTTTCTCTCTGTACCGACGGTATGCCTCCAGGATGTCGAACCGCGCCACCGCGAGGTGGCTGGTGTCCAGAGCCAGCTGAGGGAAGCGGTCCAGATCCTCGAAGTCCTGGCTGGCGTGGAACCGGAGGCCCCGGTCGCCCCGGATCTTGATCGGGAACATGTTCTCCACGGCGATGGTCACGCCGGACCGTCCCGAGTACTCGGCCAGGCTGCTCCCCACCCACCGGCGATACTTCATCTGCCAGTGGTACGGAGGGTGGACGACGATCAATGGGATCCCCGCTCCTTCGGCTACCTGGGTGGCCCGATAGATCTTCTCGATCGGATCCGTTCCCCACACCCTCCTGGTCATGAGCAAGAACGGCGCGTGCAGGGCGGCCACGGAGAGATCGAACTCGTCTGCAAGCGCGAGGATGCTGTCGCCGTCCTGTGTGGCGGGATCCGAGGTCACCATGACCTCGACGCCTCGGTATCCCGATTCCCGGGCGTGCCCGAAGGCCGTTCGGAGTGGGAATCGATAAAAGGGCGCCGTCGACAACAGCAGCTTTGGTCCGGCCTCCACCTGCCTCCCTTGCGTCGATTCGTAGGGGTTCGAGTGGCAATTGTACGCTGGCTTCGAAGGCGGAACGCTCCATTCTCAGAGGAGGGCCCGAGTTATCCTCTTAGCCGCGTGGGTGAGGCCACCGTGGAGTCGCTGCCGGCGATCCTGTCTGCTTCCGCCGTGGCCTCCCCGGAGTGGCCCGCCCTTGTTTTCCGAAACCGTCCCATTCCTTATGGGGAGCTCGAAGAGTGGGTTCGGCGTTCGTCGGCCGGACTTCGGTCGCTTGGCATCCACAAGGGGGACCGTGTGGCGCTCCTGGCGGGGAACGTACCGGAGTTCATCTATTGCTTCCTGGGGACACTCTCGGCGGGTGGCGTGGCCGTCCCCCTCGACGTTGGGCTCACCCCGGATGAGCTGGGATACGTCCTTGGGAACTGCGAGGCACGTGTGGTCGCAGCTCAGATCGACTTCTTGCCGGCGGTCCTTGCCGTTCGCGATCGCGTGCCCTCCATCGAGCAGGTGCTCGTAGTGGGACCCCCGCCCACGCCAAGGGGCACCCAGTCCTTCGACGACCTGCTCGATCGCTCGAAAGGAGATCGCGCAGCGCGGGAAGCGAAAGCCGACGACCTCGCCCTTGTGGTGTACACGGCGGGAAGCTCGGAGGAGCCGAACGGCGTGGAGATCAGCCACGGGAACCTGCTCGCGGCCCTTGACGCGATCAAAGCTGTCCCCGCGCTGAACCTAAAACGGACCGATGTGGTGCTGATGGTCCTCTCGTTATCCTCCCCGGTCGCCCACAACCTCGTCCTGGGTCCGGCATTGAGGGAGGACGCCACCGTGGTGCTGGTCGAGCGCTTCGACGCCGAGGAAACGCTCGACCTCATCCAGGAGAAGGGCATCACTGCTCTGGTCGGAACGCCAGCGATGTTCCGATCCTGGCTCCGGGCGACCGATACTCGGGAGGTGGACCTCTCGTCCGTTCGCCTGGGAGTCTCGACGGTGGCTCCGTTTCCCCTGGATATCCTGGAAGGGTTCCAGCGACGGTTCGGGGTGACGATCTGGGGTGTGTACGGTCTGCCGGAGACAGGAGCGGTTGCCACGACGGCGCTCGGTCCGGGCGGGACCGGGAATTCCATAGGGCTTCCCATGCCGGGCCTGGACGTACGCCTCATCGACGACCGAGGAGACGATGTGGCAGAGGATGATGCAGGCGAGGTCCTGGTCCGAGGGGCGAGCGTGTCGAAGGGCTACTGGAACTCGCCGGAGGCCAAGGAAGCCGGGTTCACGGGGGAGTGGTTTCGCACCGGGGACCTCGCGTATCGGGACGAGGACGGGTCCCTGTTCCTCGTGGGTCGGAAGAAGGATGTGATCCGGGTCTCGGGCTTCAACGTCTTTCCCGGAGAGGTCGAGGACGTTCTGTCACGACATCCGAAGGTTGCGGCGTGTACGGTGTCCGGTGTTCCCGACGAACGGACCGGTGAAGGCGTGAAGGCCCTGGTCACGTTGAAGGCCGAGGAGGCCGCCACCGCAGAGGAGATCATCGCGCACTGCGCGAGGTTCCTGGCCCGATTCAAGTGCCCGGTGATCGTTGAGTTCGTCGAGGCGACGTGATCGTCTTCCCGCTCGCCGCCGCCCTCGTCTCGGCTGCGTTCGGGATTCACCTCCTGGCGCGCTACGGGCGTCGGCGGGGCGGCAACCCCGCCGAGGGCGTCTGGGGTGTGGCCATGCTGATGTACGCGGCGGCGTCCGTCGCCCTTGCGCTGGGCATCCTGGACGAGTGGTCCTCGGCCGAGTTCCGCGTCTACTGGCTCTTCGGGGCGGTCCTCAACGTTCCCTACCTCGCGGCAGGCGAGGTTTACCTCCTGGCCCGGAACCGGTGGTTCGGCCACGGTCTGCTCGCGCTGGTCCTCGCGCTGACCGCATACGCGACCCTGGAGATCCGGACGGCGCCGGCATCCGCTCCCCACCTCGCCCAGGAGTTCCCACTCGGCCGGGAGGTCTTCGGCGACGGTTCTGTGCCCCATCGGCTGGCGCAGTACTACTCCTACCCCGCCTACCTGCTCCTTCTGGCCGGGACGGTGTGGTCGGCCCTGAAGATGCGTGGCCGCCCCGACCTGGTGGCCCGGTTCAACGGGCTTCTGCTGCTCGCGGTGGGAGCCACGGTGGTGGCCGTGGGCTCGGGTGTGGGGGCTGGGCTGGGGAACTTCGCGCTGTTCTCGGCAGCTCTTGCAGCCGGGGTGATCGTGATGTACTGGGGATTCCTCACGGCCACGCGAGGACGCCATGCTCGAGCGCCCTCGGAGGCCTGAGCCAGATCGTGACCGGGCCCAAGCTCACGATGTATTCACGGAAGCGTTGCGGGCTGTGCGATGAGGCCAGGACGGTGATCCTGGCGCAGCTTCGGGAGACGGAATTCGACTTCGAGGAGATCTTCATCGATGGCGACCACGAGCTCGAGCGGGCATACGGGCTCCGGGTCCCGGTGGTGCTGGTGGACGGAGCGGAGGAATTCGAGACTCAGGTGGAGCCGGAGCTCCTGCGGCAGGCCCTCGGCCCCCCTTCCCAGCCGGGGAGCTTGAGAATTTGAGAAAGGCTCGGGCAGCCGGTACAATCGAGGCGGATTGGACGAACCTCTCTCCCTCCGCCGGTGAGGACCCGCCCCATACCGGAAGCGACCGTGGGGAGGTTGCCCATCTACCTTCGAGCGCTTGTCGAACTGGCGGAGCAGGGCCGGACGACCACTTCTTCCGAGGGGCTGGCCGAGGCCGCCGGGGTCAACTCCGCCAAGGTCCGGAAGGATCTCTCCTACCTGGGCTCCTACGGCACCCGGGGGGTAGGGTACGACGTCGCGTATCTCATCCATCAGGTTCGTCGCGAGCTCGGTCTGACCCAGGACTGGCCGGTGGTGATCGTGGGGGTGGGGAACCTCGGTCACGCCCTGGCCAACTACAAGGGCTTCGCCGAGCGGGGGTTCCGGATCGTTGGGCTCATGGACATCGACCCCAGACAGATGGGAGACGTCGTCGGCGGGGTCCGAGTGGCCCATCTCAACGAGCTGCCCGCGCTGGTCAAGGAGCACGACGTGGCCATCGGTCTGATCTGCACTCCGGCGTCGGCCGCGCAGGATGTTGCCGAGGCCATGGTGGCCGCGGGGATCCGCTCGATCCTGAACTTCGCCCCCGCCCACATCGTCGTTCCCACCGCGGTTTCTCTGCGCAAGGTCGATCTCTCCACCGAGCTCCAGATCCTCGCGTTCTACGAGCAGCGAAAGGCCGTCCTGGCCGACGTCCGGAGGGGCAAGGCGCTCGCGGACGTGGAACTCCGGGCAGTCTCCTCGTGACCGACTCCCGATGCCGGTTCTCGCGCTAGGCGTCTCCTTCCGCCGGGCGCCGGTGGCGCTGCTCGAACGCCTCACGTTCGGGGATGACGAGTACGCCAAGGCCTACCACCACCTATCCGGGCTGGATCCGATACGCGAATCCGTGATCCTGTCGACATGCAATCGGGTGGAGGTGTACGCCGAGATCCCTCGGTACCACGAGGGTTTCCAGGAGATGAAGCGGTTCCTGTCCGAGGCTCGAGACGTCCCGGTCGAGGACTTCGCGGAGCCGCTGTACTCGCACTACGAAGACCAGGCCGCGGAGCACCTGTTTTCCGTGGCCTCTGGGATCGACTCCATGGTCCTCGGTGAGCCGCAGATCCTCGCTCAGGTCCGCGCGGCGGTACGCCGAGCGGAGGGCGAAGGCGCAGCCGGCCCCGTGCTCTCTGCTCTGTTTCGCCGCGCGGCGCGGGTGGGCAGGCGCGCTCGGCTGGACACGGCCATCGGCGCGAGCCCCTCGGCCTTCGTGGAAGCGGGAGCCGGGCTCGCCGCCACTTACCTGGGAGGCCTGGAGAACCGATCCCTGCTCGTCGTGGGGGCCGGAAAGATGGGGGAGGTTGCGATCCGGTCGCTGCAGCGACGGGGGATGCGTCGGATCCGCGTCCTCAATCGGTCGCCCGAGCGGGCGGCCCGTGTTGCCTCCCGCATCGGCGCAGAGTTCGGCTCGCTGGGTAAGCTCGGGAAGGGATTGGCGGAGGCCGACCTCGTGGTGGCCTCCACTGGATCGACCGGCGTGGTGGTGACCCGCGACGCCGTGAAACGAGCCGTTGGCGAACGGACGAGGCCGCTGTTCCTGCTGGACCTCGGGGTCCCTCGAGACGTCGATCCAAGGGCGAGGGACATCCCCGGGGTCGGCGTGGCCGACATCGACGATCTCCGCGATGTGCTGGCCGAAGAGCGCGTGGGGGTCGAGGGCGAGGTGGCCAAGGTCCGGGCCCTCGTCTCGGACGAGACGAAGAAGTTCGCCACGGCCAAACGGGCAGCGAGGCTGGCTCCGTTGATCGAGGCCCTTCGGGAGCGAGGCGAGCAGGTCCGCGCGACCGAGCTTCGGCGGCTTGCGTCCCGCCTGGCCCATCTTCCCGAGCGGGACCGCGAGACCGTGGAGGCGCTCACGCGAGGCATCGTCAACAAGCTCCTCCACGACCCCGTCGTGCGGGTGAAGGACCTCTCGGGGCTCGGCGGCGAGCATGCCAGGGCGCTGGCCGAGCTCTTCGGGTTGCCGTCGCCACCCGAGGAATAGGCTTGACCCTTCGGATCGGAACTCGCGGTTCCCGGCTCGCCCTGGCCCAGGCTTCCGAGGTCGCTGCCTTCTTGACCGAGGTGGGCGTGGAGACGGAGCTCGTTCCCATCGTCACCGCCGGCGACCGGGGCGCGTCGGCGAAGGAGTCGCCGGCCGGCGTCAAGGGGCTCTTCGTGGCGGAGATCACGGAAGCGCTCGCTCGGGGAGAGGTGGACGTTGCCGTGCACTCGGCGAAGGACCTGCCATCCGAGGATCCACCCGGGGTCGTGGTTGCTTCGGTCCCGGAGCGAGCCGTTCCCTACGACGTGCTGGTGAGCCGCGATGGAGAGCTCCAAGACGGGGCAACGGTGGGAACGTCAAGCCTTCGCCGACGTTCCCAACTCGTCCGATCCCGGCCTTCGCTCAAGGTTCGCGACGTCCGCGGCAATGTCGACACACGACTCCGCAAGCTCGGGGATGGGGAGTTCGACGCCCTCGTGATTGCCGCGGCTGGACTGGCGCGGCTGGGGATCGATCCCGAGCACGTGGCCCCGATCCCCGTGGAGGAGATGGTTCCCGCTCCGGGACAGGGGGCGCTGGCCGTCCAGGTGCGCGAAGGCTCTGCTGCGGCGGACACGGTGACCCGGATCGACGATCGCGGATCGCATGTGGCGTTCGACACCGAGCGCGGCCTTGCCGGGTTGCTCGGTGGAGGGTGCCGGCTTCCCCTGGGCGCCTACGCTGAGTGGCGCAACGGGGTGATCCGACTCTTGGCGGTGGTGGTGCGACCTGACGGCTCGGACCTGTTGTGGTCCCAGGTGGAGGCGCAGACCCCAGGGGACGCCGCCGGGGAGGCTGCGGAGATCCTCCGGGCCGGCGGTGCGGAACGCATCCTGCAAGAGGTGCGGTAGTGCCCAGTAATCGCGGCGAGCCGCCGCTTGCGGGGAAGGTCGTGCTGATCACAAGGCCGCGCGACCAGGACGGCGGGCTCGCGGAGTCTCTCAGAGAGCACGGAGCGGTCCCGATCGAAGCGCCGGTCCTCCGGATCGTCCCCGTCCGAGCCGGCGGACGACTGGATGCGGCCATCAGGGACGCCGCCCATGGCAGCTTCGCGTGGATCGCGTTCACAAGTGCGAACGCGGTCGAGGCATGGTTCGAGCGGGCGGCCTCAATCGGCGTCATGGAGGGAGATCTCCCTGCTCGGGTGGCCGCGGTGGGGGAGACAACCGGGGATGCCCTCCGCCGCCATGGGATCGTGCCCGACCTGGTGCCTCGGACGTTCACCACCGCTGCTCTGGGGCGAGCCTTTCCTCGAGGCACCGGCAGGGTTCTCTTACCGAGAGCCGACATCGCACCAGCCGAGCTCGAGGACGCGCTTGTTGGAAAGGGATGGACGGCGGTCCGTGTGGATGCATACCGGACGCGACCGGTGCGGTCGCTTCCACCGGAGGCTCGGAGCGCGCTCCGAGCCGGGCAGGTGGACGCGTTGGCGTTCACGTCCGCCTCAACCGTCGATGGGTTCGTGCGGGTCGCCGGAGTGATAAGAGGTCCGAAGGTTGCGTGCATCGGGCCCGTGACGGCCAAGGCGGCACGCGCGGCGGGGTTCGCCGTCCATGCAGTGGCCAGGCCGCACACGATCGAGGGATTGGTCGAGGGCCTGGAGCGGGCACTTCGGCGCACAGGGACCTGAATGCCACAGGGTCGGCCCGAAGGCCGACCCTGTGAGCTGCGGACGCTCGGGCGCTAGATCGTCGCGTCGTTCGCCAGCTTGGCTGGCTCCACGATCAGCGAGCGGTTCCCAATCATCGCCTGGGCCGTTGCGTCGGGCGTGGCGCTCTCTGTAAGGGTGGCGACTACCTCAATCTTGTGAGGGGCTGGGAGGTTCCCTAGGTTCAGCCGCAGCCAGGTGAACGAGTTCGAGGACTTTGTGTCGATGAAGTCGCTCTCCATGTCCTGGCCGTCCGGCGGCATGTTGTTCTCAGTGTCCGTGACGGTCCTGGAGTACGTCCGGTTGCAGAACGTCACCCCGTCAGACGGGTCACCTGGAAGGGGCGGGTTTTGCGGAGGGCTGCTCATGCTGTTGATTGGAACGATCACGTCGTCAATCTCGACCCATGCAAGGATCTCGCCGGTGGCTGTTGCCGTGTCCGACCCCATGACCCCGGTACCGCCGGTCACGAGCGAAGTAAAGATAGAGCACTCCATGTTCACGTTGAGGATGAGATCCGTCGGCTTCGACGTCTTAAGCGTGGCCGTCAAGATCGTCACCGGAATTGAGGGCCCCATCACTACCATCTTGTCGCCGGTCGCCACCACCTTGTCCGCGGGTGTGTGTGTGGCGAAAACCCCCTGGCTGCTGGCCAAGATGACGCCAACCAAGGCGCCGAGCAATGCAGTGGAAAGTTTCCCTACCTTCATCGTGCCTCCTCCCTCGAGGGCGCTCGTGCGCCCGTTTCGACTGGAAAACGACTTTGGGGCAAGTTCCCGCGGGCATCTCGGTGCAGGAACCCGCCCCCGTCGTGATCGATAACTAGCCAATTTGGACTAGTTAAGTGGTGGGGAACCTACCCCACGCACGCACGGCAAGTCAAGCTCCGAATCAGGTAATTCGTGCAGGTCAAGCTCGGAGACCGTACGA
>DASQUW010000048.1:0-4467 GCA_035641075.1 Actinomycetota bacterium | reverse complement strand
CGCGATCCAGAACGTCGTGAAGCCCAGGTCCGCATCGAGCACCATCAAGATTCCGGTAAGAGGCAGGACCACATACGCGGGGTTGGCCACACGAGCATCGAGCCTGCGGATCCCGTTCAGGACGTATGCCGAGTGCTCGTTCGAGCGCCGCACGCCAGCCAACCAGACGAAGTACGTGAGGTTGGTTCCCACCGCCGTGATTGCAGCGAGCACGTGTACGAGTTTGAGCCACAGATACGTGTTCATTCTGGCCTCCCTCCGCGAGCGGAACTGCCTTGTCGCTGCGCATTCCCGTAAGTTAGCCGGAACTCGTCCGAGCCTGAAGGGCACGCAAACCACTGATCCTCACCTCGACCAGGGCGTTCGTACGATCGGGCGTCCTTCTCCCGGGAGGTTCCATACGTGCTCTTCGCCTCTGTGTATCTGTTGCTGCGCCGCGTGATCCGGTTGACCGCCGGCTCCAACGGACTGCTGAACACGAGGTCGAGCTTGTGGTTCCTTCGTCACCAGCTGAAGGTTCTCAAGCGCCAGGTGGGCAGGCCGCGTCTTCGCCGTCGCGACCCGGGTTTTTTATGGCCGCGATCAGCAGGGTCCTCCCTCGTGCTCGGTGGTCCTCGTTCCTGATCAGCCCGAAGACGCTCCTTCGATGGCACCGGGAGCTCGTACGACGGAAGTGGACCTTCCGGCGGAGCTCAGCGGGAGGCAGGCCAGCAATCCCAGATGCGGTACGACAGCTCATTCTGCGGATGGGCCGGGAGAACCCCCGGTGGGGCTGCATCAGGATCCGGGGCGAGCTCGCCAAGCTCGGCATCAGGGTCTCTGCGACCAGGATTCGTACGCTGCTGCGGGCGAACGGGCTCGGGCCCGCTCCCCGGCGAGACGGTCCGACTTGGCGCGAGTTCCTTCGTTCGCAAGCGCAGGGAATGCTGGCCCTTGACTTCTTCACCGTCGAGGCGGTCTGGCTCCGTACGCTGTACGTCCTGTTCGCGATCCACCTCGGCTTCCGTCGGGTCGACGTCCTCGGCGTGACCCGGAACCCCAACTCGACGTGGGTGACCCAGCAGGCCCGCAACATGTCGGTACCGGAGCGGCTCGATGCGTTCGGTTCCTCATCTGGGATCGGGACTCGAAGTTCTCCGGCCCGTCCGACGAGGTCTTCCGCTCCGAACGCGTGAGGATTGTCAAGACGCCGATCAGGACTCGCGCGCGAATGCGTACGCCGGGCGGTGGGTCCGCACGGTCCGGACGGAGTGTCTGGACTCGATGCTCGTGCTCGGCCGCCGCCACCTGGAGCGCGTGCTTCGGGCCTACGCCGCGCACTACAACGGCGAAGGCCGCATCGAGGCCTCGGGCTCAAGACGCCGGAGCCACGGCCGGGCCCTGCTCGGTGGCCAGCCGAAGGTGACCGCGTCCGGACGCACGACGTGCTGGGCGGGCTGATCCGTGAATACGAAATCGCAGCTTGAAGTGGGATCGGGAGTTTGTGTGCCCTTAAGGCTCGAAGGCTCCGCTCTACGGGGTACTGTCGGGGACGAGTATGGCCCCCCCACGTGTCGGGCATGGTTGCTCTCTGCATCTTCGCCGGACCGTGTGCCGGCCCGACGCCCGCGCAGATCGTCTCGAAGTCGTGAGTGACGCGGAGGCGTTCAGAGTTCGTCGTCTGGACCGACGCCAGGTCCCACCTCAAGGCCTGGACGATCACTGCGCGACTCACCGGCTCCTGGCCGGTTCAATGGCAGGGGAGCGATGGGGGGAGTCCTTCTTATTGGGCCCGGCTTATTGGGCCCGGGCTAAATGGGCCGGGGATCCTGCCCCCCATCCAACGGCGGAGGCGTCATGGTGGGCAGTCCTTCTTATTGGGGCCCGGGGAGCCTGCCCCGACCACCGGAGGAGGGAGTCATGGTGGGCAGTCCCAACGGGATTTGAACCCGTGTCTCCACCTTGAGAGTGTTCTCGGGGCCGATCTCGCTACCTGCGACGATGTTCGAATCCGGTCACTGACCCGCGGATTCGATGCTCCAGCCGTCCCTGTCGTTTCTTGACGTCTTCCGGTCGTTCGCGGGACGAATGCGGGACGAATGCGGGACGAATGAGCCGCCGGTAGCGGCTTCGGCTCGTCGGTTAAGAAGCGGCATCTAGACCGACGTAGACCTCGGCATCGAGCGTGTCGTGTCGATACGACCTCCTTACCGGTCATGGTGTCCCGTCCAATACGGATGCCGCGATCACGGGACTGATCCCCCGCGTGGCGAGCTTAAGACCGGTCGGCGGGGGCGGTGTCGTCACGCATCTCGATCGGGAGGAGTGGGTGAATCGGGGGCTCCCCTCGATACGTCGCTCACTCGTCGGTGAACCGGTAGGCGATCGCGGCGACGACGAGCGCCACCGCCAGCCATCCCACGCCGACGAGGACCTGGCTTCCGTACCGGGTGATGCCCGTACCGGTGAGCGCGATCCCTCGGATGGCCTCGATGAGGGCGGTCTGGGGCACGGCGTAGGGGACGATGTCGGGCAGGGCACCCGGCAGGGCCTGGATGGGAATGACCGCGCCGGTCAAGGCCCACAGCAGGAACGAGATGGTGACACCGACGTTGCTTGCGGTCTGGGGGTTGGGGGTGAGCCCCGCCACGGCGAAGGCGATGGCAAGGGCCGTGAGCACGGCCATGCCGATCAGGGGGACCAGCCACAACAGGTTTGGGGTCATGGCCAGGTGGCCACCCATGAGCTTGCCCACGGTCAGCACCACGGCGGCGGCTGCGATGCCAAGCACGACGTAGGTGAGGATCTGCGTGGCGATGACCAGGATCGGAGACACGGGTGTGACGGCGAGCCGCCTGAGGGTGCCTCGAGCCTTGTAGCTGGAGGCGACGGCCACCGTGATGTCCTGGAGCTGGAACATGACCAAGAACACGGCGATCCCGGGGAGTGCGAAGTCGAAGAAGTCGATGCTTCGGGTGCCGAATCCGAAGTCGAGGCTCTTCATGAGCCCGAAGACCGCGACCTGGACGGTCGCCGCGCCCACGGCGAAGATCACGCCGCGCGAGCGGAGCATCATCTTCCCGCTCGCCTGAAGCAGCGGCAGGGTCTGGCCCATCATGGGCGTGCCCTCACTTGACGAACCGGTAGGCGCGGGCGGTGGCCAGGAGCAGCAGGACCATCCACGCCGCGGCGATGGCCAGCTCGGAGCCGAAGTCGGTAAGCGGTCGCCCCTCGATGACCATGCCGCGGACGGTCGTGATGAGCCCGGCGTAGGGGATGAACCGGGCGACCGTCTCCAGCCACCCGGGGAAGGCGGCGAGGGGGAACATCGCCCCGGTGAACAGGTACAGGGGGAAGCTGATCGAGCTGTCCAGGGCGTTGGCGTTCTGGGGGCTCTTGGTGAGCCCGGCGATCACGAACGCCACGCTCAGCCCGGTGACGGTGACCATCACCATCACCGGCACCACGGCGAGGATGCCCGGTTCGAGCCGGATGCCCGCCCCCAGGACCCGCCCAACGACGAAGAACGCGACGATCGTGAGCATCCCCATCACGGTGCGGGGGATGACCTCTCCGAGGATCAGCTGCGCGGGGGTGATCGGGGTGACCGACAGCCGCGTCAGCACCCCGCCGGCCTTGTAGTTGGCGATCGTGGCGAGGAACGCGTGGCCGTTTCCGAGGGCCACCGCGAGGACCCCCATCCCCGTGACCCAGAAGTCGATCAGCGGCACCGTGCCTGCCGGGGATTGCCACCGCAGGTTGGGGTAGAGCGCCAGGATCGCGAGGAGCGCCGCCGGGAAGACGACCATGGTGGTGATCACCTCGTTCGAGCGGAGCAGCTGCTTCGTGCTGGCCGACGCCATCCGCGCGGTTCCGATCATCGGTGTCTTCTCATTTCCGTAGCTCTCGTCCGGTGAGCTGCAGGAACACGTCCTCGAGAGTTCCCGGGACGACCTCGAGGCCCCGGAGCTCCACGCCCCGGGCCTCCGACCAGTCGAGCAGGGCGCCGACCGCCGTCTTCGTCTCGGTCACCTTCAGTTGGTAGACGGTCGGGCCGACCGGCCCTGGCCCGTCGCCGTCGTTCTTGGCGCTCGCGCCGGTGATCCCGGCCAGCCCGGCCAGTTCGTTTGCGTCTAGCCGGGTTGGGGTCGTGAACTCGATGTGCCCGACGCCGTCGAGGGTCCCGATCAGGTGCCGCGGGCTGTCGATGGCGCGGATCTTGCCGTGGTCGATGATGGCCACGCGCTCGGCAAGCAGCTCCGCTTCCTCCATGTAGTGGGTGGTGAGGACGATCGACTTGCCCTCGTCGCGATTCAGCCGCCGGAGCAGCCCCCAAACGCTGTGGCGCATCTGGGGGTCGAGCCCGGTGGTGGGCTCGTCCAGGAAGATCACCTCGGGGTCGTTCACGAGCGCCGCCGCCACCGAGAACCGGCGCTGCTGGCCCCCGGAGAGGTGCCGAACGTAGGCCTTCCGCTTGTCCGTGAGGCC
>DASQUW010000047.1:0-2802 GCA_035641075.1 Actinomycetota bacterium | reverse complement strand
ACGTCGTACAGCACCCGGTTGACGCCGGGAATCTCGGCCACGATCCGGGAACCGATCCGCTCCAGCACTTCGTGGGGAATGCGTGCCCAGTCAGCGGTCATGGCGTCTTCGCTCGTGACCGCACGGATCACCACCGGGAATTGATAGGTCCGACCGTCGCCCATGACGCCCACGCTGCGGGTCGTGAGGAGCACGGCAAAGGCCTGCCACAGCCTCCCTGCCAGTCCGCCGCGGCGGATCTCCTCGGCCACGATGGCGTCCGCGCCCCGGACGAGCTCCAGCCGCTCCCGGGTGACCTCCCCGACGATGCGCACGGCAAGCCCGGGCCCGGGGAAGGGCTGCCGCTGCACCAGCTCCTCCGGCAAGCCCAGCTCCTCTCCCACCCGGCGCACCTCGTCCTTGAACAGGTCACGGAGTGGTTCGACGAGGTCCAGGTCCATCACTTCCGGGAGGCCCCCCACGTTGTGATGGCTCTTGATCTTGGCAGCCGTGCGGCTGCCGGACTCGATCACGTCCGGATAAAGCGTGCCCTGGACCAGGAACCTCGCTCCCGAGTGGTCCCGGGCCACCTCTTCGAACACGCGGATGAACTCCTCGCCGATGCGCCGGCGCTTCTCCTCCGGATCGACGACGCCTTCGAGCCGGGCCAGGAACCGGTCCGCCGCCTTCACGTGCACCAAGGGCACCTTGAAGTGTCGGGCGAACGTCTCCTCCACATCCTCCGGCTCCCCTGCGCGGAGCAGTCCCGTGTC
This sequence comes from Actinomycetota bacterium, assembly GCA_035641075.1. Classification (GTDB taxonomy): domain Bacteria; phylum Actinomycetota; class UBA4738; order UBA4738; family CALAEC01; genus DASQUW01. The sequence continues at coordinate 2,050 of DASQUW010000047.1, read as the reverse complement.
CACGAATACGCACGTCAGCCGGTCGCCGACGGCTCTGTGGACCAGCAGCGCCGCCACGGCGGAATCGATCCCACCGGAGAGGGCGCAGAGCACTTGCCCGTTCCCGACCTGCTCGCGAACGCGTTCGACCGCGCGGTCGATCACGTTCACCGGAGTCCAATCCGGGAGCAGGCCGCAGCCGTCGTACAGGAACCGTTTCAGTATCTCCATGCCGTGCGGTGTATGGGCCACCTCGGGATGGAACTGCACGGCGAAGAGCCCGCGCTCCGGCTCCTCCATCGCAGCCACCGGCGAGGACTCGGTGCGCGCCGTCACCCGAAATCCTTCGGGGGGCCGAACGACCGTATCGGCGTGGCTCATCCACACCGACTGGTGTCCCGGCAGGTCTCGGAATAGGACCCCCGGGCCCGACGCCTCCAGGCCGGTTCTCCCGTACTCCCGCGCTCCCGTGGCCCGGACCTCTCCCCCCAGGGCCTGGGCCATGGCCTGCTGCCCGTAGCAGATCCCGAGGACCGGAACCCCGAGTCCGAGCAACGCGGCATTGAGCGCCGGGGCGCCGGGCTCGTAGACCGAAGCCGGGCCGCCGGAAAGGATGATCGCCGCCGGGCGTCGGGTGGCCAGGTCCTGGGGCGAGACGTCGTAGGGGACGATCTCCGAGTACACGTGGCATTCCCGGACCCGCCGGGCGATGAGCTGAGCGTACTGCGCCCCGAAATCGACGACGAAGACGGGCCGGGGTTCTTCGGTCACCCCAATTCTTCGATCACCCCATCCCGATGCCCTGGCTCCGCTGGAGGTGCTTCCCCTCGGTGCGGATGGCCGGCGCCACCATGACCTCCGCCTTCTGGAACTCCTTGATGTTCGCGTATCCGCACGTGGCCATGGACATCTTGAGGGCCCCGAACAGGTTGAGGGTCCCGTCGTTCTCGTGGGCCGGCCCCACCAGGATCTCCTCAAGGGTTCCGATCTGCTTGGTGCGGACGCGTGTTCCTCGAGGAAGCTCCGGATGGAAGGTGGCCATCCCCCAGTGGAAGCCCTTCCCGGGTGCCTCGTACGCCCTCGCCAGAGGGGAACCGATCATCACGGCGTCGGCGCCGCAGGCGATGGCCTTGGCGATGTCGCCACCGGTGCGCATCCCTCCGTCCGCGATCACGTGCGCATACCGGCCGGTCTCGTGGAGGTGCTGCATCCTGGCGGCGGCGGCGTCCGCGATCGCCGTGGCCTGGGGAACGCCAACGCCGATGACCCCTCGGGTGGTGCAGGCGGCTCCCGGGCCCACGCCGACCAGCACTCCCATCGCTCCCGTGCGCATCAGGTGCAGCGCGGTCGAGTACGAAGCGCAGCCACCGACGATAACGGGGATCTCGAAGCGTGCGATGAACTCCTTCAGGTTGAGGGGCTCGGTCCTGGTGGAGACGTGCTCGGCGGAGACGACCGTTCCCTGGATCACCAGGATGTCCAGCTCGGCCTGGAGAACGAGATCCGCATAGGTCCGAACCCGCTGGGGTGTGAGGGAGGCGGCGGTCACTACCCCACCGTCCTTGACCTCCCGGATTCGCCGGGCGATCAGCTCTTCCTTGATCGGCTCCCGGTACAGCTCCTGCATCCGCCTGGTGGCCTTCTCGTCGGGGAGGGCCGCGATCTCCTCGAGCACCGAGTCCGGGTCCTCGTAGCGCGTCTGGACCCCTTCCAGGTTGAGGACCGCGAGCCCGCCAAGCCGTCCAATCTGGATGGCCGTTGTCGGGGAGACCACCCCGTCCATCGCCGAGGCTGCGAGGGGCAGCTGAAATCGGTACGCGTCGATCTCCCAGGAGATGTCTATGTCGTCTGGGTCGCGGGTCCGCCGGGAAGGGACGATGGCGATCTCATCGAACCCGTAGCCGCGCCTCGCCGTTTTTCCCTGGCCGATCTCGATCTCCACGGGCTGCCCCTTCCACTCGCGTCTTCATATGCCAACGCCCGGCCGTGGGAGGAGGCCAGGCGCCGGGAAGAGCCTCTCGTGCAGCTTTCGACACGAAGGTATCACCGGGTCCGACGGAGTTCAACGGGT
>DASQUW010000046.1:0-3090 GCA_035641075.1 Actinomycetota bacterium | reverse complement strand
ACTTCGTGACCGTGGGAGATGACGTTCTCATGGCCGCCGGCTACGGGAAGGTCCGCAGTCTGGTGGAGGCTGCAGGCTTCCGGGTCCACGAGGTGGACCTATCCGAGTTCACCAAGGCCGACGGCGGCCCCACCTGCCTGTATTGCGGCTCGGCCATGAAAGGCGAATGAGTTCGCTTGGCGAACAATTGCCATATGGTGCCAAGCCCCTGCGGCGAGTTTCACCTGCGCAGTGATTTGGCCCGTTCCAATCCTGGCGATCAGCTTCGTCTTCCCCGAGGGAGTGTCTCCGGTGAAGTCGCCCTGTCCCAGTAGATAGGTCCCATCCCCCTTCACACCCACCATTGGACCCCGGTATGCGTTGGGATACTGAAGCATGAACCGAACAGTCACCGTGTGGTTGGCCCCAAAGAAGTCCGAGAATGCCACGTCCGTGTCGGCATAGCCGCCCCAGGTAAGTGCCAGGGTCATCGGAGCCTCCTTCTGGCGGGGGAAGAGCCGCCTTGCCTCAGTAGGGCAAAGATGTCACTAACCATCCTCTCTTGGAAGGGGTATTCCTCCCTAGTCCGAACGGCTGACGCCGCGAAAAGCTACGGTCGTCCGCGGCGGATCCGGATATTCACGAACTCGGCCGGCCGGATCGGCGCGACCCCGACCTCCACCACCAAGTCGCCGCGGTCGAGGTCGCTCGGGGTCATCGTGTCCGGACCGCATCGCACCTGGTAGCACTCCTGGGGCGTCTGTCCGAGGAAGGCACCCTGCCGGAACAGGACGTCAAGGAACGCCGTGACCTGGCGTCGGACCAGGGTCCAGGTCGGCTCGTCGTTCGGCTCGAACACCGTCCACTTGAGTCCCCGATGCACACTCTCCTCGATGAACAGAGCCAGGCGCCGAACCGGCACGTACTTCCACTCCTCGGCCTCGCCGCCCACGGTGCGGGCCCCCCAGACCACGATCCCGTGACCGGGTGGCTCACGGATGGCGTTGATGCCCCGGGCTCGGAGGTTCGCCGCGGCGCTGTCATCGATCGCCGAGGCCAGGCCGACCGCACCGGCAACGTACGCGGTGGTCCCCGCGGCGAAGGCCCACACACCGCGCTCCCGGTCGGTGCGTGCCAGGAGCCCGGCCACGCTGGCCGAGGCGCCGAACAACCGGGTCCTCGACGGCTGGAGCGGATCGGGAACCTGGAGCTGAGGGACGTACACGGCGGCGTGCCCGGCGTCGGCCGGGCTGATGGCCCGCACGGCCTCGATCGTGGCCGTCGTGGAGGCGGCCGGATCGGCCAAGAAGAAAGCCCGTCGCCTACGAGCGTACGTGGCGGCCTCCGCCAGGATCCGCTTGTCGATGAGGCCTGGCAGGCACAGCAAGCTCACATCATCCACGGCGTCCATGGCGGCGAGAGCGCGGCGGACGTCCGAGAGCCCTCGGCTTGAGAGCCTGACGACCCAGGCCCGGTTGCCCCCGTTCTCGAAGAACTGATCAACACCGAGGAAGAGGTCCAGTCCGGACTGGGGCCCTCCGAAGATCCGTTGGAAATCGACCAGGCCGGTGACCAGCTCGGCCTGATCCGTGGGCCCCTGGCCGGCCTCCCCCAAAAACCCCGCCGTGCTCGTCGAGACTCCATCGATCGATGGGGCGATCGTGTGCGGCATCCCCACCTCCGGGGTCGCGGCGACTCTACCGCTCGACGGAGCCAGCCGACGATTCCGATGCCCATGCCGATCGGCCAGCAACGCGGCTACGGCACGCCAGCTCCGATCCCCTAGCCGCGCATGGCGAAGAAAGAAGCGTTGTTAGGCACGTAGAATCCCCCCGGCGCTCGCTCCGGCTGGAACGCGCTCCGCTATGGTTGCGCTATGGCGAACCAAGTCTTTCTGCTTGTCCTGGGATTCGTTCTCACAACCGTCGTGGGCGGGTTTCTCGGCTTCTACTACCAGCGGAGGACGTGGGACGCGAACCGCCGAGAATCTGAGCGGACGGCAGCTGCGAGCGTATTCGACGAAATCAGCCGGGCGATGGACGAGCGCTTGTATCGAATGCGGCTGGTCTACTGGGGCATCAAGCAAGGTAACGATGAACGTATCGTGTCGGCGATGGGCAAGTACCGCGAGGCGTTATTCAAGTGGAACGACAACCTCAATCGCAATCTCGCCCTCGCCTATCGGTACTTCGGACGGGACGTTTGGGCGTTCCTGAGCGGGGTTCTGTACGAAGAGTTCGCAATCATCGGTCGACACCTGGAGGGCCAGGTCCGACACAGGGGCGACCCGGCGGCCCGCCCTGGCCATGCGGACCGCCCCTATGTCAGTGGCAGGAGGCTGCAGGCACTGAGTAACGACATCTATGATCTGAATCGATTCATCATCTCGATGATCCAGCGGGGTTGGGTCGGGCTCTATCTGGGGGAGAGACGGGAGCATGAAGGGCGCCCCTGGACAAAGGATCTCTCATTCGGTTCCAAGAGCACGCAGGTGGTCTTCTGGCAGCGCGACCTCGTTCGCGCCGGCCATGGTCCGCTGGAGGTGGACGGGTGGTTCGGGCAAGCGACGAGCGACGCGACGAAGGCGTTCCAGGACGAGAATGGACTAGACGCAGACGGCGTGGTCCACACGTCCACCCGAAGCAAGATGGCCGAAGTGGTTGCCGCCGCGTCCTAATTCGTCTCCCTGGCGCGCTCAGGCGAGTCCAGCTGTCTGCAGCAACTCTGCCAAGATGGGATCCTGGGGACCTTCGGGCGGGCCAAGATCTGTAACCAGCGTGCGGGAACGCTCGGACGAGGACGAGGACGAGCAGAACTAGCCTCTGTCAGACAACGGTCGGCCGAGATGCCTTGCAGAACGTATGAGGTAGGCTCGCGCGAACCATGGGATGGGAGGGAGGTGGGTCGCTCTGAGGCGGTTCGGTCGAATCAGCGCGTTCGTGGTCTGCGCGTCGCTATTGCTCCCTCCCCCCGGGGCGGACGCAGCTGCTCGGGTCATCGCTCGGGACACCGCCTTCAGCGATTCCGCCCTGGCGCTCGTAGAAGTCGATCTGGGCCGTCCGAATACCCTCTACATCAAGCTGAAGTCTCGGCCCGAAGCAAGGGTCCGAG
>DASQUW010000045.1:0-7314 GCA_035641075.1 Actinomycetota bacterium | reverse complement strand
GACCTCGGCATGGATGCTCCTTCTTCCGGAGTCCCTATGATATCGGCACGGTGATGCGCTCATGATCGGCTTCCTCCGCCGCCGCCAACCTCGGAACCCCGTACTCAGGGGCCTCTACTGGATCGTGGTGATGCTGGTCGTACTCGGCCTCCTCTTCGTGATCTTCTATTTCGCGGATGATCTTCTCCCCGGCCAGGGGATGTTCTAGCTGGCTGGAAGCAGCCTGAGGGTCGACTCAGCGGCGGCCAGCACTGCTGACCGGGTGAAGGGCATCGGATGGTGCTTTCCCGAGGCCCACAGCTCGAGTTGATCCTTGAAATGGGGGCTCACCGGGTTTCCTGATTGGCCCAGGGTCAGGATCCCAACGGAGGCATCGAGGTCCGACAGATCGATGATTTGCCTCCACGAGGGGAGCACGGCGACCTCGTACGGTACCCCGGGTTCGTACAGCCCCTGAAGGATCGTCTGGTCGTCACCGCCCATCTCAATCTCTCCCGCGGTGAAGAGCTCCGCGAGCTCCGGGATGATGGAGAGGCGGCCCGCGAATCGAGCTCGGTGCAGGACGCCCCAACGCCACTGCTGCATGTCGTCACCGAGGCGCGTGGTGAGCTCGTCGAGGGCGCCATCCAGGGCCTCGCGGAGGACGGCGTCGCGGGCCGCGGCCCCGTCCCCGCCGAACCAGCGAGCGCTCGGATACGCCAGGAGCGTGGGAAGTGTCTTGTGCAGGAAGCCGTGGCTCCATTGACGCCGAGCGTAGACGTGGTTGAAGAGTTCCTCTCCCAGGAGGGGTCGAAGGATCCTCCCGGCGATCTGCACGCTCCACACCTGGTACAGGGCCGCAGCAGCGGAGTCGGCCCCCAGATCCTGGCCCCAATCGGCCAGGAGTGACAGCGCCTCCTTCTGCCGCTCATCGGCTGGTTCCACCGACAGCAGCGCGGGAACCACTCGAGCGGCGGACAGGGATACCGAGTCCATCTGCATCCGCGCGAAGCTCTCCGTCGAGTGGCGCTCGCTTTGGGTGACCAGCTGGGCCATCCGTCGCGCCCGGAACGGCGGGAGAAACTCCCGCCCGAGGAAATGCGGGTAAGACTCGTCGTGCGGCTTGTTATTGGCCGTGCACAGGAATCCCTCATCGGGATTGAACGACCGAGGGAGCTCCTCGTATGGGATCCATCCGACCCACTCGTACTCGTCCACCCACCCGGGAACCGGGAGGAGACCGTCGTGATTCTTGCGGACGGGGTATGCCCCGGTGAGCTGATACCCGATGTTCCCGTCGACATCGGCGTAGACGGCGTTCTGGCCCGGACAGTCCCAGTCGGCCAGCGCGGCGCGGAACTCCTCCCAGCCGGCGGCGGTGTTCAGTCGAAGGACCGATGCGGGCTCGATGCCATGATCGAAGCCAGCCCACCGCAGCGAATACGTCTTTCGGATGCCCCCTTCAACCACCGTGGGGGTTCGGATCCCGATGAGGTAGGAGTCGATGACGGGGCCGTGACGGGTCTCCCGGACCTCGACGACCGACGGCTCCGGGCGCCCCCTGACCTGGATCTCCTCCCTGTGAACGGTGACCGGCTCCCACTCGCCCATGTACTCGGCGGCGCCACCTTCCTCCGCCAGTCGCTCCAGATAAAGGTCCTGCACGTCGCCCTCTCCACTGGTGAACCCCCAGGCGATCCGGCCGTTGTGGCCGATGAGGACGCCGGGGGAGAACGGAAAGGTCACCCCGGCCACGTCGATGCCCGGAGCTGACAGATGGACCTCGTACCAGATCGAGGGGAGCTGGATTGCAAGGTGGGGGTCGTTCGCCAGGAGGGGCTTTCCGGTCTGCGAACGGCGCCCCGCGATGACCCAGGCGTTCGACCCCTGCCCAGACGGAGGAAGCATCGCCTGCTGGAGCAGGGCCAGGCGATGGCGGTGTCCGTATTCCTTTCCGGCCTGGACCGGCCCGGACTCGGTCTCGAGGTCCGGGAAGAGCACCCGAAGCCCCTCGGTTCCCAGCTGTTCGGCGATCTCCGCTCGGAGGAGGTCGTTGTCCCACCCTCTCGAGAGCGACCAGGCGATCATCACGCCGGCGGCGGCCTGGACGTGAACGGCCTCCCGGCCTTCGGGGACCCAAGGCTCGGCATCGAGAACCCGGTATTCGGGCGCCGGCGCCGGCATCGTCTCCGCCCAGGCCACGGCCCCGGCGGTGAACGCTTCGGAGATGGCCCAGGACCGCTCTTCCCATGCGTCGGCCAGCTTCTTGGCGGTGCGGTTCCACCCGAGCGTCCGCACGAACCGGTCCAGGGGAAGCGTTAGCTCCCCGAAGAGCCCGGAAAGCGAGCCCGTGGCCAATCGCCGCATGAGCTCCAACTGGAACAGGCGGTCCGACGCCATCACGTATCCCTGCGCGAAGAAGAGATCGTGCTCGTTCTCGGCGTGGATATGGGGAACCCCCCACCGATCCCGGATGATCTCAGCGGGTTCCCGGAGCCCCCGCAGGTTGAGCTCGCCGTCGACCTGCGGCAGGGCCTGCCGTGCCGCTTCCCCGATCGCCTCTCCGATCTGGTTCACTGGTTCGCCACGGTAGGGGGAGCCGCGGATCGAGGCAAGGCTCGGCCTTGTGGCTCCCGCGGAAGCGTTTGGACATAATCGCATCGGGACGAAAGGAGTCTCGAGGCTCGATGACACAGCGCCCCTGGCTGGCCAACTACCCTCCCGAGGTTCCACACACCCTCGCTCCGTTCCCCGAGAAATCTGTCTACGCCCTCCTGGATGAGTCGGCGGCCCGGTTCCCCGACCACCCCGCGGTGGTGTTCCCGGTCGCGCCGATGGCCAAGCGGCTGACCTACGCACAACTCCTGGCGGAGGCCGAACAGCTATCGCGTGCGCTGGCGTCGATGGGGGTCCGGAAGGGTGACCGAGTGGGTTTCGTCCTTCCCAACTGCCCGCAGTATGTGATCGCCTTCTACGCCTGCCAGCGGCTGGGGGCGGTCGTCGTCGGTTGCAACCCCCTGTACACGCAGCGGGAGCTCTCCCACCAGCTTCAGGACGCCGGGATCCACATCGCCATCGTCCTGGACGTCCTGTATCCACTGGTGAGCGCGGTGCGAGCGGAAGTCGGCCTCGACAGAGTCATCGTCACCAAGGTGGGAGATTACCTGCGGTTCCCCATCAACAGGCTCGCCCCTCTGAAACAGAAGCGGGAGGCGAAGCACGAGGGTCATCCCTGGCCACCGGTTCCCTCCGGCGCCGAGGTGGTGTGGTGGACCGACCTGATGGGGCAGACGTACTCCGACGTGCCCGTGGCACCGGTGGACGCGATCGAGGACGTCGCCGCACTCCTGTACACGGGTGGGACCACGGGATTGGCGAAGGGCGCCATGCTCACCCACTACAACATGGTCAGCAACGTTCTCCAGGCTTCGAGCTGGTTCGATATCCGGCAGGGAAAGGACGTGATGATGTGCGTCCTTCCCTTCTTCCACTCCTACGGTCTCCAGGCCGTCATGAACGTGGGGATCGCGGGGGGGATGAAGCTCGTCCTGCTCCCTCGGTTCGACCTGACGATGGCTTTGAAGGCCATCGCCAAGGAGAAGCCCACGCTCTTCCCGGGTGTCCCACGCATCTACATCGCGATCAACGCGTCTCCTCAAACGAAGAAGTACGACCTTTCCTCGATCCGCGCGTGTTTCTCCGGAGCCGCCCCTCTCCCCGTCGCCGTGGCGGAGAAGTTCGAGGCGATCACCGGGGGCCGCCTGGTGGAGGGCTACGGGCTCACCGAGACCTCACCCGTCACCCACATCAATCCGATCTCCGACAAGCGGAAGTTCGGAACGATCGGCCTTCCGATCCCCGACACGGACTGCAAGGTCGTTGATCTCGATGATCCGAACAAGGAAGCGTCCCGAGGTGACCCGGGGGAGTTGGCCGTCGCCGGTCCTCAGGTCATGAAGGGGTACTGGAACCGCCCGGAGGAAACGGCGGAGATGATCCGGGAAGGCGAAGACGGCCTTCGGTGGCTCTACACGGGCGACATCGCCACGATGGACGAGGAGGGATACTTCTCGATCGTCGATCGGAAGAAGGACATGATCCTCGTGTCCGGGTTCAACGTATATCCCACGGACGTCGAGCAGGTCCTGTACCGGCATCCAAAGATCATGAAGGTCTCGGTGGTGGGGATCCCCGACGAGACGACCGGAGAAGCGGTGAAGGCCTTCATCGTCCTCAAGGAGGGGGAGTCCGCATCCGCGGAGGAGATCATGGCGTGGTGCCGCGACGAGAAGCACGGCCTCACCGGCTACCGGGTCCCGAAGCACATCGAGTTCCGGGACTCGCTTCCGGAGACCATCGTCGGGAAGGTGCTTCGCCGCGTTCTCCTCGATGAGGAGAAGCAGAAGGGCAAGCGCTAGGGGACCTTCGTTTTCAGCCGCCTGGCCGGCGTGCGGTGGCGTCCTCGGTATCGTGGCTGCCGGGTCCGCAAGAACAGTACCCAGGAGCCCCAGGACACCATGGCGGAGGCCACGGCGAGGGCGGCCAGGGCGGCCACGAGGGCCGTCTCGGAGAGGCGGCTCACGGATGGGTGCCGGCCGCGCGGCGCTTCGCCTCGGTCCGGCGTTCCGCCTCCAGGCGCTCCAGCTCGACCCGCGAATGGTCCGCGTAGCGCATGGCCCGAGCGATGGCCGGATGCCCCGCCCGATCGGCGATGAGCCGATGCATCTGCTGGCAAACCCTCCGGTACACCGGGTGGCCCTGAGGAGTCGTGCGCAGCTCGATCACGTGCATGGCCTCGCGAGCGTTCATCTGCATCACGAAGCGGATCCGATGGGCCATGGATACGGCGCACTGAGCGGCGGGACCAAGACCCGCCGAGCGCAGCTCCTCCCACAGCGCGGCCGACTCCGCCATGGTCCGCTCCCAGTCCTCCAGGGCGCGGGCGCTCTCGATCTCGGGCGGAAGCTCGTAGCCGTGGCGAGGGGAGAGCTCCTGCCACTCGATCGTCAGGAGGCGGTGGCGCTGGAGATCCCGGAAGGCGCCGTAGTCGCAGACGATGTCGAAGCGATACCCGGTCCGCTCGAAGGCCCGCCCGGGTTTGTGCCTCCGGTTCGTCCGCTCCCCGACGTAGGCCTTCAGCACCTGATCTCGCTCCTCCGGGCTCATCCGCCGGGCGATCCCCGTGAGTTGGTCGTCGGGTAGGCCCGTGACTGCGTAGAGAGCGGCGGCCGCTACCTTCATCTCTCCTTCGGGGTCGAAATCGGTGAGGACCACCTCCGGGCGCGCCTCGGGCTCCAGCCCCTCGGTGATGGCCCCGGCGACCGCGGCCGTCTCTTCCCGCGTGCGTGCCAGGTACTTGGACCAGGCGCCGCCGCGATCGGGGACATCGACCCGGCGAAGGAACGCGGGAATCACCTTCCGCAGTTCGATGAGCATCAGGTCCGCGTAGGCCCGGACCTCTTGGAGCGGGTTGGCGCGCATCCGGAGCAGCAGCTGTTCGTACGCCTGGCCGGTGCCGTACATGCCGATGTTGGTGCGCGTCGCCGCCGGCAGGAGGCCGCGAAGCGTGTCGCAGGCCTTCGCTCGTATCGTGGACCGGTAGACGAAGTCAGAGTCGTTGGGATCCTGCGGGAACACACGGCGGTAGAACTCCTGCATCGGCTCCAACCACCGAGCGTAGGTCTCGAACGCCCGGTCGCTCACCTCCCTGAACCTGCCGCCGAGCCCGGCGGCTTCCACCTCGGGCGGGACGGCGTAGCGCCATCTGCCCCCCGGGCGGTCGTCGTGGGGCACGTATCGCGTGGACTGCTCCAAGTAGGCCATGAGCCGGCCCCACTCGAGCACCTTGGCCAGGATCTGCGAGGACTGCTCGCACGCCAGGTGCACCCCCCCGACCTGGGCGATGGAGTCGTCCCCGTACTCCACGAATACTCGCTCGTAGAGTTTCTCCGCACGTTCGACACCCACGTCGTCTCTCCACGCGCCCTCACGGCCTGCCTCCGCGTGCTCCGAGAACTCGTCGAGGAACAGTCGCCGCAGGGACTTGGCCGAGCGCGAGTACCGAGCGAACAGGGCGCCCTTGGTCACCTCCGGGAGATTCACCAGAGCGAAGACCGGCCCATCGAGATCGGTGAAATACGGAGCGAGCAAGGCTCGCTCTTCTTCGGTGAACTCCTCGGGCGCGAACCAGAGCGTCACTACTAGGTGGGCGAGGGTGAAGGACTGATCGTTGTCGGTGGCGGCGTGAGCGTGGGCGTCGGTCCGAGCGATTCAAAGACCATCACGGTGCTGCCGGGCCTCGCCTGCTCTCCCGCCTCGGGATCGGTTCTGGCGATCGTCCCCGGGGTAAGGCAGGTATCGGAGATCTCTGGGGTCCCTCTCTTCAGCTTCAGCCCGGCGTCTCGGATCTTATCCCTGGCGACCTCGAGCTCGTCGCAGATGACGCTGGGTACCACAACTGTTTCCGGCCCCGAGGAGATGACCAGGTCCACAGCGCTCCCCGCAGGAGCTTGCTCGTCGGGGCCGGGGCTCTGACGGATGACTTGACCGGGGTCGAACTCTTCGCTCGCTTCTTCAGTCGTTTGACCAACGGTCAGCTCGACGGTCTCGAGCTCATCGGCAGCTTCCTGCTCTGTAAACCCCGTGAGATCGGGCACATCAACCATCTCCGGCCCCTGGGACACCACGATCGTGACCTCGGAGCCTTGGTCGACCACGTCACCGGGCTCGGGGACCTGATCGATCACCACGCCGGCATCCTGATCGCTCGCCTCCTCCTCGCGGGCGACGGAGAAGCCCTGCCGTTCGAGCAGGCTTCTGGCTACGTCTTCCTGGCGGCCGACCACTTCCGGCACCCGCACCTGGGTGCCCGATGCCGTCAGCTCCCGAACGAGAAGGAAGGCAGCGACCCCCACCAGAGCGACGACGAGGGCCGTGGTGAGGACGAGCGGCCATGGACTTCTACCGGGACGCTCCTCTTCCGGCAGTGCAGGCATCACCTCCGTATGGCGGACCGGTCGGTTCACCACCTCGGTGGGCTGCCCCGGCAGGATGGGGGTTGCCAGGACCTCCACTCCCTGTTGAGTTCGGTGGAGGTCCTCGGCCATTTCTGTCGCCGTCTGATACCGGTTGACCGGGTTCTTGGCCATGGCCTTCATAACCACGGCATCGAGACCCGAGGACACGTCGCGGTTGAGTTGTGACGGCAGTTGGGGATCCTCACGCACGTGCTTGTACGCGATGGACACCGGCGAGTCTCCGGAGAACGGCGGCTGCCCGGTCAACATCTCGTAGAGGACGCAGCCCGCGGAGTAGACGTCCGAGCGGGCGTCGACG
>DASQUW010000044.1:0-7241 GCA_035641075.1 Actinomycetota bacterium | reverse complement strand
TGCGATCCGACCTCGACTCGGAAGGACCCGGACAGTGGGAGTACCGCCCCCTCGAATCCGTCGTGGGCGATGGTGCGCCTAGATCCCGGTGCGAGCGCCAACACCCGCAACGCGGAGAATCCCCAGCCAGCCTCCTCCGGGGTGATCGCCACCGGGTCCGGCCCCTCAGACACGGTGCCGAAGGGGCGGAACAGGTCCGTCGAGGACCACCGAGGGGTCGACTCAGCCATCGCCCATGAGCGCCAGGACCTGCTTTTCGTTCGGCATGGCATCGGCACAGGCGAGCTGAGACGCGACGTGGGCACCGGCGGCGTTGGCGAACCGGATCGTGCGCACGGTCTCCCACCCCTCGAGAAGCCCGTGGCACAGGCCCGCCCCGAAACCATCCCCCGCTCCCACGCCGCAGACCACCTCCACAGGCACCGCGGGAACCCTTTCCCTCTCGCCCTCCCAGGCCACGAGCACCCCGGCTGGCCCCAGCTTCACGATGGCTAGCTCGACTCCCATATCGAGCAGGCGTGCTGCGAGCTCCTCCGGCTCGCCGTCACCCACCGCCACCGCCACTTCCTCTCGATTCCCCACGGCCACGGTGGCATGGGCAAGGGCATCCCTCTGCCGGTCTCCGGCCTCGCCTGGCTCCGGCCAGAGCATCGGCCGGTAGTCGAGGTCGTGGACGGTGATCCCCGACCTCCCCCTGGTCTCGAGTGCGGCCATGGTGGCCGATCGGCTCGGTTCGTCTGAGAGTCCCGTGCCGGTAGTCCAGAAGATCCGGGCTTCGCGGATGGCTTCGTTGTCCAGCTCCTCGGGTCGGATGTTCATATCCGGAGCTTTGGGCTGACGGTAGAAGAGGAGGGGGAATCGATCGGGCGGGTAGATCTCGCAGAACACGAGGGGGGTGCGGAGACTCGGATCCGTGCCCACGTAGCGATCGTCGACCTCGAACGCCTTCAGCGCCCGTCGAGCGTACACACCGAATCCGTCGTCTCCGACCTTGGTGATGACCGCTGAGTGATGGCCATATCGTGCTGCCCCGACGGCCACGTTCGTCGGGCTACCGCCGAGGGATTTGGCAAACGTCTGGACCTCGGCCAGGGGCACCCCGATCTGCTCCGGATAGAGATCCACGCTGATCCGTCCCATGGTGAGCACGTCGTACGGCGATCCCGTCAGAATCTCCTCGCTTCCAGGAACCTCCGGTTCCGGGCCTGTGCTCCGGCCGCCTCCGCCAGCGGCTCCTCCGGTCCGGGGATGCGGTCCTGTTCCACCACCAGCCAGCCGGAGAAGCCCACCGTCTTCACCATCGAGAGGAATCCCTCGACATCGACGTCACCGGTTCCGAGCTCGCAGAACGTGCCCCAGCTCCAGACCGCCTCCATCCCGGCGCGATCGGCGATCACCTTCCGGAGGATCGCCAGACGAACGTCCTTCAGATGCAAGTGGTTGATGCGGGCGCCCCAGTCCCGGAGGGCTTGCTCGGGCTCTCCCCCACCGAGGAGGAGGTGACCCGTATCGAGGCAGAGCCCGATGTCGGTCAGCTCGAGGAGCCGTTCGATCTCATGCGGAGCCTCCACGTGCGTGGAGGCGTGGTGGTGGAACGTGGGCTCGAGACCTCGGTCCCGGCACCGTTCGGCCGCGCGCTTCACCCCATCACCGAAGCGTGTCCATCCCGCGTGATCAAGCCCGATCTCCGGCAGGTCCTTGCCCCTGCCGGGATTGGCCGCCCTGGCCCGCGACCCGGCATCCGCGAGGGTCGGCTTGGGGGGCTCCACGCTCGTCTCGGCCACTGCAGAGAACAGGTCGAGGGCATGGTCCAAGATCTGGAGATCCTCCTCCAATCCCTCCCGCTCGGAGAACCGCATCTGTACCCAGCCGCCGGCCAGACCCAGCCCTCGGCTCTCGAGCCGGGCGCGCAACTCATCGTGGTCCCCGAGGTACCCGGGCGGTCCGAGGTCGATCCCCTCGTACCCTGCACCCGCCACGGCATCGAGGAGGTCGTCAGGCTCAGGCAGGTTGGGCTTTCCGACGGTCAGCTCGAAGACACCGAAGCTCACCGGGGCATTGGCGACTCGGATCACCCTGGCTCCGCGTCCTGGACCGGCACCGGCGTCCCGGTCTGGGCGGATCTCCCACACGCCTCTGCCACCACGATCGCGGCTCGACCATCCCGCGGGGTGCACGGAGACTTGCGAGCGCCGGCCGCCACGTCGATGAAGGCCCGCATCTCCCCTACGTAGGCTTCCCGGAACCGATCGAGCCACCCTCTTGTCACCGGCTCGACCGGAGGAGGCACCCCCTTCTCCAGCGAACGGATCGGGGCATGGGGGTCCAGCCCCACGGCAACGCTATCTTCGGTCCCGAATACCTCCATTCGCACGTCGTACCCGAGGGGGTCGCGGCGGCTTCCCGACAGGATGGCGAGTGCCCCACCTTCGAGGTGGGCGGCCACAACCACGCTGGCCAGATCGCCATGAGCCTCGAACACCGGCATCGTCAGGTTGGACCCGGTCGCATAGACGGCCACCACCTCCCTGCCTGACACGAACCGAATGGCGTCGATGTCATGGATCAGCATGTCCTTGAACACTCCGCCCGACCGCGCGACGTAGTCCTCGGGAGGCGGAGCGGGGTCGTGGGTGTGAGCCGTCATCAGCAGCAACTCACCAAGCCGCCCTGACGCAACGAGATCGTGGGCCGTCCCATATCCGGGATCGAACCTCCGTTGGAACCCGATCTGAACGGAGATCTCCGCCTTCTCGATCGCCGCGATCGCCCGATCGGTCTCCTCCACGCTCAGGGCGATCGGCTTCTCGCAGAACGCCGGCAGACCCCTCTCTGCCGCCATGATGAGGTACTCGACGTGCGTATCGGTCGGCGACGCGATGACCACGGCATCCACTCCACCGAGGAGCCGGTCCTCTGAGTCCACCGCCGTCGCGCCGTGCTGCTGCGCCAACCCCTCCGCGGCCTCTCGGATCGGGTCGAAGATCGTCAGGCTCTCCACGTCCGGGTGACGGGCGACGGTCTCCGCGTGGATGGAGGCGATGCGGCCAGCCCCGATCAACCCAACCCTCAACCAGTTCCCTCCTCGAACACGGCGGCTCTTCCGACGTGTGGCACGGTAGAGCCCGGAAGGAACACTTATCAACTCCCGGGCCCCTGCGCCTGGAACGACCGAAGAGCAGGCCCAATAGAATGAGGAACCGATGGAAACCGTCCGCCTCACCGTTGCCCAGGCCATCGTCAAATACCTGATGGCCCAGCGGATCGACCTCGACGGCGAGGAGGCGCCCCTCTTCCCTGGCGTGTTCGCCATCTTCGGCCACGGAAACGTCACGAGCCTGGGCGAGGCGCTCCAAGCGGTCGAGGACGACCTTCCCACCTGGCGAGGGCAGAACGAGCAGACCATGGCCATGGCCGCCGTGGCGTACGCCAAGGCCACGCGGCGCCACCAGATCATGGTGGCGACCAGCTCGATCGGCCCCGGCACGACGAATATGCTGACCGCAGCGGCGATCGCCCATGCCGACCGCCTCCCTCTCCTCCTGTTGGCGGGCGATACCTTCTCCAGCCGCCTGCCGGACCCAGTCCTTCAGCAGATCGAGCAGTTCCATGATCCATCCATCACTGTGAACGACGCGTTCCGGCCGGTGACCCGGTACTGGGACCGGATCAACGCCCCCGAGCAGATCATTCAGTCACTCCCCCACGCCGTTGCCACGATGCTCGACCCTGCCGACTGCGGTCCCGCGTTCATCGGACTGCCTCAGGATGTCCAGCCTCGGGCGTTCGACTATCCGGCGGTCTTCTTCGAGCGCCGGGTGCACCGGATCAGGCGCCCTGGCCCGGATCCGGCCGAGGTCGCTGCGGCGGCGGACATCCTGCGCTCAGCCCGGCGGCCGCTGGTGATAGCGGGAGGTGGGGTCCACTACTCCCTCGCCACGTCGGAGCTCTCCTCATTTGCTGAGAAGCATGGGCTTCCGGTCGTGGAGACGACGGCCGGCAAGTCCTCCCTCACCTGGGATCACCCCTGCTTCGCAGGTCCCCTGGGCGTCACCGGGAGTACCTCCGCCAACGCCCTCGCCGCGGAGGCGGACGTCGTGCTGGCCCTCGGTACTCGCCTTCAGGACTTCACAACTGGTTCCTGGAGCGTGTTCCAAGAGGAGAACCTCCGGTTGATCTCGCTGAATGTGGGTCGGTTCGACGCCGCCAAGCACCGGGCATTCCCGATCGTGGCGGACGCGAGACGCGGGATGGAGGAGCTGAGCGTGGCCCTCGGGGATTGGCGGGCGGCGGAGGTGTGGATGTCCCGGGCCCGGGAGGAGTACCGGGCCTGGAACATCTACCTGGACGAGGCTGCCGCCCCGCCCGGCGAGGGGAAGTCCCCTTCCTACGCGGCGGTGATCCGCACCGTGAATCGCCACGCGGACCCCAACGATTACGCGCTGTCCGCCGCGGGCGGGTTCCCTGGCGAGCTCAACAAGCATTGGCGAGCCCTGGGAGTCGGGAGCTTCGACTGCGAGTACGGATTCAGCTGCATGGGCTACGAGATCGGTGGAGCGTGGGGGGCCGCCATGGCCCTCCCCGAGCGGACCGTGATCTCGTTCTGTGGCGACGGCTCCTACTTGATGGCCAACTCCGACGTCTACAGCTCGGTTCTCTCCGGACACAAGTTCATCGTGGTTCTGTGCGACAACGGCGGCTACGCGGTGATCAACCGGCTCCAAGAGTTCAAGGGAGGAGCTCCCTTCAACAACCTGTTCGAGCATTCCCGGTTCAAGGAGCTCGTGTACGTCGATTTCGTCCAGCACGCCCGGGCTCTGGGCGCCAGGGCGGAGGAAGTCACCACGCTCGAGGAGCTGGAGGAGGCCCTGGAACGCGCCCGGGCGGCCGACCGAACCACGGTGATCGTCACGAAGACCGATCCCTACACGTGGACGGGGGGCGACGCGTGGTGGGACGTGGGCGTCCCGGAGGTCTCCGACAGGGAAGAGGTGCGGGTGGCCAAGGCCCAGCACGAGGCGGAGCGGAAGCACCAGCGCATGGGGGTGTGAGCTACAACAGCCGGTCGAGAGCTTCCCAACCTCGACGCGCCACCGAGGCTGGATCCTCTTCCCAGTAGCCGGGATTGAACGTCTCCAGGCTCCAGGGGCCCGGGTACCCACGGCTGCGGAGGGCCTCGAGCATCTGCTGGAGACGGATGACCCCCTCGCCCGGGAGCACCCGATCGGCATCCTCGATCTCCCGCGGCGGCTTCGCCGGCGCATCGTTCAGATGGACCATGGCGATCCGTTCGACCGGGAACGCGTCGAGAGGCCCGGCCCCGCTCGCGTGCCAGTGGCAGGAGTCGAGAACGAGATCCACGTCGTCCAGGCCCTCGACCGCGGCGGCGGCCGCCTGCGGCGTGCCGATCGGACAGTCGAAGAACCCCAGGAACTCGAAGGCGACCTTCACCCCGTCGGCGCCGGAGCGGTCTCGCGCCACCGTTAGGCCGCCACGGATCCCGGGGAGGGCGGCGCTCTCGTCGAGCCCGGCAACACGAGGGGGGACCACCAAGAGGTAGGCGGCGCCGATCGCCCGGCAGATCTCAAGGCGAGTCTCGAGGTCGGACTCGAGCGTGTCGACATCCAGGCCACCGTCCGCCTCCAGACCGATCCTCACTCCGTTGAGGCTCCACACCTGACCGGGCCGCGCCGCGTGCGAGGAGGCGGCCACCTCCGCGGGATCCTCGAGCAGACGCTCGGTGCGGGCCTCGATCCCGGTGAATCCAGCGGCCCGAGCGATCTGCAACTGAAGCTGGGTCGGAGTGGTCATGATCGTCGCCCCGTTGAGGTAGACGTCGGAGATCGCTCGGTGGTCGCCGTTCACTTCTCGCGGATGACCCCGAACGTCAGCCCGGCGAGCACGTAGCGTCGGGCCGCCAGCATCAACACCAGCGGAACGGCGATGGCAACCACGCCGGCCGCCGCCATCTCGTTCCAGATGATCTCGAACTGGGTCACCAGCCCCTGCACACCCACCGGGAAGGTCTGGGCGTCACGGGTCGCCGTGAGGATCAGGGCGAACAGGAACTCGCTCCAGGAGAAGGCGAAGATGATCACGGCCGATGCGAGCAGGCCCGGAGCGATCAGCGGCAACAGCACACGGCGAAATGCGACCGCCCGGGTGGCGCCGTCGACATAGGCCGCCTCCTCCACCTCCTGTGGAACCTCCGACAGGAACCCTTTCAGCATCCAGATACCGAACGGCAGGTTGAGCAAGGAGTAGACGAACACCAGAGCCAGCAGGTTGTTGTAGAGGCCGACGGTGCGAACGATGACGAAGTACGGCACCACCACGGCGATCGGCGGGAAGAACCGGAGCGACAGAGCCCAATTCAGCACCCAGACGCGCACGCCTCGCGATATCGGCAACCGGGTGATGGGGTACGCGATCGCAAGGCTGATCGCCAGCGTGAGCAGCACGGTCAAGGAGCACACCACCAGGCTGTTGCGCACCAGCCCCACGAAGCCACGGTCGAACAGCACGGTGACGTAGGGGTCCAGCGTGGGGTTCTGCACCACCAGGGTCGGCGTCGAGCCGAACAGCTCGGCGCGCCCCTTCACGCTCGTGTTCAGCAGCCAATAGAGGGGGAACAGGTACACGACTCCGAAGACGATGAGGGCCACCCAACCGACGAGCTTGAGCCCACGGCGGGATCGTCGCATCGGTCAGTCCCGTTCCACCGGCAGGAGCCTGGCGACGCCGGTGAAGAGGAGGATCATGCCCACCAGCACCAGGATGGCCAGGGCCGCCGCCTCGCCAGAGTTGAAGAACTTGAAGCCCACTCGGTACAGGTACAGGCTCAGCAGCTGCGTCGATGTGCCCGGCCCTCCGCCGGTCAGCACGAAGATGTGGTCGAAGACGCGCAACACGTCCGCCAGTCGGAGGAACAGGACCAGCAGGAGCAACGGGCGGAGGTAGAAGAGCTCGATCCGGAAGAACTGCTGCCACCACGTGGCGCCGTCGACCTGGGCTGCCTCCACGGACTCCCTCGGCACCGTCTGGAGGCCCGCGAACATCACCAGGTAGACGAACGGAGTCCACTGCCAGATGTCGACCGACGCGACGGAGAGCATGGCGCTCGCGGGCTGAGAGAGCCAGGGGATCTCTCGCTGGATCAGGCCGGCGAGCTGGAGGAGGTGGTTGAGCGCCCCGTAATCGGGCGCGTAGATGAGGCGGGCGATGACGCCCACCCCCACCGG
>DASQUW010000043.1:0-3507 GCA_035641075.1 Actinomycetota bacterium | reverse complement strand
TGGAGCACTCCATGTTGACGTTGAGGATGAGGTCGGTCGGCTTGGACGTTTTGAGCGTGGCAGTGAGGATGGGGACGCCGACCGCTGGCCCCACAACTACCATCTTGGAGCCAGTCGCCACGACCTTGTCTGCGGGCGTGTGCGTGGCGAATACGACCTGGCTGCCAGCCAGGATGACGCCCACCAGGGCGCCGAGCAATGCGGTTGACAGTTTTCTTCCCTTCATGCCGTTCCTCCCTCCCGGGACGCTTTTTTGCGCCCGTTTCCGACTGGACTGGACTGGGGCCAGTTCCCGCGGGCATTCCTTGCAGAAACCGGCCCCCTCTGCTCCCTAACTAGCTAATTTGGACTAGTTAAGTGGTGGGGAACCTACCCCACGGTCGCAGTACAAGTCAAGCTCGAGTCAGGACAATTCCGTGCGGGTTCACCGCGGAAACCATACGATTCGTATGGATTCAGCGAGAGGAGTGCAGAACGTGTCGTTCCCGACGGACAGGCCCCGGAGGCTCCGCCGCACCGAGGCGCTTCGCCTCCTGATTTCTGAGACCGACCTCCGGCCGCGCCACCTTGTGGCTCCGCTCTTCGTGAAGGAAGGCATCGACGAGCCGCGAGCGATCGGCTCGATGCTGGGGCACCACCAGCACACGCTGGAATCGCTCCGGAAGGAAGCCCGGGAGATCGCTGAGAAAGGCGTCCTCGGGTTCGTGCTCTTCGGCATCCCCGCTCGAAAGGACGCTGAAGGGAGCGAGGCGTGGAACGAGGACGGGATCGCCCAACAAGGGCTCCGGGCCCTCCGGGAGGAGTTGGTGGAAACCGCCGTCCTTATCGCGGATCTGTGTCTGGACGAGTACACGGACCACGGCCACTGCGGGGTGCTCGCGGTAACGGGCGAGGTGGACAACGACCGGACCCTCGAGCTGTACCGTCGCATCGCGGTGTCGCAGGCCACGGCGGGGGCCGATCTCGTTGCCCCGTCGGGGATGATGGACGGCCAGGTGGCGGCGATCCGAGGAGCCCTCGACGAGGGCGGTTTCGCGGAGACCGGGATCCTGTCCTACGCCGCAAAGTTCGCCTCCACGTTCTACGGGCCGTTTCGGGAGGCGGCCGAGGGCGCCCCGAGGTTCGGAGACCGGAAGGGGTACCAGATGGATCCGGCCAACGCTGAGGAGGCGCTCCGAGAGATCCGGGAGGACATCCGAGAGGGGAGCGACATCGTGATGGTGAAGCCGGCCCTGCCGTACCTCGACGTGATCCGACGGGCCAAGGACGAGACCGGCCACCGGATGGCCGCCTACAACGTCTCCGGGGAGTACGCGATGGTGAAGGCGGCGGCCGAGCGAGGCTGGATCGACGGACGACAGGCGATCGTGGAGATCCTCACCTCGATCAGGCGGGCGGGAGCGGATCTGATCCTCACGTACCACGCGAAAGAAGCTACGGACTGGCTCCAGTAGTTTCACAGCCCACGACATCACCATTCAATGAACTCAGCTTGGGGGTGAACCCTCAGGGCAGCCGGTCGATGAGCCGCGGGAGGACGAACATGGCCAGGAGCAGGACGACCGTCGCCACGATGACGATGAGCGCTCCCACAGGGGGGTGACGCACATCGTCCATATCCCTGCGAACGGGTGGAGCCGCTCGAGAAAGCCGCCAAGTCCTCCATGCGTTCAGTGCAATCGCGCCCAACACGAGGAAGAGGATCAATTTCGCCATCGGCACGCCACCGTAGCACCGCTTCGAGGTCGTGGGAGGATGGAAACGTGAGCCGGTCCGACGAGCTGTTCGAGCGCGCTCGCCGAGTTATCCCCGGCGGCGTGAACTCACCGGTGCGCGCCTTCGGCGCCGTGGGCGGAATTCCCGTCTTCGCCTTCCGGGGCACGGGAGCGGATCTGATCGACGTCGAGGGACGCCGGTTCGTGGATTACGTCCAGTCGTGGGGCGCTCTTCTCTTCGGCCACTCACGGAAAGAGATCGTGGACGCCGCCGCAGAAGCGGCCGGACAGGGCACATCGTTCGGCGCTCCCACCGAGGACGAGGTGCGCCTGGCAGAGGCCCTGATCAAGGCGGTGCCATCGGTGGAGATGGTTCGGCTGGTCAACTCCGGCACGGAGGCCGCGATGAGCGCCCTCCGCCTGGCCAGAGCGTTCACGGGACGAGCGAAAGTGGTGAAGTTCGCCGGCTGCTATCACGGGCACGCTGATTCTCTGCTGGCCAGAGCGGGCTCCGGGGTGGCCACGTTCGGGCTTCCGGACAGCCCCGGAGTCACGGACGGATCCGCCAGGGAAACCGTGGTGCTTCCCTTCAATGACCTCGAGTCGGTCCGATCGACGTTCCGAGACCTCGGGGACCAGATCGCCGGCGTGATCGTCGAGCCCGTGGCGGCGAACATGGGAGTCGTCCCCCCCGAACCCGGCTTCCTGCAGGGCCTTCGGCAGACCACGACCGAGAGCGGTGCGCTGCTGATCTTCGACGAGGTCATCACGGGATTTCGGTTGGCTCGCGGCGGCGCCCAGGAGCTCTTCGATGTGTCGCCGGACCTCACGATCCTGGGGAAGATCATGGGCGGGGGATTTCCCTGTGCGGCTTACGGGGGGCGGGCCGAGATCATGGAGCAGGTCGCCCCGTCCGGGCCCGTGTATCAGGCCGGCACGCTGTCGGGAAACCCGGTGGCCGTTGCGGCCGGCCTCGCCGCTCTGGAGCTGATCGAGGCACACGACCCGTACCGCGACCTCGTGGGGACCGCGGAACTCCTGGCAGGCGGACTTTCGAAGGCGCTGGCCGAGGCCGATGTGCCCCACACCGTCAACAGGGTCGAGTCGTTGTTCTCGGTGTTCTTCGGAGAAGGCGCCGTGCACGACTACGAGGCCGCGCGCCGGGCGGACCACGAGGCATACGCGCGCTTCTTCCACGGGATGCTCCAGCGGGAGGTCTACCTCCCGCCATCGGGCTACGAAGCGTGGTTCCTCTCCACCGCGCACGGCGAGGCGGAGATCGAAGGCACGTTGGATGCCGCTCGGGCCGCCGCTACTTGGCGATCGTGAACAGAAACGTGATGAAGATGGCCACGACCATCGCGCCGAAGAGGATGAACGATAGTCCGCCTTCTTCGATCGCAGCCACCACCGGAACGAGCTCCATGGCGGTCCTCTCCTAGGCCGGTCCCCGCCATGGGGCCTGCTGCCCCCCGGTGAGGATGTCCTTCCGTTTCCGCTCCGCCCGGTCGAGGAACGGAAGATGGGCGGCAAACCCGAGGATCGAGGCGATCAAGAAGGCGTAGGAGGGGGTCGCCTCGTCTCCCTCGTGTTTGAACCCGACCACCATCACCTCCGGGCCCCCGGTTGTGGCGAATGCCCCTGCGGCTGCGAGTATGCGGCCGTCCACCTCGGCGAAACGGACGTCGTTGATCCGGAAGCCGCCTGGCGCCACCTCACCCTCCTGGCCGGCCCGGCGAAGTTCTCTGTTCGCCTCTTCCGCCAGGAAGTCCTGGAACGCAAGCGTGGCGGG
>DASQUW010000042.1:0-12352 GCA_035641075.1 Actinomycetota bacterium | reverse complement strand
GCGCTGCGCCACCACCACGACCACGTCCCCCAGCGCCACAGGCCCGGCGACCGGCCCGCGTTCACCGATCTTCGTCGACCAGACCTGCCGGTAGGGGGCAGGGGGGCCCTCTGCCACCCCCGCGTGGGCCGGATCTCCGCCCACCATCGGCCACGAGTCCCGAACCTGAGCTCGAGCGGGCGCTGCCGCCAGAACAGCGATGGCGCACGCGCCGAGGATCTGTCGGCAGATGGGAGCAGGCGGCTTCGCGCGCACGGTGCGCCATTCTAGATGTGCTCCTCGATCAGAGGAGCGAGATGGATGAGCCCGACAAGGCTGCGCGGTTCCAACAGGGTCATCGGGTCGATGTAGTTGTCGCCGATCCGCGCGCCGAAGTGAAGGTGCGGCGGCTCCACCCCCGGGTGCCCGCCGCCCGTCGTCCCCAGGATCGCTCCACGCTCGACCTTCTCCCCAATGCCGACGGCCACGCTGGACAGCCAGGAGTACGTGGTTCGAACGCCGTCGGCGTGGTCCACGGAGACAAAGAGACTCTCCCCGATGGGACCGGCGAACGCGACGACGCCCTCCTGGGCAGCCCGAACCGACGTTCCCGGCTCGGCTCCGATGTCGATGCCTCGATGCCCGGCGCCATACGGTTGGTTCGGCGGATCGAAGCCCCGGATAACCGGCCCGTCCACCGGCCACCCGTAGGTGCCCGCAGCGGGAACACCCTGTTCGGCGGACGAAGTTGCCGAGCTCGCTCGTCCCGGAAGCTCCGGGCCACCGAGAACTCCCCCCGCCAAGAGTGCCCCCACCACAGGAGGCCCGAGCAGGAGCCGCACTGAGAGCATGCCAACCTCCCCTCGCCCGGAGGTCAAGGATGAATCGTAGCGGGAGGGTCTGACAGAGAGCCCCGGGACGGGGGCTTACGAATCGCCTTCGTCGACCAGGTTCAGTCGCAGTTGGCCGACCGCCTTGGTGTGGATCTGGCACACCCGCGATTCCGTCACCCCGAGGATCTCACCGATCTCGGCGAGCGTGAGGCCCTCGAAGTAGTACAGCGTGACGACGATCTTCTCCCGCTCGGTCAGCGAGTTGATCGCCGCGGCCAGCATGCCGCGCATCTCCTGGCCTTCCAGCTCGGCGGCCGGATCTGAGCTGGCCGCATCGGCCAGCGTGTCCAGGAGTGAGCGCTTCTCCCCTCGCTCGTCTCCCGTGGACACGAGCTCGTCTAGGGCCATCACCGAGACGAACGAGATCTGATTCACGACCTCGTGCAACTCGCTCAGGCTCATCCCGAGGTGCCCGGCCACTTCCCCGTCTGTCGGAGCCCGGCGCAGCTTTGACTCCAGTCCGGAGTAGGCCTTCTCCACCTCGCGGGCCTTGAAACGGATCGAGCGGGGGACCCAGTCCATTGCCCGGAGCTCGTCGATGATCGCTCCCTTGATCCGAGGGATGGCGTACGTCTCGAACTTGACTTCCCGGGTCCGGTCGAATTTGTCCAACGCGTCCATCAGCCCGAACATCCCGTATGAAACCAGATCGGCCCGCTCAACGGTGTGCGGGAGACCAGCAGCCAGCCGACCGACGACGTATTTGACCAGCGGCGCGTAGTGGAGGATCAGACGTTCTCGCGCCGGCTGCTCCGCCCGCTCCTTGAATTCGGTCCACAGCCGATCGAGCTCGGTGGACTCGACGTCGGCGGTCTTCGTCACCGCGCGTCTCGGCGGTCGGCGGCGCTGGCCCGAAGCCGGAACCTTGCTCATCACGCCCTCGGGTGGGTGGTTCGATATGCCCCGAACAGCCGACCGCGGCTTACATGCGTGTAGCGCTGGGTGGTGGCCAGGCTGGCGTGCCCCAAGAGCTCTTGCACGGCTCTGATGTCCGCACCCCCTTCCATGAGGTGGGTCGCGAACGAGTGCCGCAGCGTGTGCGGGCTCGCCCGATGACCCGGCAGCACCATCTTGCGGTATTTTTCCACTAACGAGCGTACATCGCGCGTCCCGATCCGCTTTCTCCTCCGGTTGAGGAACAAGGCCTCCTGAGGATGCTCCCGGGCCACGATCTTGGGCCGAGCCCAGGCCAGATAGCTCCTGATGGCCTCGATCGCCGGCTGTCCCAGGAGCGCCTGTCGCTCTTTCCCCCCCTTGCCCAGCACCCGGATCCGGCCCCGATCCAGATCCACATCGTCCACATCGAGACCGCTGAGCTCGGCCACCCGGATGCCCGTCGCATACAGCAATTCGAGTATGGCCCGGTCTCGCTCGATGAACGGGTCGTCGCCTTCGGGCGCCTCGATCAGAGCGGCAGCCTCAGTCTGTTTCAGGACCGCGGGGAGCCGCCGGGCCACCTTCGGCGTCGAGAGGAGCAACGCGGGGCCCTCGGTGGCGAGGCCCCGCCGAGCCAGGAATCGGAACAGCGCCCGGACCGAGGCCGCCTTCCGAGCGATGGAGGTCCGGGCGTAGCCGCGGGTGGCGAGGTTCGCCAGCCACCGGCGGAGGAGTCTGGAGTCCACTCCCTGCAGGTCGGCCCCGGCTCGGGCCAGGAATGTGGCCAGCCCGAGGAGGTCGGACCGGTAGGCCGCCGTCGTATGAGGAGACAGTCGCCGCTCCAATGACAGATGGCTGATGAACCCCTCGATGAGACGAGCGTCCCCCGGGGAGGGACCACTGACCATGAAGCGACCTCCTGTGAAAGACGTCAATCGTTGTAGCACAACGTTCCCGATGTGCAAATACCCCGGACGGACCGGCGCCCCAAACGGCCCCGGTCGTGGGACGATACGCCGTGAAGAGAAGGGAGCAACGTGATCCACCCAGTAGTCGGCCACCCTGCCTGAGATCTGAACCTCCAGCAGCGCCTCCGAGAGGCAAGGATCGAGGCGCTGGTCCGGTCGGTCGGCCGGTCGAACGGCAAGGAGCGGGGGTTCGTTCGACGCTACTTTCGGCGAAACCCCCGGCGAGACGACTTCGCCATGGACTTCCGGGACCGGGGCGAGGACGTCTGGCGAGCCCTCCGCTTCTAGGAAACGCGACTACCCGGCAGAGCCGGCAGCTCGGTTGGCCGCGGCGGCACTCGTTCGCTGATATCGACCGGCCATCCCTCGGACCAGGCCGCGAACCTCGAGAGACATGAGAACCGACAGCGCAGTGCTGATCGGCAGGGAGGCCGCGAGCGCGATCGCCTCCGCGGTGACCGGCTCCCCGACCACTCCGTCGAGGACCCGGCGCTCTTCCTGGGAAAGCGCGTGGGTCACGGCATGGACGTCGCTCCCGGGAGAGGACCGAGCGACCCCGAGCTCAGCCAGGATGTCATCCGGACCCCGAGCCAGCATCGCGCCCTCGCGGAGAAGCTCGTGGGGCACGGCCGAGAGTGGGCTGGTGACCGGACCGGGAACGGCGAACAAGTCGCGGCCGAGATCGAGGCCAAACTCCGCGGTGATCAGTGAGCCGCTGCCCGCAGCGCCCTCCACGATGACCACGGCTCCACCCAGAGCGGCGATGAGACGGTTCCGCGCCGGAAACCGACGCGGCCGCGCCGGCATCCCCGGTGGGTATTCGCTCACGACGGTTCCGATCCGAACGATGTCTCCAAGCAATCTTCTATTGGTCGACGGGTATGCGATGTCGATCCCCGATCCGAGGACGGCGATCGTGGGGCCATGCACGGAGAGGGCCCCTCGATGGGCGGCTGCGTCCACTCCCCTGGCAGCACCGCTCACCACGCATACCCCACGGTCCGCAAGACCCCGCCCGATCGTCTCGGCCACTCCGCGCCCGTAGTCCGAGCAGGACCTGGCACCCACGACCGCGACGGCGGACTTCAGTTCGTGGAGCGAACGGCCCCGCACATACAGGCACGCCGGAGGGTCGGGCAGGTCCAGCAGGCGGTCCGGATACTCCGCGTCCCACGGCCCCAGCGCGCGCCCCCTGCATGCGGCGAGGGCGGCGCCGACGGCCGCCGCTTCCACCCGCTCCGCGAGACCTCGATCACCCTCCCCCGCCGCCCCCCGACGGACAGCTTGGAGGCACGCCCGGGCTGATCCCTCGCTCCATGCCAGATCGCGGAGGCGTCGAGGCGTAAGGGTCTCGAGATGCGAGAGGATGAGCAGCGCCTCCCATTCGGGCCCTCCCCGACCGAATCCCGGCGGCCACCCTCGCGGATCAAGCGGCACCCGCGTCCTCCGGCCGATCGAGCGATCCCCGAAAGCTCAGAGCCTCCAGCAGATGTGGAGCATCGACGCGAGCATCCCCGTCGAGATCGGCGATGGTGCGAGCCACCTTCAGAGCGCGGTCGAATCCGCGCCCGGTCAGGTTGTACCGGTCCATAGCGCGGGCCAACTCCGCCTCGGCCTTCGGCGTGAGGACGGCCTCGCGACGCGCCATGGCCCCGGTCATCTCGGAGTTGCACCGGGGTGACAACCCGTCGAACCGCCGGCGCTGGCGTTCCCGCGCCTCCTCGACGCGTTCCCGGACCGTTGCCGACGGTTCCGGGTTGGAGGATCCCAGCAGTTCCGAGCGAGTGAGACGCGGCACGCGAAGTCGGATGTCTATCCGATCGATGAGCGGCCCCGAGAGTCGCTGCCGGTGCGCTTGCAGGCGGTACGGAAGGCAATCGCAGCGCTTGCGAATGTCGCCCTCGAAGCCACAGGGGCAGGGATTCGCTGCCGCCACGAGAGTGAAACCCGCGGGGAAGGCCACCGCTCCCGAGGCCCGAACCACGACGACCCGGCCGTCCTCGAGCGGCTGGCGCAACCCCTCCAGGACGTCCCGGCGGAACTCGTTCACCTCGTCCAAGAACAGGACTCCGTGGTGAGCGAGAGCGACCTCTCCCGGCCTGATGCGACCGGATCCGCCTCCCAGCAACCCCGCCGCGGAGGCCGAGTGGTGCGGCGCCCGGAACGGCCGCGTGGTAACCAGTCCCCCTCCGGGAGGGACGAGGCCGGCCACCGAGTGAAGCCTGGTCACCTCGATGGCCTCCTCGCGGGCCATCGCCGGAAGGATCGTGGGCAGCCGCCGGGCCAGCATCGTCTTTCCCGCTCCCGGCGGTCCGACCATGAGCACGTTGTGACCGCCGGCGGCTGCCACTTCCAGTGCGCGCCGGGCCTCGGCTTGGCCTCGAACCTCCCCGAGATCCAGGCCGGGTTCGGCCGAAGCCGGTGCGGTTGCCCTGGCCTGAGGCGGGGCGAACCACGCGCCCTTGAAGAACTCGACCACCCTCGCCAAAGAGGGCGCCCCGACCACGTCGAGGCCATCGACCAGCGCGGCCTCCGCGGCGTTGGCTTCGGGAACAACAACGCCGGCCATGCCGGCGAGGGCCGAAGCGCCGGCTACCGCGAGCACGCCGGGAGTCGGTAGCAGGCTCCCTCGCAGCGAGAGCTCGCCCGCCAGGGCGTATGAGTGAAGTCTCTCCTTCGGAACCTGGGATGTCGCGGCCAGCACCGCGATGGCGATGGGGAGGTCGAAGCCGGGGCCCTCCTTGCGGAGGTCGGCAGGGCTGAGATTCACAGTCACTCGCCGGAGTGGCCACTCCAGGCCCGAGTTCTCCACGGCCGGCCGTACACGCTCGCGGGAGTCCTGGACGGCTGTCCCGGGCAGCCCGGTCAGGTGCAGAGCGGGCAACCCCCGGCCGACGTGTGCCTCGACCGCGACAGGGTGGCCGTTGACGCCAACGATCGCCACGGCGTTGGCTCGCGCATACACGGCGGGTGATGCTAGCGGGAGGTTCTGACATCCCCTTGCTCGATTACGGCGAGCGCCCCGGCGGATACGCTTGCCACTCGAGCGTCACAGGAACGTTGCACTCATCGATCGTGCCGAGCTCATGGTCACGACGCAGATCGAGAGGAACATTCCGGGTGCCCAAAAAGTGACAAGTTCCAAAGCTCAGCCGGGCGGCGCGTTCAGAACGCGTCTTCGAAGATGTGCACGTCGGCGCGCCCATGCGCGTCGACCATCACGCTGGCCACGTCGAAGCGATAGCGGGCCGCCCCAAGGCCACGGGCGCCGATGAAGGCCTCGGCCAGGCTTCGCACCTTCCGCTGCTTCACCGCCGTCACCGATTCATGGGGTCCGCCGAGCCGGCCTGATGCTCGGGCCTTCACCTCACAGAAGGCGACGAGTCGCCCCCGAGCGACCACGAGATCGAGCTCGCCGAACCGGCATCGCCAGTTCCTCGCTACCAGGCGGTACCCGCGTCGCCGGTACGCCTGCCAGGCGGCCTCCTCGCTCCAGTGCCACAACGACTCTTGCCGGGACATCCCGGCAGGATGAACCGAGGCGCCGACATCTCAGGGCAGCTCCACCTCTCCGGGGAGGGATTCCTCCCTCTTCGACAGCTCCTCGATGTTCACGTCACGAGTGGTCAGGACCCGGACTTTCGATACGAAGCGGCCGGTACGGTGCATGTCCCACACCCAGGCATCGGAGAGCTCGACCTCGATCCAGGACTGGGGACCCGAGACCGGCTCCTTCACGTGCACCTCATTGGCCAGGTAGAAGCGCCGCTCGGTCTCCACGACGTAGGTGAACATCGGGACCACGTCCCGGTACTCCCGATAGAGCTGCAGCTCCATCTCGGTCTCGTACTTCTCGAGCTCCTCGGCGCTCATGCCGAGTCCATTATCCGCTTCCGACACCCTTGAAGGATCGCCGGTGGATGGGGGTGGGCCCGTACCGGTCGAGGGCCGCCCAGTGGCGGCGGGTGCCGTATCCCTTATTCGTATCGAAGCCGTACTCGGGAAACCTCCGGTGATACCGAACCATGATCCGGTCCCGGGTGACCTTGGCCACGACCGAAGCTGCGGCAACCGAGGCCGTGATCACGTCGCCCTTCCGCACCCCCAGGCACGGCAACCTCAGCCCCCGCAGGGGGAACCCGTCGGCGAGGACGAACTCAGGTGCCACCGGCAGCCGCCGGAGGGCTCCCTTCAGCAGGCTGAGGTTGGTGCGGTGCAGTCCCGCTCGGTCGATCCGCCGCGGCATGGCCCGGCAGACCGCGAGAGCCGGAGCAAGCTCGAGGATCCGGGCATAGATCTTCTGACGTCGAAGAGGAGTGAGCAGCTTGGAGTCCTCGAGTCCATCCAGATCGAAATCCTCGGGAAGCACGACGGCGGCGGCGACCAGCGGACCGGCGAGGGCCCCTCGGCCCGCCTCGTCCACCCCCGCCACGACGGTGAACCCGCGCTGGCGCAACTGCCGCTCGTAGTACCCGATGTCTCTTAGTCGCTGGGTTCCCACTCGAACCTGGATGGCGGCCACAGGACGATGAACGCTTTCCCCACGATCTTGTCCTTCGGAATCGGACCCAGCGTCGAGCGGGAGTCCTGGGAGTTGGGTCGGTTGTCCCCCATCATGAAGAACTGGTCGGCGGGCACCTTGAACGGGCCGAAGTCAGACAGATCCTCCTGAGAGTTCACATAGGTCTCGTCGATGGGTTTCCCGTTGATGAAGACCTTCCCCCGGCTGACCTCGATGGTTTCTCCGGGGAGGCCGATCACTCGCTTGATGAAGTCCTTCTCGGGATTGGAGGCAAACCCAAGACCCTCCGTGAGCCAGTTCCAGAACGCCGAAAGGGGGCTCCGGTCGGGCTCGATGGCCTGCGGGTTCTCGAACACGATGACCTCTCCGCGATGCGGGTCTCGGAATCGAAGAACCACCTTGTTGACCAGGACCCGGTCCCCGACCTCCAGGGTCGGCTCCATCGACTGGGAGGGGATGTAGAAAGCCTGGACCAGAAAGGACTTGATCAGCAGGGCCAGGAGAAACGCGATGATGATGAGGCCGGGGAGCTCGCGGAGGAACGCCAGCGGCCCTCGCCGCTCCTTCTTCTCGCCCAGGGAGAACGAATCCTTCTCCCGGTCCGCGAAGGTTCCCGGACGCCGATCGGTTCGTTCACCGGGCCGCTCCTCCCGGTCCCCCGGATCCGAGACCTTGACGCGGGGGTCCGGATCCCCGTTGCTTCCAGCCGCTTCCATCCCTAGGCCTGATCCTCGGTGCTCTCGGTCGTTTGGCTCTGGCTCTCGCGGGCCACGGGCTGGATGGGTCCGCGGAGCTCGCGGATCCGCGCCCGCTTCCCGCGACGCTCCCGAAGGTAGTAGAGCTTGGCTCGGCGGACATCTCCCCGGCTGACCACCTCGATCCTGGCGATCGTGGGCGAGTGAAGAGGAAAGGTGCGCTCCACCCCCACGCCGAACGAGACCTTTCGCACGGTGAAGCTCTCGCGGAGTCCGCCTCCCCGCCGGCGTATCACCACGCCTTGAAACACCTGGATCCGCTCCCGTCCGGCTTCCGTTACTCGCACGTGGACCTTGACGGAATCTCCCGGGCGGAAGGACGGAATGTCGTCGCGCAGACGTGTTTTCTCAATTGGATCGGTCCTGTTCACGGAGGATCTCCGGGGTCACTCGAGAGCGAGCGCTCATGATAGCACCCTCCTAATCCTCCAGATCCTCTGGCAGCAGGTCCGGGCGGATGCGTCTCGTCTTCTCCAGAGCTGCTTGCCGTCGCCACTCAGCGATGCGGGCGTGATCCCCAGAAAGGAGAACGTCCGGAACCTTCATCCCTCGAAACTCCTGCGGCCGCGTGTACTGGGGGTGCTCGAGCAGTCCGTTCTGGAAGGACTCCTGGCGGAGAGATTCCTCCCTCCCGAGAACGCCCGGGAGGAGCCTGGCCACCGCTTCCAGCACCACCAGGGCGGCAACCTCTCCGCCGCTGAGGACGTAGTCGCCGATGGAGACTTCCTCGGCCGAGAGACCCTGGACCACCCGCTCGTCGACCCCCTCGTAGCGGCCACAGATCAGCACGAGCCACGGTTCCGCCGACAATTCCTCGGCGAGGACCTGGTCCAGTCGTCTTCCGGCCGGGGACAGGAGGAGAATCCGCTTGCTGTCCGGGCCGAGCGACTCGACGGCAGCGAAGACCGGCTCCGGCTTCATGACCATCCCCGGTCCACCGCCGAAGGGCACGTCGTCCACTTGGCGGTGTCGGTCCGCAGCGTGGTTCCGGATGTCGTGAACCCGGACGTCGACGACGCCGGCGGCGATCCCCTTCCCGAGCAGGCTCTCTCGCAGCGGCCCCTCAAAGATCCCCGGGAAGATCGTGAGGATGTCGACCCTCACGAGTCCTCGCTCAACAGCCCGGGAACCTCTCGGATCACCGCCCGCCGTGCCGCCGGATCCACTTCCGCCACGACGTCCCGAAGGGCCGGGATGAGGACATCGCGCCCCCCGCCCTGGACCACCCACACGTCGTTGGCCGGGTTGTGCAGCACTTCACGGACCCTCCCGAGGGACTGCCCTGTCTCGGTGACGACCTCGAGCCCGACAACCTCGTGAACCCAGTATCGATCCGGGGGGAGCGGCGGCGCGTTCTCTTCGGGAACCAGGAGGACCCGGCCACGGAGCGACTCGGCAGCGTCGCGGTCACCAACCTCCTCGAACTTCACCAGGAGACGGTGTCCGTGGGGCCGGGCGCTCGCCACCGTGAGGCGCCGCTCCCCGGCCGGTCCGACCAGGAGAACGGAGCCCGCCTGAAACCGGGCCTCCACCTCCGAAAGCGGCTGCACCGAGACCTCGCCTCGGACGCCGTGGGCTCGAGCCACTAGCCCCACGGCCAGCAGCTGCCGTGCTGCGCCGGAAGCCGTTCGAACCTGGCGAGGACGCCCGTCGGGGCGTTCGCTCACCCCACGATCTCAACGACGGTGGTGATGCCCTGCACGGAACCGGCCGCCCGGAGCAGGGACCGGATGGATCTCGCTGTTCGCCCGCGCTTGCCGATCACCTTTCCCATGTCATCGGGCGCCACCTTCAGCTGGAGTATCACGGAACGCTCACCTTCGACCGCGGTCACTTCCACCGCGTCGGGGTCATCGACAAGGTGCCGGGCCACGTACTCGAGGACGTCCTTCACGACGTCTCCTCCTCCGATCCCTCGGCCGGCTCAGGCGGCGACTCTCCGGCCGCGGGTGGCTGAGGTGGCGCCTCTTCCGCCGGCGCCTCCTCGGGTTCCCGCTTCGATGGCTTCGGCTGCCGAACCCGACGCGCGTCGCCGGGCCGGAACCGTTCCCAGATGCCCACCTTCTCCAGAAGCACCCGGACCGGGTCCGACGGCTGGGCTCCTCGACCCAGCCAGTGGAGCGCCCGCTCTGTATCGATGTCGATGACCGAGGGGTCGCTCATCGGCTGGTACTTCCCGATGTTCTCGATGAACCGTCCGTCCCGAGGGCTGCGGGAATCCGCCACCACGACCCGAAAGAACGGGCGCTTCTTGGTGCCCATACGTCTCAGCCTGATCTTGACCATCAGAGATCCCTACCTCCAGAGCGATCGCCAAGCCCGCCGTTGTCCGATGATAGCCGGGTTGGCGCCCCGGTTGGCGGGAGCGATCGTCCTGCCGGTGCATACGGCGCATATCGCGACCGAACCGGGAGAAGAGGAGTAATCTCCGGCAGAGGATCAGAAGGCGTTGGAGCAGCTAGAAGGACGCGGGCGTCCCTCGAGCCGGGAGGAGCTGGCCCGACTCGAGCTGAACGTCGTCCGCATCCGCTGGTTCGGGGTGGCGTTCGGGCTGTTCCAGGTATGGCAGGGATCCACCCAGCCGCCCATCCCGCCGCGCCACGTCGTGGCCATCGCCTATGCGGTGGTCATTCTGTTGGCGGTCGGCAACGTCCTCGTCTGGCTCGCCACCCGTCGGATCGCCTCGGTGACCCGGCTTCGGCGGGTCGGTCTGGCCGCCTTCGCCCTCGACGCCTTCGTCATCTTCAGCAACACGTGGATCTACTCGTACGACCCGAACAGCACGGTCTGGGTGCTCCTGTACATCCTTCCCCTCGAGGGCGCGCTCCGGTACCGGCTGAGAGGCGCCGTGGCCACGATCGTGCTGGCGTTCTTGTCGGAGCTTGGGAGGGAGATGTACCAGGTCTCTCTCTTCGCGGACCTCGACTTCTATCTCTCCGCGGTCACGTTCCGGGTGGGGATCCTGGCCATCGTGGCTCTCGTTGCCGGGGTCATGGCCCGGACGCTCGCCGAGCAGGCGGCCACGGCCGAGCGGCGAGCGCACGCGTTCCAGGAGCTTGCCCACCGTGAGTCGGCGGCCCGCCGGGAGATCTCGGCGTTTCATGCAACGGTCATGGCAGGGATCGCCGGAGAGGAGCCGGGCTCCGCACTCCAGTCGATGGCCGAAGCCATCGGCCATCATCTCGGGTACGAGAACCTCCGCATCCTCATGGTCGAGGAGGACAGGCTCCGGTCCGCGGCCAAGCACGGACCGAACGCGAGCACGCCGGAGGATGCGGTTCCGGCTTCGGGTGTGGCCGAGCGCGCGGCCGCGGAACGAGCGCCGGTGCTCGTGGAGGATGTCTCCGCGCTGGAGCTTCACTTCGCGTCCGAGCTCGGCCCCGGGTCAGAGATGGCCGCTCCGATGATCATCGGCGACCGGGTCATCGGAGTCATCCACGTGCGCTCCAGCGTCGGCGAGGCCCTCCGAGCCGCCGACCTGGAGATCCTGACTCGATTGGCCGACCAGGTGGCCCTGGTCGCATTCCACGCTCAACTGCACGCCGAGCGGGCCGAGACCGTGGCCCGGCTCCGGGAGCTGACCGAGCTGAAATCCGACTTCGTGGCCATCGCCAGCCACGAGCTCCGCACCCCGCTCACCGGGATCCGAGGGTTCGCCAGCCTGCTCATGGACAACTTCGACGCCCTCTCCCTCGAGGAGGTTCGGGAGTACCTCTCGATCATCGACGGCCAGAGCCAGCGCCTGGTCCGACTCGTGGAGGACCTCCTGGTCGTCTCCCGACTCGAGGGAGGACGACTGCGTCTCAAGGTCGAGGAGGTTCAACTCCGTCCCTTCCTCCAGAATCTCGTGGCCTCATTCGTCGACCAGGCGGGTCGGATCTCGCTCAACGGTCCCGAAGAACCCGCCACGGTGCGCATCGACCCCGACAGGGTCGAACAGGTCCTGCGCAACCTGGTCCAGAACGCGCTGAAGTTCTCTCCACCGGATGAGCAGGTGACGGTTTCGGCCCGGCGGCCCCCCGGAGGAGTGAACTTCGAGGTCGCCGACCGAGGCGTGGGGATCCCCCCGGACGAGATTGCGAACATCTTCGATCGGTTCCACCAGGCGGGGAACGGAGGACGCCGGGAACGGGAGGGCGTCGGACTCGGCCTGTACATCGCGAAGCGCCTCCTCGAAGAGATGGGCGGCGAGATCACGGTCGAGTCGGCTCCGGGGCAGGGAGCGACGTTCCGGATCAGGATCCCGCAGCGGAAGGCGGCTTCTCGGAAGCCGCGGGTCGCGCGTCTCGGGTAGGCTCGGCTTCGCCCTCGCCTTTGTCGGCGAGAATCCCCGCGAACCAGTCGGCGTCGAACGGTCGG
>DASQUW010000041.1:0-8249 GCA_035641075.1 Actinomycetota bacterium | reverse complement strand
CCCGGCCGCGAGCCGAGCGAGGGGCCCCTCGCCCGATACGTTGGGGCTCGCCAGCATGACCCTTCCATCGGCGTCTAGAACCTGAACGAATTCCTCGTCCTCGTCGCCGACGGCTGGCGCGGCCAGGCTCGCTCCCTGCTGGAGCTCGTCCGCGATGGCTTCGGCGCGGATGTGGGCGCTGCTTTGCACGTGTTCCCGGAGCGAGCGCTTCAGCAAAACGACCATCGCCACGGCGGCGATCAGCAGGCTCACCCCCACCACGAGCACCGCGGCGGCGGTGGTGCGAACTCGTATCGAGCCCGTGCGCTTCCGGAGACGCGCCCGCAACCGGGCGAGACGACTAACCGCCATCTGCCGCCAACCTGTATCCGGCCCCCCGCACGGTCTCCAGAGCGTTGCGGTTGAACGGGCGGTCCAGCTTGTTCCGCAGACGGCGGATATACACCTCGACGATATTGAGGTCTCCCTCGAAGTCGTAATCCCAGACGTGCTGGATGATCTCGCTCTTGGACACGACCTCCCCCCTGTGCCGGAGGAGAAACTCGAGAAGAGCCATTTCCCTTGCCGTCAACTCGATCTGGGTCGGGCCCCTCCACGACCGCCGGGCGGCGGGATCGAACCGCAGGTCTCCCGCCTCCAGCACGGCGGGCCGTTCGGCCGCCCCTCGTCGGATCAGCGCACGCAGCCTGGCGACCAGAACCACGTAGGAGAAGGGCTTTGTCACGAAGTCGTCGGCCCCGGTGTCCAGCGCCTCCGCCTCATCGAACTCGCCGTCCTTCGCCGTGAGCATCAGCACGGGCGTCCAGATGCCTTCCTCTCGAAGCGTGGCGCACAGGCGATAACCGTTCATCCCGGGAAGCATGATGTCGAGGACGATGGCGTCGTACGGATTCTCCCGGGCCATCCACAGGCCGTCCGTACCGTCGAGGGCCACATCGGTGGCGAAGCCCTCAGCCTCCAACCCCTTCTTGAGACCGGCGGCCAGCCGCTTCTCGTCCTCCACCACGAGAATGCGCATCTGGAAACAAGGGTACATCTTTCGCAATCAATCTGAATCGCTGCTGAACGACAGCTGAGTCCCTTGGGGAGAGGGTTGTGGCGACCTGACTTTTCAGCGTCCGCTCAGGCGGCGCGTTTCACACTCAGGAGCCGCAGAGCAAGCCGGAAGGGGGCACAACATGGCCAGAAAGCAGATCGTCCACTGGCCGCGTCCGTCGGCCGAATCCCACGCCGTCTGGTCGTCGACATCTGACGGCGCGCTCCGCGTCATCCTCCGGCACTCACCCGAGCTGGGTTGGAGCCGAATTCGTCCGTCCAGCCTGGTGGACCGGTTCCTCCCATTCGCAGCAATGGCGATGGCTGTTATCAGCGGGGTCATCATCGGCTGGGCGCTGTTCGTTCCCTGATCCACGACCTCGCGGCGAACGATCACCCGTGATGGCACCGAGTTTGTGCGGGCCCCAATAGGAGATTAGGCTCGTTCCAACGGGTCAAGGGGAGGAGTCATGTCCCAGCAGGAGCATCCAAACGTGGCACTCGTCCGGGAGGGTTTCGAAGCGTTCGCTTCGAATGACACGGACTGGATAGCCAAGCACGTCGCCGACGACGTCGTCTGGAACATCGGCGGCCGGAGCAAGCTCGCGGGAAGCTACAAGGGCAAGCAGGAGATCACGGAGGTCTTCGAGCGCCAGGCTGCGGTCATGGCCAACTCGAAGATCGAGACGCACGACATCGTCGGAAACGACCGGCACGTCATCGCCATCGGGACGGCCACCGCTCAGGATCCGGCCGGTGGGAGCGTCGAATGGAGATGGGCCAACGTCTTCCACGTCCGGGACGGCAAGATCACGGAGGTCTGGGGTCTCTCTGAGGACCCGTCGGAAATCGACGCGCTGATCGACAAGCTCGTCTAGGAAGGGCCTCCTGGCCAACGATCCTCGCTGGCATCCGTCCTGCTCAGCGGATTACACCTCCATGCGGATCCATCGTGCTGCCTCCTCGTCACATCGGGATGGCTTCACTCGTCACTAATATGAGTGAGCGGCCGGGGGGAATCGTCGATGCACGGATACGAATGGCTTGCGGACCGATTCGAGGAGAACCGGGCCCATCTGCGGGCGGTGGCCTACCGGATGCTCGGCTCGCTGAGTGAGGCAGACGACGCCGTCCAGGAAGCGTGGCTGCGGCTCAGCCGCTCCGGTAGCAGTGGTGTCGAGAACCTGGGCGGATGGCTGACGACGGTCGTGGCGCGGGTGTGCCTCGACATGCTGCGCTCGCGCGAATCACGGCGAGAGGAGCCCATGGGCATGCACCTGCCCGAGCCGAACGTGAGCCGGGAGAGCGCGGCCGACCCCGAGCACGAAGCGCTGCTGGCCGACTCCGTCGGCCCCGCGCTGCTCGTGGTGCTCGAGACGCTGACTCCCGCCGAGCGGCTCGCGTTCGTACTGCACGACATGTTCGCCGTACCGTTCGACGAGATCGCTGCCATCGTGGGGCGCTCCCCGGCCGCAGCAAGACAGCTCGCGAGCCGGGCACGCCGCCGGGTGCAGGGAGCGGCCACCGTTCCCGACACCGATCTCAGCCGCCAGCGAGAGGTCGTGGACGCCTTCCTCGCTGCCTCGCGCGGCGGTGACTTCGACGCCCTTCTCGCGGTGCTCGACCCAGAGGTCGTGCTCCGAGCCGACCGCGCAGCCGTCCAGATGGGCGCATCCAGGGAGGTTCGCGGTGCGGCGGCCGTGGCCGACACATTCTCTGGGCGCGCCCGAGCCGCTCAACCAGCGCTCGTGAACGGAACTCCGGGACTCGTGTGGGCCTCGGGCGGACGCCCGCGTGTCGTATTCGGATTCGCGTTCGCACGGGGGAGGATCGTCGAGATCGACCTGCTGGCCGACCCCGACCGCATCCGCCGGCTCGACTTGGCGCTCCTCAACGACTGACGCTCAGCTGCTCGGTCAGGCGGCGCCTCGAGGTCTGTTGAAGTGGAGATGACCGGATTCGAACCGGTGACCTCCTGCTTGCAAAGCAGGCGCTCTACCAGCTGAGCTACATCCCCTTATCCACAGGCAGAAATACTGGCACACACCGCCCAGACGGGAGGACCTCTCCCCTAAGTGTAGGAGAGGGAGACGCGATCGTCCCTCGACACCGGAAACAAGCGTCACCCACAGGCGCCTTGTGGGCGAGTATCGATTTCAGCCCCGTGTCGGGTTGGTCAGCCGGAAGTCAGTCGCCCCGCCTACAATCACCAACCAGCAAGAGAAATGGAGGAGTCCATGATCAGAAGAACGCTCTCGACAGTAGGCATCTGCCTGGCCGGAGCCCTCGCCTTGCCGGCGTGTACGGGGGAGAGCCTCTCGACCGGAGTGGCTCCCAAGACTGGCTCCGACCAGGCCGCTGTTCCGTTCAAGGACGCCACCCTGGTCGTGGAGATCAACGCCACCGACGGCGACGCCGGTCTCCAGGTCTTCCTGGACCACGAACCGTGGAAGTCGATCACGATTTCCCGGCCGGATGGAACGAGGATCCTCGATATGCAGGCCCGAGAAGTGCTGAGCGACTACGGCCTCACCGAACTGTTCTCGGAGTCGAGCGAGCCGCCCTTCAAGGAGTTCCCCCTCGATGAGTTCCGCAAGCTCTTCCCCGAAGGCGAATACACGTTCACAGGCGAGACCATCGAGGGCACGAAGATGCACAGCACTGTCCCGCTCAGCCACGACTTCCCGGAGGGACCGACGATCCTCTCCCCGGAGGAGGATTCGACCGTGAATCCTGCTGAGCTCGTGGTTCGGTGGGATCCCGTGCCGGAACAGGCCGGGGTCGAGATCACCGGCTACCAGGTCGTCGTGGTGCGAGAGGATCCCCTCCAAACCCTCGAAGCAGATCTGCCTGCCACGGCAACCGAAATGAGCGTTCCGACTGAGTTTCTGGAGTCGGGAACCGAGTACAAGGTCGAGGTGCTTGCCATCGAGGCGAGCGGTAACGCGACCCTGACCGAGATCACGTTCTCGACGGAGTAGGCGTCGGACGGCGCGCCGGCCGCCCGTCGAACTTCAGCAGCCCCGGAACACGGTGGGAGGGAACGAACCTGCCCTCGCGGAACACACCGAGGGGCGCGATGATGTCTTGGTGCGGACGACACGGAGAGGCCTCGCCGCGGCCGCTCTGATGGCCTGCCTCGCTGCCGCCTGCTCCCCTTCGCGACCGGCCCCGCGCTCCACGCCGCCAGCTGAAGGCAGAGCAACCGTCAGCCAGCCCTACCCCTACACCAAGCCAACTCCTCCGGCCGAACGGACCGCGGTGGACGGCGTGTACGCAAGATCGGTCACGGAAAAAGAGGCGGGAGGCGCCGGTCCGTGTCGAAGGTGCCCCCCATATCGTCTGGAAGTGGGAATGTCCACGCTGAGCCTTCAGACCGGAGTCTTTCGGATTACCAACGACGTCCGGGAGGCCGGCGCGATCGACTGGCAAAGCGTCGGACATTACACCGTTTCCGGGGACGAGATCGTCTTCTTCAACGACCCCAATTGCCCGCAGACCCGCGGAACCTACAGGTGGTCCGCGACCGGAGGACGGCTCTCCTTAGAAGTCATCGATGACGACTGCGCGTTTGGGGGCCTCCGATGGCGCTACTTGATGGCCGTGCCCTGGGCCGAAGTCTCGAAGTAACGGCTCAGGCGTTCCCTACGGGCCCTCCGCCGGGGGGAGCTCCTGCCACTCGCTCTCCTCGATACCCTCTCTCCGCCGGCGGCGAAAGATCGCCACGACCGCGGCGCCGGCAGCGACCAGCATCGCCCAAAGGAAGAACCTCTTCTTACCGCCGCCCTTCTTCTCGTCCTCGCCCATGGGGCCTCCTTTCGGTTTTCGTGGGCCTGGGTGGACTTGAACCACCGACCTCACCCTTATCAGGGGTGCGCTCTAACCGCCTGAGCTACAGGCCCGAAAGAGAGCCGACCCCGTCGGCTCTCCACACTACTCGGCTTCGCGGAGAACCGTCAATCGGAACCGGCATCAGCGCCGCTCGACCAGAGTGACCTCGATGCCTCCTACCAGGTCGGAGATCAGGTTGTACAGCACCGTGATGAACACTGTGAGGGCGGACCCAATCACCACCGTGAGGAAGCCGATCAGGAACAACGTTCGGAAGATCGAGAAGCCGTGGAACTCGAACTCTCCTCCAGTCCACACATCCCCGAGGAGCTGGGCCAGCGAGTCGAGGACCCCCAGGGCGCCGAGGAGCATGTACAGGATGGCCAGCCCGAACAGGACCACGAGCATGACGCAGAAGTAGAAGATCAGCGAGAACTTCAGAACGGACCAGGGGCTGATCCTCCGGATGCCCACGCGGATGCGCCGGGCCCCCGGGCTCCGGGTCCCCGGTGTCGCCTCGGACCTGGCCTCGATGGTCGCCATGATCAGCCCTTCACCACCCCGGCGGGGCGGAGCCGGGCCACCTTTCTGGATAGCCCTGCTCCCTCACAGGCGTCGACAACCTGGGATACATCTTTGTACGCGTAGGGAGCCTCCTCGGCAAGCATCCTCCACTGAGATGCCGCCAGAGTGATCCCCCGCCCTTCCAGATCCTCTTTCAGCTGAGGTCCGGTCATTACCTTCTTCGCTTTTGTCCGGCTCATGGCTCGTCCCGCTCCATGACAAGTGGACGAGAACGACCTCTGCGCCGACTCATCCGTGCCGACCAGGACGTAGGACGCGGTTCCCATGCTTCCCGGGATGATCACCGGCTGTCCGATCGGCTTGTAACGGTCAGGCAGCTCGGCGTGGCCCGGACCGAAGGCCCGAGTGGCGCCCTTGCGATGGACGCAGAGCTTTCGGAGCCGCCCGTCCACCTCGTGGTCTTCGATCTTGGCCAGGTTGTGCGCCACGTCGTACACCAGGGCGAGGCCCATATCTCGGTCGGAGCGTCCGAAGACCTGCTCGAAGGACTCGCGGACCGCCTGAGCGAGAACGTGGCGGTTCGCTCGGGCGTAGTTAGCCGCCGCGTACATCGCTCCGAAGTAGTCGAGGGCCGCCTCGTGCTGCACCGGAACACAGGCGAGCTGCCGGTCCGGCACCTCGATCCCCAGGCTGTTCGTGAGGCGGTCCACCACCTTCAGGTAATCCGTGCAGATCTGGTGCCCCAGACCACGAGACCCGGAGTGCAGCATCACGCATACCTGTCCGGCGAAGAGACCCATCGCGTTCGCGGGCTGCTGATCGAACACCTCCTCGACCACCTGGACCTCGAGGAAGTGGTTGCCGGCGCCGAGGCTTCCGAGCTGCGGACCTCCCCGCTCCATGGCCCGGTCCGAGACGGCCTCCGGCCTGGCGTCCTCCAGCACCCCGAAGTCCTCGCAGAACTCGGCGTCCTCCTCCCAGCCCACCCCCTGGGAGAGAGGGAAACGAACGCCCTCCTGGAGGACCTTCTCCATATCGCTTCGCGATAGCCGCATCCGCCCCTTCTGCCCGACACCCCTCGGAACGAGGCGGCCGAGCGTGTGCACGAGCTGCCCGATCTTCGGGCGGACGTCGTTCTCCCACTCCAGCTCCGAGCGCATCAGGCGCACCCCGCAGGAGATGTCGAACCCCACGCCGCCCGGCGAGACCACACCTTCCGCGTCGACGTCGGTGGCGGCCACCC
Source organism: Actinomycetota bacterium (assembly GCA_035641075.1). Lineage (GTDB taxonomy): Bacteria > Actinomycetota > UBA4738 > UBA4738 > CALAEC01 > DASQUW01. Next base: position 1,615 of record DASQUW010000041.1, on the reverse strand, counting down.
CTCCGATGGGGAAGCCATATCCCCAGTGGATGTCAGGCATCGCGTAGGACGCCGTCACGATGCCCGGGAGCGTGGCGACGTTCGCCACCTGCTCAACCGCCCGATCCTCCTCTGCCCGTTCGGCCAGCTGCTCCGTGGCGAAGACGACCCCCGGCACGCGCATCCCCGGCACGCTTCCCTGGGGGACTCGCCAGACGAATTCCTCAAGGCGTTCGAGCTTCACGGCCATCCTGCGTTCGAGTGTAGACCCCGGCAGGTGCCTATACGTCCAGGTAGATGCGGGCGAACCAGGAGTCGTCGGCATCCCGATCGACCTCGAGCCGGTGGTACGTGGCCGCCTTCACCCCGATCCCTTCCAGCTCTCTGTCGCCTCGAGCGGCGGTCCGCACCCGAGCATCCAGGCCCTGATCGGTCACTCCCTGCACGGTGAAGCCGCCGAACACGACGTCCTGGACCTCGTGCAGGTACAGGAGCTCGTCGACCCAGGCGGCCAGAACGGATTCGAGATCCCGCCCCTCGACATGGACCCGCTGATCCGTGCCCTCTCCCGGGAACCACAGGCCGAGCAGCGTCGCGAGTCCCTCGGCCACCCCGGCGAACGCTTCCTCGAGCGTCGCCCCGCGACCCAGGAGGCCGACGTCCGCCGTGTGTTCCAGGATCTCGAATCGGGGCACCGTCCGTATTCGGCGCGGGCCGAACGGTCCGAGAACGATACGGACGTGCACCGGAACGAGAACAGCCATCGCGGCCACGCCGACGGCGATCTCCCTGGCCTCGGGATCGGCTCGAAGGAGCATCCCTCCCCAGCCGAGCGCCGCCCCGCTGCCGGCGAGGAGAGCCGCCACGGCCCAACCGGCGATACGGGTGCGAAGGACGAATGCCGTGGCGGATCCGACGATCGCCGAGAGGATCACCACCCAGACGCCGAGTTGCACGACGGCATTATGCGTCGCGCACGCGCCGGGCCCGACCTCCCACGGATCCATCCGATCCTCGTTTCGCCGGACCCCGATGGACGCGAAGAGGGCGGCTCAGCCCTCGTCGGGGCCCGGAAGGCCAGCTAGGCCTCGGCAAGCGACGTCACGTAGAGGGCGCCCCCGATGACGGTCCCGGTCCAATGCAAGGGGCGAGCGCCTCCGAGCCAGCGACCGCTCCGGTGAACGCCAATCCCACGCCATTGGCGCCAACGTACGCCGCGGATGTGGCTGCAAGGAGCACGAGCGCGATCAGCCGGGCTCGGGGAACGGCCCGGAACTGCCAGACACCGACCGCCAGGAGCCCAGCGCTCCGACCCAGCCTGCGATGACGAAGAACGCCCCCACCTCGGGCGCGCCCTGCGTTGAAACGAACCCCGGATACAGCATCCTCGTGACCGCGCCGGTCGCGGCGGGCGCTGCCGAGAGGATCAACAGTCCACCGTTCCCCACTTCAACTGATGACACCCTCGACTTGGGTGATCACCGGGGCCACCGCGGCCACCTTCTGCCGTCCTTGCAGTCGCATCACCCGCACGCCCTGGCTGGGCCGGCCCGTCTGGCGGATCTCCGACGCGGGAACCCTGATGACGATGCCCGTCGTCGAGATGACGAACACGTCCTGGTCCTTCGAGCCCACG
>DASQUW010000040.1:0-14112 GCA_035641075.1 Actinomycetota bacterium | reverse complement strand
TCGCTCCATGAGAGCCAGACCGACGTTCCGAGTCTCACATGAGGCCCTCGCGACGAGGACCTTGAGCCTGTAGGGCACAGAAACCCCGATTCGGGGTCCTGACCTGGCGATTCAGAGCACGAGCTGACAGCCGATCCGCCTCTCCCAGACGCAAATCACATGTGTGTCATTCACGCCGGAGAATGTTGCGGAAACAGGTGACTCCCCGGGGCCGAAGGCTCGGGCCTTCAGGGAGATTGTTCGTGTCGGAGGAAGGACTTTCACAAACGACCACGCGCGGGGCGACTCCCCCCCAGTAGCGCGGGCAACCCACACCTTCTCCCCCGGAGTTCCCGTGTTCGTACCTTCGCCTCAGCGGTCGGGAATCGAACTCAGGGTGCCCGACGCCAGTAGCCGTCGCGCCGGATCTTGGCATGGCGCTTGCTCAAGAAGACCGGCCAACCCGCTACGAAGACACTCCACGGCAGTTCATCGGGTCACACGTCCATCAGGTGTTCGCGACACGATCGGCGAGACCGGCGAGCTCCGCCATCCTGGCCTGACGTCCCCGCCCGAGGCTGGGCCTCGGCGACCCGCCCCTCGATTTCCCCGCCAGGAGGGTCAGGAGGTCGTGGCGAGCCACTACCCCCACGGGGACTCCGTCCTCGACCACGGGGAGGTGGTGCAGGTCCCGATCCATCATCCGGACCACGACGTCGGAGACCCGCTCCTCTTCGGCTGCGGTAACGACGGCTCGGGTCATCACGGTGCCGACGGCCATGGCCCTCGCCTCGTCGTAGGCCTGTTCCACCCCCTCGGTCCCCACGCGCTCCCCGATGCGCCGGGTTCCCCGAACCAGGTCGGGGAGCCGGGGTCGGATCCCCGTGAGGTCGGACTCGGTGACGATGCCTATTAACCGGCCGTCGGGACCCACCACAGGGAGGCATCCGATCCGGCGGGACCACATGATCGCCGCCGCCTCCTCGACCGTCGTTTCCTGCCTGGCCACCACGACCGGCCGGGACATCACCTCACGGACCCTGGCGCCGAGGGCCTCTCGCATGGCCCGCCGCTCGAGGAAATCCCGCCCCCGCCGACCCGCGGCCAGATACACCCCTGCGACCAGGACGAGGACCGCCAGGATCACCAGCCACACCACCCAATCGCTTGCCGCCAACATCGGGAACCCTCCTTTCGGTGGAACCTTCGCTGTCTCCTAACGGTTCGGCGCCCGGAGGCCATCGAGCAGCGTGTCAACGATCCGTTCGGCTCGCTCCAGCGCCCCTTTTCGCGGAAGGCGGCGGAGCAGCTTCCAGAAGATGAGCGGCCCGACCAGCATGCCCCGGGTCACCTCCAGGTCGACGCCCTCAGGGAGCTCGCCCCGGTCCACCCCGCGGCTCAGCATCGATCCCAGCATGGCGAACCGGGGCTGGATCACCCTCTCCAGCCAGGCCCGCCCCAGGGGGGAGGCCGCCGCCACCTCGGGGAGCATCCGGGGGAAGACCTCTCCGGCGCGCGTTGAGCTCAGCACCGTCTGGAGCTGGACCAGGAGGTCGACCAGGTCGTCCCGGAGCGACCCGGTGTCTTTCGGGTGGACGTCGAAGATGAGCTCCTCGATGGCATCGACCACGAGCTCCTCCTTGGACGCCCACCGGCGGTAGATGGTGGTCTTCCCCACCCCGGCCCGGGCGGCCACCCCCTCGATGCTCATCCCCTGGTAGCCCTGCTCAACGAACAGGTCGACCGTGGCGTCGAGGATGGCCCGGTCGGCCCGGGCGCTCCGGGGACGCCCCGGGGGGCGGGGCGCTCCCTGCTCGGTCGGCGAGGCTATCGGGTCCATCATCCTCGGATCCTCGCTGGCGCCACTGCGGCTGTCGGCTCCCCGGCCTGCGCCTCCTCCCTCCCCCGGGCGGGGAGGAACAGGAGGACCAGCAGGCCCGCGAGGGCGGCCACGCCCGCTCCCACCAGGACCGCGTCGCCCAAGCCGTCGATGAACGCGGACCGAGCCACCTCGAGGAGGCCCTGGCCCTGAGGCCCGAGCCGGGCGGCGATGGTCGAAGCGGCCCCGATGGAGTCACCGGCGGCCTGCGCGACCTGAGGCGGGAAGCCTCGGAGGGCGGGCTCGATGGCCGACCCGTAGGCGGACGCCAGGACGCTGCCCAGCACGGCCACCCCCAGAGCCCCGCCGACCATGCGCGTGGTGTCGTTCATGGCCGAGCCCACCCCGGCCTTGGCCAAGGGGAGCGAGCCCATGATCGACTCTGTGGCCGGGGCCATGGTCAGCCCCATCCCGGTGCCGAGGACGGCCAGCGACCAGGCAACGAGGCCGTAGCCACTGGTGACCTCGACGGTGGACAGGAGCCACAGCCCGGTTGCCACGACCAAGAGCCCCACGGAGACCACGATCTTGGTCCCGATCCGCTCCACCATCCGCGCCGACAGCGGAGCGGCCACGATGAGCGCCGCCACCGGCAGGATCCGGAACCCCGCCTCGAGCGGTGTGTACCCCAGCACGAACTGGAGGTGCTGGGTGAGCAGGAACACCGAGCCGAACAGGGCGAAGAAGACCATGGTGATGGCCCCGCTGGCCACGCTGAACCGGGGGTTCCAGAAGAACTCCATCCGGAGCATGGGGTGCCCCACCCGGAGCTCCCACCAGATGAACGCGACGGACAGCAGGGCGGCTGTGCCGAAGGAGCCCAGGATCAGGGGATCGGTCCACCCCTTCGCCGGGGCCTCGATGATCCCGTAGACCGCCGTGACCAGGGCTGCGATCGACAGCAGCGCCCCGACCGGGTCGAGCGGAGTCGCTCTCGGGTCCCGCGACTCCGGCACCAGGGGCCACCCCGCGAGGATGGCCACCGCCACGACGGGCACGTTCACCAGGAAGACGGAGCCCCACCAGAAGTTCTCCAGGAGCCATCCGCCGATGACGGGCCCGAGGACGATGCCCAGCCCCGCCACCCCGGCCCACACCCCGATGGCCCGGCCCCGCTCCTTCTCCGGGAACACGTTGGTGATGATCGACAGGGTGGAGGGCATGATCAGGGCCCCGCCGATCCCCATGGCCGCCCGGGAGGCGATCAGGACCTCCGCGGACCCCGCGAATGCCGAGGCCACCGAGCCCCCCACGAACACCAGGAGGCCGACATTCAGGGCCAGCTTCCGTCCGAACCGGTCGCCCAGGGCACCCATCGTGAGCAGGAGCCCGGCGAACACCAGGATGTAGGAGTCCACCATCCACTGGAGGTCGCTCCCGGTGGCCTGCAGGTCCCGGGCCAGGGTGGGGAGGGCCACGTTCAGGATGGTGTTATCCATCCCGATGACGACCAGGCTCAGGCACAGGACGAGCAGGGCCCACCAGCGACGGTCGTACCCGGCCGCCTCGGTGGCGGACCCCCGTCGCTCAGCAGTTGCTTCCATCATCGATCCCTCCTTGGCTCAGACGCTGGGGCCGCTCAGGCCGACCCCCGCGGTTCCTGTATGAATCCCGATCCTCCGCCCGGGTCGACCGTGGGGCGGCGGATCGCCCATTGCCGGTCGGCCTCCTGCCGCCACCGGGTGCCGCAGCGGGTGCAGAAGGCCCGGCGGGTCCCATCCACGATGTGGACGACCCGCGCGGACCCGCACGAGGGACACCGCGTCATCTCGATCCCCCCTCCTCCGATCCTTCGTCGTGGATGCCCAACCGATCACGCCGCCCGTTGACCCCCTTTGCGTCCCCGCACCACGTACCTCCGTACCGGCTCATGCAGGAAGCAGTAGGACGAGCGGTTGTAGATGGACAGCCTGGTCTCGCAGCCATCCCGCCCGCAGACCCGGCCCGCTCGATACGTGTGGTTGGGCCGCGCCAGGGGGCGCGGGTAGGTGCCCCGGATCGTGGGATCTCCCCGGCTCATACGCCCTCCTTCCGCCTTCTCGCGGACCCATTCTCAAGTCTGCCGATACGATACGGTCACGTATCTCCACTTGGGAGCCTACTACGCGAGGCCGAGAAACGCAACCGACCCGTATCGGAAGTCGAGACCGCCTCCGCTATGAGTCGTTCAACAGCGGGCTATGCGCCCGTCATCATCAGCTCCTTCGGATGCCGACCATTCGGGCGGCCGTCCGACCGTCTGGTCCAGATGCCACCGGACGATGACGAAGCCGCGCCGAACCGCCGCCTCGACCTTGCCCCGGTCGATCTCGAGATTCCGCCCGAGGACGAACGAGGCAACACGAGGATTGGCAGACACCATCCGGCGCAGCAGTCGCTCCACCTCGTCGGGGTCGCGGATGAACTCCGGCCGGGCGAACACGTCCCGTCCGCGAAACCGGATCGTGATGGGCTCGCCCTCGCGCAGGTTCAGCTTCCACTTCCCGCCTCCCGGGGTGAGCAGGTAGTCGCCGTCCCGCACGTAGCTCACGGGCTGCCGGTACGCGCGGCCGGATCTCCACCTCACCGCCCGAGAGGTCGATGTCCTCCGGCTGGTCGGGCGGGGCAGGTCCAACGAGGAGATCGCATCCGAGCTGTTCCTTTCCGTGCGGACGGTCGAACGTCATCTGTCCAACGTGTATTCGAAGATCGGCGCCCATGGCCGAGCGGCTCGGATCCTCGCCTCGACGTACGCGAGCAAGCACGGCCTGACGTAGCAGGATCTACGTGGTGGACCACCCAAATGGGTGGTAGCCCCGATGGCGGCCGCCGCTCTCCTCCCTAGCCTGCCCTGAGGGCTCGCCGGAAGCCGGTTCGCCGGCCCCGGCGGGCCCCGACCGAAGGCGCAGAAGGAGGAAGCAGTGATGGAGAGGCGGGAGAAACGCCACGATGGTGAGTCGGACAAGAAGGTCCTGGACCTCCGAGCGGTCTTCGGGCTGGAAGCAACCGTCATCACCCCTTCGGCGGCCACCGACGGTGCCTATGTCGAGATGGACATCATGCTCGAGCCGGGAGGAGCCACGAATGTCCACTACCACCCTAAGCAGGAAGAGACCTACGACGTTCTCGACGGCGCGCTTGAGGTCTTCCGTGACGGCGGGTGGCAGTCAGTGCCAGCGGGAGAGTCGCTGACTGTTCCGCAGGGGGCGCGCCATGCGTTCCGGAACGCGAGCGAGAAGGCGGTCCGGTTCCTGAACGTGCATCGGCCTGCCCTCACCTTCCAGGAATACCTGGAGACGGTGGACCGCTTGATCCGGGCGGGAAAGGTCAAGGGGCTCAAGGGCCTCCGCTCGGGCATCTACATCTCGATGGCTGCGGTGGAGCAGGGCACGTCGGTACAGGTGAAGCCGCCGCACACGTTGATCCGAGGGCTCGCCTTCATCGGTCGGCGCTTGGGCTACACACTGGAATGACTTGGCCGACCCGAACGGTCGGCTCGTTCTCCCCAGAGAACGTTCAGCAAGCAGTGTTCTCAGGTGCCGCCCGGGGGCAGGGGGCGAGCCGGGAGAACCCCCTGCTCAGCGCGGGTGCCGGAGTTTATGCACCCCTCGCGCCACGAACGTTGCGCCCTCGAAGAGCAGGAAGAGTCGGATCGTACGCAGGTACATGGGGTCGTCTCCTTTCTGCGGCTGCCTTCTGCAACGACGTTCGAGGTGGCCCGGGGCAGGTCAATGGAACCCGGCCCCGATATCGTCACCTCCAGCCGGCCCCTCCTCAGGGTCCGGTCCATATAGGCTCCTGCGCTCTTGCTCGTTCCCATCGTCGATTGGCGTCTAACCCCGCCACCCAATCGATCCGTCTGAAGACACCACGGCTCTCAGGACCGTTCCAGTTCCCTAGGCGTGCTAGCACTGGTTGTGGCCTTGGGTCTGGGAGCCTGGGCGGGCAGCCGGGTCGGGTGCGGCTGGCGCGATCAGGGTGGTAGCCGGGCTAGTGTCTTCGGTGCTCGCGGCTGTGACTGTGGATCGACTGGCCCAAGAGGCGCAGGTACGGATCACGGGAACATCCTAAGGTTCTTCGGAGGAACAGGATGAGTGATACGAGCACCGGAAACGGCAAGGTGGTCGTGAACAGGTCGATGTCGCTTGACGGCTTCATCGCTGGTCCCGGCCACGCGATGAACTGGATCCTCGACTTCGTGGCGCCAGACGAGTTCCCGGAGATCGCGGCGGCCACCGGCGCCATGCTCATCGGGCGGCGGACCTACGAGGTAGCCAACAGGATGGAAGCCGCCGGTGAGCCTAGCGGCAAAGAATACGGCTTTTCCGGACCCGTGTTCGTCCTGACCCACGAGCCGCCGGACCCGCCGGACCCGGCGGTCACGTTCCTCACCGGTGACATCAGGGAAGCGGTCGCCACGGCACTGGACGCTGCAGGCGGGAGGAACCTCGAAATCCTCGGTGCTGACGTGGCCGGCCAGTGCCTGCGGCGGGGGCTCGTCGACGAGATCCTGGTGTATGTATTGCCGGTGCTGCTCGGCGACGGCATCCGGTTCTACTCCTCCCCGGGTCTCGCAAGGATAGACCTGGAACCGCTCGGCAGCACGCGGTCGGGAGCCGTCACCATCCTTCGCTTCCGCGTCCGCAAGCAGTCATCGGTGTAGTACTCCGACCAATGACGCCGCTGAGCGTCTAATCACGACGCATCGCGCTAGGGATCGGGATCTTCAAGCGATGACCGGCTCACCAGCCGGTAGAGATGGGCGATTTGCTCCTGTACGTGTGGGTTCGAATAAGCTCCTGCCGGGGGCACCAACCCATACGGTGGTCCAAAAATCGGGACGCGGAAGACCGGCTGGATGTGGCCGCGATCCCGGACCCTGATCTCCTCGACCACCGCCTGCATCACAGCCTTGCGCTCCGGCAGCGCTCCATCCTGCAGGGCGCGCTCGATATGGGCGTAGCCTTCGAGGACGTTCTATGTCACGTGGTTCACGTCGACCGTGGCCGTTCCGTACTGAGGGCGCCCGGTGGGCCGGTAGACCTGGATCGTTACGCCCTTCGGGGTGGCTCGCGAGTCGACCAGGTCAAGCGCTGTGTCCGGGCCGGTGTCGCGGAATAGCCGCGTGCCCTGGCCGACGATCACCGGGACGGTGAGCAGGGTGAGCTCGTCGACAAGCTGCTTGTCGAACAGCCAGCGGCTCAGGCTGCCGCTGCCGTGCACCTGCAGCTCACCCGCCAGCTTGGCTTTCAGCTCGCCGATGGCCGCCGCGACGTCACCGGAGAGGACGGTCGTGTTCGCCCAGCGCGGTTCGGTGAGCGTGGTCGATGCGACGTACTTGGGCTGCGTGTTCAACGCCTCCCAGATGGGGTTGGCACCCGGATCGTCCATTGCTCCCCACGAGCCGGCGAAGATCTCGTAGGTCCGCCGGCCGAACAGGAACGCGTCGGCGCGCTGGTAGACCTGGTTGAGAAACGTCATGGCCTCGTTGTCGAACAGCGACGTGACCCATCCGCCGCGCTCGAATCCGCCCCTGCGGTCCTCGTCCGGCCCGCCGAGTCCCTGCATCACTCCGTCGACGGAGACGATCGTGGTGGTCGTCAGTTTCACGGCAACTCCTTTCTCGCTATGGTCTTTAGCTCGAATCTGGTTGCCTCAACCGGTTTCAGCCAAGATCTCGTCAATCTGGTCGACCGCCTGCGTCAGGCCCTCCTCCATGCCCATGGCGGCGAGCTGTTCCATGGCCTCGATGTCATTCTCCCCAGAGAATGTTGAGGAAACAGGTGACTCCGCTCGCCAGCCCGCGGGCCCGGCGAGCCGGCGGCTGATAGGGCATTGACATGATCGGCTCGCCGGCCGACACTCCCCGCGTGTACGCTGACGTGCGCTTCTCCCCTAGCCCAGCGCTCTGGGTGGTTCTGGCGGTAATCGTTCTGGGGGCAGTGGCGGCGTGGCTCTGGGTCAGGCGCTCGCGCAAGGCTCGGGGGCCTTCGGCTCGACCCTCGGTGTTCTCTCTACTGGGCGACGTGACTGAGGGTGCCCTTCCTGTCGGATGGACCGATGAGCAAATTGTGGTCCTCATCGGCGACGTGCGGCTGGACTTGCGCACCCGGCCTCCCGGGGAAGGAGCCATCCTTCGCGTCTTCCATCTAGTAGGAGACGTCCGACTGCGCGTTTCTCCTGGCACCCGGGTGACCACCAGCGGAACCACGCTCCTCGGGGATCAGCGCGTCGACGTGGAAGCCGGCGAAGGTCCCGAGGTCGAGGTTCGGGCATGGGGCCTCTTCGGCGACGTCAAGGTCAACGAGTAACGGCGTCGCCCAGCCGATGGGCGCGGCCCCGCTTCAATCGTCTTCCCGAACTCAATGGGATCCGCTGGGCGGGGATGGGGAGCCATAGCCGTTGAGGGCGGAGCGCTCTTCATCGGGGCTGCGGAATGGGAGGCACTGCGGTGGCGTCGAGCGGCCAGAGTGCGGCAGGGTCAAATCACACACCTGTAAGCCGTAGCACCGGAGAATGTTGAAAAAACAGGTGCCTAGTGGCCCTCGCACCCGAACCTGTTCGCCTCCTAAGGGTGTCGGCCCTCGGAGCTCTCTTTGATCAGTAGGATTCGTTCTCCAGCCTTGCCTCGAAGGTTCGAGTCCTCCCGGGGGCACTGACAAAGGGGACGACATGCCGTCCCCTTTCACGGGCAGGAGCTCCGGAGCGAGCGTCGCCCGCATCCTCAATTCGTTCCGAGCCGATTCGAATGTGGCGCGGAAGTCGAGAGCGGCGAGCAACTCTCGGAACGACTCCTCCGCCAGGAGGGAGACATCGACGTCCAGCTGCGGGAGTGGGTCGACGAGCTCCTGAGCCTGCTCGCCATCTGGCTTCCTCGCGATTGCCCGCTCGGTCGCCTCGAGCTCACGTTCGCGCCGTGCCTTCAATCCGGCCAGTTCGCGGAGGCGGCTCCGGATCTCAGCGCCAGCGGCCGTGTCGGCCTCCAGGGCCTCCAGGTGGGACACCTGCCGTCGAATCCGGGCGGCGAGCTCGGCCAGCTCCGACTTCAGCTGCTCGGCCTCGTCGTGGTGGGCGTCCCGCTCCGGATCGGTCTCCTCCAGGGCTCGCGCGAGCCCCTCCCTCCTCCCCGGCCCGAACAGGTGCGTCCCGAGGAACTCGATCACGCGCCCAACAGCACGATCCTCCCTTACGTAGATCATCTTCGGATGCTCGGCCGAAACGAGGGTGACCTGGCGACGCGCGGTCTCGCAGACGTAGTAGGACACCCCGTGGCGCTCGCGCCCGTGCATCCGCAGACCGCAGGCCCCGCACCGGAGGAAAGACCTCAGCAGATAGGTCCGTGGCGCGTAGTCGGCACGAGCCGCCGCGGCCTTCACGACGTTGTCGCGGGAAACCGAGCGGCGGGCCGCCTCCTCGAACATCTCCCGGGACGCCAGGGGTTCGTGGGCCGGTTCCTCGGACCAGATCCACTGCTCGGGCGGATTCGTCTTGCCTCCGCGCTTCCGCGCCCGCCGGTTCCACACCTGATAGCCGGTGTACTTCGGGTTGCGCAGAATCTCCCATACGCTCGAGCGACCCCACCTGCCGGTCCGTCGTCGAGGATCTGGCGACTCTGGCGGCGGGAAGCGCCCCAGGTCGGCGTTCAGCTTGGTTTGAAGAACGCCAAGGCTCATCCCGCGGGCCACGTAGTCCTCGAAGATCATGCGAACGATCTGGGCCCGCACGGGGTCGGGCTCGAGGAGCTTCTGCTTGTATCCCTGTCGGGCCTTGTGCGGATTCGGGTGTGGAATCTCTCGGAACCGGTACCCGTACAGCGGCTTGCCCCCTGCGTGACGTCCCTGGCGGGCGGCCGCCTCGATCCCTTGTCGGGACTTCACCTTCAGCTCGTGCAGATACCCTCGGGCGAGCCCCACGTTCACGTGGCGCAGCACGATCGACCCGAAGGACTCCTCCCAGGGCTCATCGACCGCCCACAGCTTCACGTGGGCCTCTCGGAGCTCCTCCTCGACGCGGAACGTAACCGAGGGGTTCCTGGCCACGCGGCTGATCGACTCGCAGACGACGACGTCGAAGCGCCCGGTGCCCGCCTCCTGGAGGAGGTCCATGAGGCCGCCGTCGCGTGGAATGGGGATGTCGAAGTCGGAGACGTGGCCGGCGCCCCGCTTCTCGTAGCGCGCCGCGCCGCTCTCGATGTCGTAGAAGTGGGTGACGATCTGGCCGCCGACGCTGGCCGCCGCACCTTCGCAGTTCACGAGCTGACGCGGCAGGGACAGCGTCGGATCCTGGTTGTCCTCGGTGGACACGCGCCCGTAGAACGCCCAGCGAACGCCGCCGTCTATCACGTCGATGACGCCTCCGATTCTTGCTCGGTCTCGGGCAGCCTAACGCCAGCCTGTGACCGGCCTCGCCGCGCAGAGATCTCGCGGAGGAATCGGCGGATGGCGATCAGCTGCCGCCGGCGAAGAGCCTCCGAGACGTCGGCGGACGCCGGTACCACCTCAGCCACCAGACGGATGCTTCGATCCTGTTCGCTCAATCCGGGCCGCGGGGCGGCCAGGGCGTCGGCCAGGAGCGTCCCTCCTCGAAGGCGAGACGGTCCCGGACGTCTCCGAGCGACTTTTCGATGCGCATCAGTCGGAGCTCGATCTGCTCGAGCCGGCCGTCGATCGCCGGACCAAGCGGAGTGCCGCTTGCAGTCGAGACCGAGCGCTTGACCTGGCGGATGCCAACAATGAACGTGAGGACGGACCCGACGATGGAGGCGAGCGCGGCGATCACAGCGCCGGCCACAATGTCGGTCACGCCGTCCCCCTCCGCGGCAGGTCAGTGAGCCGCGCACGGCGTTCCTCATCGACGAGAAGCCAGTTCGGCCCGAGGGGGTCTTTCAGGTGCCGCTCGAGCGTCGCCGTTCCGACCGGCATCGGCGTTCCACCCAGAACGCGGCGGGCGCTCGCCTCCCGAGCCTCGCTCGGGAAGCAGAACAGCACGACGTCGGGAGCCGTCGCTGCTCGGGCGAGGACCCGGTAGCGCTCCATCTTGTCCTCGAGCCGGCTGCGGAAACGGACAAATCAGGGGTTCGTGGCGCTGGCCAGGCGGAGGGCCCGCCGGACGTGCACGAGCGATGGTCCATGATCGTCCTCGCGAACATCGAGTCACGAGCCGAGGAGGCTGAACAGCGTCGCCTGGAGCGGGAGCGGCGAGAGGAGGAGCGTCGGCGAGCGTGGGAACAGGAGATGGAGCGCGCTCGAGAGACGCCCTCCGGGAGCTCAAGAGCGAAAAGACTCGCTCTCGGCCCCCGGGATAGTCCACCCCTATCCGAAATCTCCGGGACGCTTCCCGGAGTCGCGTCCCGCTTCCACCAGCTCCGCCGGCGCGTCGGGGATCTCGACCCACCTCTCCGCGGCCTCATGCCTTTCGACGTCCAGCTTCGGCAGCCATTCGAGCCACCGCGGCAGGTACCAGTTCGCCCTGCCGAGAAGCTTCATCGCCGAGGGGACCAGGATCGTCCGCACGATCGTGGCATCCAGGAAGACCGCGACCGCCAGACCGAATCCCATCTGCTGGAGTGGGGCGAGGCGCCCGGCGGCGAACCCGCCGAATACGGCGACCATGATGAGCGCGGCGCCGGTGATGATCCCGGCTGTCGTGCGCAGGCCGTATGCAACGGAACCCGTGTTGTCTCCCGTCAGGTCGTAGTGCTCGCGGATCCGCGTGAGGAGGAACACGTGGTAGTCCATCGACAACCCGAACAGGACCGCGAACAGGAACAGCGGCAGCCACGCCTCGATCGATTCGACCTGGATGAAGTTCAGCGCCGAGGCGATGTCCTTCACGAACGCCGGCCCCACGCCCTGTTGGAAGAACATCACGACCATGCCGTAGGCGGCCCCCACGGACAGCAGGTTCATGAGGATCGCCTTGACCGGTAGCACCACCGACCGGAACACGACCGTCAGGAGCAGGAACGAGAGCCCCAGCACGAACACGAAGACGATCGGCATGTAGGTGTCGGACTGGTTGAAGAAGTCGACGTTGAACGCGGTTTCACCGCCCACCAGCACTCGAGCGTTCGCATCGGCGAACGCGCCGGGAACGTAGTCCCCCCTGAGGTCACGGAGCGCCTGGACCGAAGCGTCCTCGTAGATGTCCCCTCGGAGCGGGATGGCGAGCACGGCGAGATCGCCTGCCTCGTTCACCTCGAGCGGACTCGGAGCAGCGAACCGCTCGTCGTCGGTCACGGTTGCCGTGAGCTCGTCGATCGCGCTCTGCACGTCCGGGGCGGCGATGTCGCCATCGATCACGACCTGCGCCGGCTCGGAGAGGCCTCCGGCGAAGTTCTCCTCCAACAGGACGAACGCCCGCTTGGAGTCGATGTCGTCCGGCAGCGTGCTCACCCCGGACGTCCCCGTGTGGATGCTGAAGTACGGAACGGCAAGGACGACGAGGAGACCGGCTCCCGCGATGAAGCTGATCACGGGTCGGCCCATCACCAGGCGGGTCGCACGATCCCAGAACCCCGTCCCTGCCTCGACACGACCGGCCTTGCTCCGAACGCGGAGCGCGTTCACCTTGTCGCCCATCAGCGAGAGGATCGCGGGCAGCAGCGTCATCGAGGCCGCCACCGCGACCAGGACGACGAAGATGGCTCCACCCGCCAGGCTCCGGAAGATCGTGTTCGGGACGAGCAGGAGCCCGAGCAACGCAAGGACCACCGTCATCCCGCTGAAGAACACCGCTCGGTTCGCAGTGGCGCCGGCGCGGCCGATCGCCTCCTCCTTCTCGCGACCGTGGAGCCGTTCCTCGCGGTACCGGGCCATGATGAACAACGAGTAGTCGATCCCGACCGCGAGGCCGATCATCGTGATCATGTTCTGCACGAAGAACGAGAAGTCGAAGGCGAGCCCTGCCAGCGCGGTCGCTCCCATCGCGATCGCGATCGAGAACGCAGCGAGGAGGATCGGCACGAAGCCTGCGACCACCGCACCGAGGACCACGACCAAGACGATGAGCGCGACGAGCGATCCGACGCCTTCGCCCGTCTGGATGTCCTCCTCGATGATCTCTTGGAACTCGTTGAAGAGCGTCGCGGGGCCGGCGACGTGCGTCTCAAAGCCCTCCGGCCGATCGACCGAGGCGACGGCCTCGTCGAGCAGCTTCGCGTCATCGCTCAGGACATCCTCGTCGGTGGTCGTCATGAGGACCGGCAGGAGCACCGCCCGTCTGCTCTCCGACACGGGACCGTCCTCGGTGAGGTAGCTGCCGACGCTCGTCACGACGTCATCGCCCAGTGCCTGGATCTTCTCCTGAAGTGCGCCGACGTAGGACGCGTACGCCGGGTCTTCAACGGTCGCCGTCCCGGACGCCACGAGGACGAGCTCCGAATCAGGCTCTTCGCCACGGAGCCGCTCCTCCACGAGCCGCGCCGCTTCCTTCGCCTCCGGCTCGTTCGTGAAGTCGATGGCATTCGTGAGCGCGTCGCCGAACAGCCCTCCCGCCACCAGGCCTATCGCCCCACCGAGCACGACGACCCAGACGATGACGGTGCGCCACGGGTGGCGGCTGCTTGCTCTCGCGAAAGATTCCGGGTTGATCCTCATCTCAAGCTCCCCTCGTGCTCGCTCTTGCGGAACGTCCGAACACCACGAGCCCGCTGGTCATCATCCGCTTGCGGCCGTAGCGGTCGCCGATCGAGCCGCAGAGCAGCAGCAGTCCCGCCAGCACCAGCACGTAGGCGTCGATCACCCATTGCAGGGCCGAGGTCGAGGCGTCGAGGTCGACCGCAATCCTGGGCAGCGCGGTGTTCACCACGGTGTCGTCGAGGAACACCATGAGCGTTCCCACAGACATCACGGCCAGCACCCACCAGCGACGTGGTTCGACGCTTGTCGCGGCGGAGCGGGTCTCGGTCATTGTCGTCCCGCCTCTGGTTGTGTCCCGCCGCCGTTCCGGAGCCTCCTCCATCTCCACCTCCATGTTGGAGGACGGTCTAGCATCTCGTCTAGACCGGAGACTGGAGTATATCCTAGGGTTTAGACTCTTGTCTAGCCCGAGGTCTCGACTAGAGTGGAGACGCCGTGAAGGCCTTGCCCGAGGACCTGGCCACCAAGCTGCTGGAGGCGGGAGAGCGCCTCCCCCACGGCCACGGGTTCCGGGCGTCGATCGAGGAGTTCGCCAAGCTCTCCGGCATCCCCCGGGCGACGCTCTACTACTACTTCTCGGGCCGCGACGACGTCGTGCAGTTCTTCGTGAACGACAAGCTCGAGCGGACGGCGCAG
>DASQUW010000039.1:0-5889 GCA_035641075.1 Actinomycetota bacterium | reverse complement strand
GGGTACCGGGGTGGGGCCTTGAACCTTGCGGCGAGGCTGTGCGGCGAGGCCGGCCCGGGCGAGATCCTCGGCAGTCAGAGCCTGGTTCACCTGGCCCGCACGGTCGAGGGCGTTCGGTACACGGATCGGGGCGAGCTGCACCTCAAAGGGCTGTCTGACCCCGTCCACATCCTGGCGATCGTTTCGGAGGGGAGCGACGTCGCGGAGCGGATGCGAAGCCTTCTCCCTACGCGGCCGGCGCGTCCGGTGTACGGCGGGAGGATGCGGTTCCGCGTCCTCGGGCCCCTCGAGGTGGACGCGGGAGGCGGCCCCATCCCCCTTGGCGGGCCGAAGCAGCGCGCCGTTCTCGCGCACCTGGTTCTTCGTGCGAATCAGCTGGTGCCCGCCGAGACACTGATCGACGAGATCTGGGGGGAGGAACCGCCCGACCAGGCCCGCAACGTCATCCAGACCTATGTCTCGCACCTAAGGAAAGCCCTCGGCAGCGACCGCATCCAGAGCCATGCACCCGGCTACCGCCTGAGGCTCGAATCCTCCGAGTTGGACGCCACCCGGTTCGACGAGCTCATGAGGGACGCGAAGAAGGCCCTTCCGGTCGATCCAAACGTGGCTGTCGCCACGCTCGAGGACGCCTTAGCCCTGTGGCGAGGGCCGGCCCTCGCCGACCTCGCCGACCAGCCCTCGCTGCTGGCCGAGGCCGCCCGGCTCGATGAGCTTCGCCTCGAGGCTCAGGAAGCAAGGATCGAGGGGCTCCTGGCGGCCGGCGCTCCGGCCCGGGCGATCGGGGAACTGGAGGCCCTGGTGGCGCGACACCCGTGGAGGGAAAGCCTGTGGGGGCTCCTGATGCTGGCCTTCTACCGGGAGGGGCGCCAGGCCGAGGCCCTAAACGCGTTCCAGCGAGCCCGAGAGATCCTGGCAGACGAGCTGGGCATCGATCCCTCCCCGGAGCTCGTTAGGCTTCACGACCGGATCCTGAAACAAGATCCGGGACTCGATCTGCGGGGAGAACCCCTCCGCGGCTACCGTCTGCTGGAGAAGATCGACGACGGACCCACCGGGGTCGTCTTCCGGGCCATCCAGCCCCGCGTGGAGCGCGACGTGGCCGTCAAGATCTTCCACGAGAGCATCGCCGCCGACCCGGAGTTCGTCCGTCACTTCGAACCGGATGCCCAAGGGGTCGCCGCGCTGGAGCATCCGCACATCGCGCCGATCTACGACTACTGGCGGGAGCCCGGCCGCGCTTACGTCGTGGCTCGGTACCTGCGCGGGGGGAGCCTTCGAGCCTTCGAGGAGAGAGCGGAGCCGCTGGAACGGGTCCGAGCCCTTCGCGTCATCGAGCAGATCGCTCTGGCCCTCGCGTTCGCCCACCGGCAGGGGGTCGCGCACGGGAACGTCGGATCGTCCAACATCCTCTTCGACCCGGAGGGGAACGCCTATCTCGGGGACTTCCTGACCGGGGCCGGCCCCAGGCCGGGCCCCTCGGACGATGTCCGGCAGCTCACCGGTCTCGCCAGACGACTTCTGCCGAACGAATCCTCCCTTGAGGAGCTCGCCGAGGGGGTAGAGGGAGGGACCGACGCCCCCGCAGCAGATGCCTTGGTCGAGGCGTGCCGCAGGGCCCTCGAACCCACGGCGATCGCCGCTCCCCGACGCGTTGAGGAGCGGAACCCCTACAAGGGCCTCCGGCCGTTCACAGAGGCCGACGCCCACGACTTCTTCGGTCGGGGTCAGCTGACCCGGCGGCTGGTCACCTCACTGACGGAGGCGGGGTCCGGTTCCAGGTTCCTGGCCGTCGTCGGCCCGAGTGGAGGCGGGAAGTCTTCGGTGGTCCGCGCGGGACTGGTTCCGGCGATCAGGGACGGGGCCTTGGGGAGCGCGGACGAGCCCTTCATCGCCGAGATGTTCCCGGGTGCACATCCCATCGATGAGCTCGAGGCCGCCCTCCTTCGGATCGCTATGCGTCCCGTATCCCTCCTGCACGACCGGCTCGAATCGGGATCTCGGGGACTGCTCGAGGCGGTGGATCTCGTGGCGCCCGGCGACGCGGAGGTGGTGCTCGTGGTGGACCAGTTCGAGGAGCTCTTCACGCTCACCACGGAAGAGCGGGAACGGGAACTGTTCTTGGAGTCGCTTCGGGTGGGGACCGCCGACCCCGAGAGCCGGCTCCGCGTCGTCGTGACCCTCCGCGCAGACTTTTACGACCGCCCCCTCATCTACCCGCGTTTCGGGGAACTGCTTGCGGAACGGACCGAGGCGGTTCCCCCTCTCACGCCAGACGAGCTCGAGCAGGCGATCCGAGGGCCTGTCGAAAGGCTCGGTGTCCGGCCCGAGCCCGGGCTGGTGGCGGAGATGATCGCCGACGTCGCCCATCAGCCCGGGGCCCTCCCGCTTCTGCAATACGCGCTCACGGAGCTGTTCGAACGTCGGGACGGCGATCGGCTGACCCTCGCCGCGTACCGGGAGATCGGCGGGATCGCGGGGGCCCTGTCCGCCCGAGCGGACCGCATCTACGACGGGACCGACCCGCAGGGCCGCCGGGCCACCAAACAGGCGTTCCTGCGGTTGGTCACTCTGGGAGAGGGGAGGCAGGACACCCGCCGCCGCGTCGGCAGGAGCGAGTTGGATGCCTTGGAGGTGGAACAGGAAGCGATCGACATCGTCGTGGACACCTTCGGGCGCCACCGGCTCCTCACCTTCGACCGAGAGCCCTCTACACGGGAGCCCACCGTCGAGATCGCTCACGAGGCGCTGCTCAACGCCTGGGGACGGCTGCGGACGTGGATCGACGACGGCAGAGAAGACCTCCGTCAGGAGCGAGGCCTGGCCCGGGCGGCCGCCGAGTGGCGAGGCTCCGATCGCGACCCGAGCTTCCTCCTGCGCGGTGCCCGACTGGAGCAACTCGAGATGTGGGCCTCGACCACCGACCTGGCGATCCGGCGACCCGAACGAGCGTACCTGAAGGCGAGCGTCGATCAGCGCGTCCGGGAGCGGGAGGAGGAGGAGCGGCGCCGCCAGCGGGAGGCTCAGATGGAGCGGCGATCGACACGCCGGCTCCGTGGCCTGGTGGCGGTCTTCGCGGCCGCGGCCCTCATCGCCGCGACGCTCACCGTCGTGGCCACGAATCAGCGCGGTAGGGCCCAGCGGGAGGCCAGGATCGCCGTGGGCAGGGAGCTCGCGGCGGCCGCCGTGGCGAACCTGGACGTCGACCCGGAGCTCAGCGTCCTGCTCGCAATCGAGGCCGTCGGCGCCACGCGCTCAGCGGACGGGACGGTTCTACGGGAAGCGGAGGAGGCCCTCCACCGCGCGGTCACGGCGTCCCGGCTCGACCTGGAAGTTCCCGGGTTGGGAGGGCTGCTCGCCTGGAGCCCCAGAGGGGTCTTCGTGACTGAGGGCCCCGAGAACTCGGGCCTGATCGACATCAGGGACACGGAGACGGGCGAGAGCCTCCTCTCGTTCCAGGGACACGATGGGGACGTGAACGATGTCGCGTTCAGCGCAGACGGGTCGAGGCTCGCCTCCGCCGGAGACGACGGCAAGCTGAAGGTGTGGGATCCCTCGACGGGGCGGCTCCTCTCGAGCCTCTCGGCGGACGGGAGCGCATGGGGTCCGTCGTTCAGCGCCGATGGGACCCTCGTGGCCGCCGCCTGGGACGGCGAGTTCAACTACGGAGGGGGGGTTCAGATTCTGAACCTGTCCAGCGACCAGGTCGTCTCGACGATTCCCGTGGACCAGCCGAGCGACACCGCCCTCAGTCCGGATGGCAAGCACCTGGCCGTAGCGAGGTATTGGCCCGAGTACGAAGGGGAGGAAGGCGCCGTGTTCGACGTGAGCACCGGCGACGAGGTGTTCAAGCTGAAGGGGCCCAACTGTTGCGTGAGTCCGCGTTCCCGGGGGGTGTCATGGAGTCCGGACGGCCGACTCATCGCCGCGAGCAGCGCGGGCACCGCGCGCGTGTGGGATGCGGAAACGGGAAAACTTCGGCACACAATGCTCGGTCATAGTGGTTTGGTCTTGAGCGTCGCCTGGAGTCCCGACTCGTCGCGCTTGGTCACGGGAAGTCTGGACGGCACCGCGGAGGTGTGGGAGATCGGCCCTGATGGCGTGCGAGAGCGGTGGTCACTCTCCGCGCAGGAGACGAGGAGCGGTGTCGTCGGGGTTGCGTTCTCTCCCGATGGGAACCGCGTGATGGCTGGGGACGCGGGCATCACCGCGGTGAAGGTCTGGGACCTGGGGCCGACCGGCGACGCGGAGTGGGCGAATCTTCCTGCGCCGGGCTATCCGGCGGCGGAGTTCATGCCGGACGGACGGCGCGTCGTGACGACGAGCTCGCGGGGTGCCGACTTCCAGAGCGGCGGGGCCCTGGCGATCTGGGACCTGGGGACGGGCCGGGTCATGCGAACGATCGGGCCGGCGACTGACTATTTCCGCTTCCTCGCATTCGATGTGAGGCCGGACGGCGGCTCGATCGCCCTCGGGGGCTGGAGCACGCACGCCTTTGGTGGTGCGTCGGCGGCAAGGGCGTGGGATGCGTCGACCGGCGAGGAGCTCTACACGATCGGCCACGACCTCGACGTCAACGAGGTTGTCTTCAGTCGGGATGGCGAGTATCTGGCCACGGCGAGCTGGGACGGAACCGCGAAGATCGTCGATCACTCCGGTCGCGTGGTCCAAGTCCTGGGAAGAGGCACGCCTGTCTCCGGCGTCGCGTTCAGCTCCGATGACCGCTTGGTGGCTACGGCCGAGTTCACCGTCGCAGGAGGAGAGGGCGTCAGGATCTGGGACTGGGCCCGGGGGGAGCTCGTCCTCACGATCGATACGGATTCACCCTCGTACCCCAAGGTGGATTTCGACCCCACCGGGCCGAGGGTCGTGCTGACGGGGGCGGACGGACTCGCGGAGGTATGGGACGTGAACGCCGGTGAGCGCGTGGCCGTCCTGGCCGGACCCCCCGGAGGCGTCAACGACCTCGCCTTCAGCCCCGACGGATCGCTCATCGCCACAGCGCGCGTCGACGGTCGGGTCCACTTGTTCGACGCGGACACGGGCGCGCCACATCTCGTCCTGCGAGGGTCCGGATGCGCCGTAGAGGGCGTGGCGTTCAGTTCCGATGGCGCGAAGCTCGCATCAACGAGCTGGTGCGACGGCGTTCGGATCTGGGCCCTCGACATCGAGGATCTCCTTGAGATCGCGCGGCGGGAAGCCGGGAGAACGCTCACCGACCAGGAGTGCCGCCAGTACCTTCACGTGGATCAGTGCCCGCAGACGTGAGCCAGATCCACTTGTGATGCGCCCTTTCCCGGGTACGCCCGGTTCACATCCCTGCTCGCTGGCCGAGCTGGCAAGTCTCCGGAGCGCGCTCGCCGCTCGCCGCGACGCAAACTTTTGCCCAACTTTTGCCCAAGTGAGGTGATCTCACGTGATCTCAGATGACCTCTCATGCGCTGTGACCAGCGCATATGCCTGAGCTGATCTGGAAATGCAGGACTCATAACCCAGAGGTCGCTGGTTCAAATCCAGCCCGCGCAACGAAACCCCTGGTTAGAGGCCATTTTCGGTCCGGGCCGCGACTCTTCGCGTTTGCAAATCGTGCTCAACAACCCAGCGAGGTTTTCGGACGGCCCGCGTTCCAAAAAATCCTAGGTAGATGGCCTGAGGGCTCGCTGGGTTCTTGATATCTCGAACCCCGCGAGGGAACGGGCTGCCCCGGCGAGGAACCAACATGAGCCGCGTTCCTTGATCAGCCCCTCGTCGACTGGCCCACCTCGATCAGGTGGCCGTCGGGGTCGCGGATGTAGCAGCGGATCTCCCCGCCGCGGTCCTGCGGCGGGGTGAGGAACTCCGCGCCCTTCCCTTTCCAGTCCTCGTATACGGCGTGGACGTCCGCAACCC
>DASQUW010000038.1:0-13439 GCA_035641075.1 Actinomycetota bacterium | reverse complement strand
AGTCGCCGAAGACGTCGGCCAGGTTCAGCTCCGTGGTCGTACCCGAGGTGACGCAGATCCCGGTGTTGTTCATGTCCTCGAGCGACTCGAAGCCGCTGTCGGCCCGGACCATCATCGCCTGGCTGTCGTAGAAGTTGACATGCGTGAAGGCCACACCCTCCGCGCCGTCCCGGCTGCTCGTCCAGGTCGTATTCCGCACCAGGACGTCGTACTGGCCGGCTCGAAGCGCGTTGAACCGCTCGTCGGCGCTGATCGGGACGAGCTCGTGCGCCTCAGGGTCGCCGAGCACGGCCGAGGAGATGGCCTTGCAGAAATCGATGTCGAAGCCCTCGATCTGTCCCTCGGCCGTGAGGAACCCGAAGCCGGGAACCGTCTCGTTGACCCCGCACCGAAGCGTTCCTCGCTCGATCACCTGATCGAGGAGGCTCCTGGCTTCCTCCTGCTGCCCCTTGCCGCCGGGCTCTGCCCGTTGCTTCTCATCCCGCCCGCATGCGGCGGCGAGAAGCCCGATCGCGGCGGCAAGCACCGCTACCTTCGCGAAGATACCTCTCCGCATGATCCCCTCCCTTCGACTCGCGGGGCCGATGAGATCCCTCTCGCCCCCCCGTACCTACAGGTTCGGAGCATAGTCGGTTTGGGTTCGCGGGGGGTAGCCGGGCAGGCCTGAGAGCTCAGTGGCGAAAGTGGCGCCGCCCGGTGAGAACCATGGCCATGCCCTGCTCGTCCGCCGACGCCACGACCTCCGAGTCGCGAACGGAGCCACCCGGCTGGATGATAGAGGTCACTCCGGCCGCCGCCGCCAGGTCGACCCCATCGCGGAAGGGGAAGAAGGCGTCGGATGCCGCGGCGGCTCCTCGAGCCCGCTCACCCGCCTTGCGGCAGGCGATGTCGACAGCGTCGACCCGGCTCATCTGTCCCGCGCCCACCCCGACCGTGGTCCGCCCCCTCGCCAGCACCACCGCGTTGGACTTGACCCAAGCCGCAACCGTCCATGCGAACAGGAGATCGTCCCATTCGCCCTCATCCGGCTCCCGCTTGCTCACCACCTTCATGTCGGCCCGAGTCTCCGTTATGAGGTCTCGCTCCTGCACCACGACGCCGCCCTGAATGACCCGGACGTCGAGGCCAGAGGCCATCGGCGGCGGAGCCTGGAGCACCCGGAGGTTCTCCCGTCTGCCGAAGGCGCCCAGGGCGGCATCGGTGTACCCCGGAGCCACCACCACCTCTGTGAACACCTCCGCCATCGCGGCTGCGGCCTCCTCGTCGACCTCGGTGTTGAACGCGGCCACGCCCCCGAAAGCGGAGAGCGTGTCCGACTCGAACGCCGCCCGATATGCGCCCGCCGCAGTGCTCGAAACGGCAGCGCCGCAGGGATTGTGATGCTTCACGATGACCGCGGAAGGCTTGGCCAGCGCCTCGGCCAGGCCTCGCGCGGCCTCCGCATCCAGCCAGTTGTTGAAGGACATCTGCTTGCCCTGAAGGATCTTCGCCCCGCCGAGGGGCCCCGCCGAGAGCACCTCGCGATAAAGCGCGGCCAGCTGGTGAGGGTTCTCCCCGTACCGGAGATCCTCTAGCCGCGCGAGCCCGATCGTCAGGGTGCTCGGGAGACCCTCGTGCTTCGCCAGCAGGCGAAACCATCCGGCGATCGCCGCGTCGTACACAGCCACGTGCTCGAATGCTTCCGCGGCCAGCAGGGACCGCAGATCGCCCGGGATCCCGCCTTCGCTCTGGATCGAGTCGAGCACTTCCTCGTACCGTCCCGGGTCCACGACAGTGGCAACAGAACCGAAGTTCTTCGCCGCAGCCCGGATGATCGTCGGGCCGCCGATGTCGATCTGCTCGATGACCTCGGCCCGGTCGGCTTCGCTCGCCGCGGTCCGTTCGAAGGGATACAGGTTGACGACCACCAGATCGAACGGCTCGATCCCCTGCTGAGCGAGCTCCTGGATGTGTCCGGGGTTGGACTTGTCCGCGAGGATGCCCGCGTGGACGACGGGGTGGAGCGTCTTGACGCGGCCGCCGAGAAGCTCCGGGAACCCGGTGAGCTCCGAAACCAGCATGACCTCCAGGCCCGCCGATCTCAGGGCGGCGCCGGTGGAATCCGTGGCGATCAGGCGCACACCGCTCGCGTCCAACCCTTTGGCCAACGGGATCAGGCCCTCCTTGTCGGAGACCGAGATCAGGGCCCGCCGGACCGGCAGGAGATCGGTCATCGTTCGGCGCCCTGCCGGATCCGGACACGCCGCCCCTGGATGACCAATCGTTCTTCGAGGAGCAGCCGGACGGCCTCGGGGTACAGGCGATGCTCCACTTCCTGGATCCGGGCGTGCAACGTCGCCTCGTCGTCGCCGTCGCGGACGGGGACGGGTTCCTGGAGCACGATCGGGCCGTGGTCGACCTCCTCGTCGACCAGGTGAACGGTGGCCCCCGTGACCTTCGCTCCCCAGTTCAGGGCGTCGCGGACCGCGTGTGCGCCGGGGAACGCGGGAAGCAGCGAGGGATGCACGTTGAGCATCCGGCCCTCGAACGCCCGGACGAGGGGAGGCGTGAGGATCCTCATGAATCCGGCGAGACAGACGATGTCCACGTCGTCGTCACGCAGCCTGCCGAGAGTGGTGAGGTCGTACTCGCTGGAGGAGCGGCCGGACGGGTCCAGGTGCACCGCGGGAACGCCCCGCGACTCGGCCCGCTGCAGGGAGCCCGCCGCTGCCCGATCCGAGATCACCAGAGCGACCCGGGGCCCCACGATGGGATCGTCCAGGAGAGCCTGGAGGTTGGTCCCGGCGCCGGAAGCGAGCACTGCCACACGAGCGTTCACCGTGCGGCACCGTACGAGCGGCGCATCGACGGTGTCAATCCGGCAGAATCGACGTCCGTGGGAGCCGAAGCCCCTTCAACCAGCAAGGAGACTTGCCGGGCGCATCCCGAGCGGCTCGCCGTGGAACGATGCGCCGCCTGCGGCCGCACGGCGTGCCTGTCGTGTGCCGTGCCGGTCCGAGGCCGGGTCCTGTGCATCGAATGCGCCACCCGCGAGGTGGGCATGCCCCCGCCCTCGGTGCCCGCTGAGCCGCGACGGGTCTTCAAGGTTGCGCACGTCGCGGCGGCAGCGCTGTTCGCCATGGGAGTCCTGGCCACGCTTGCCCCCTGGGACCGCTTCGGCATCCTCACCACGATGCTATCCGCGTGGCGGCCGGAGAACCCGTGGCCCCTGGTGGCCAGCATCTCCGTGCTCGTGGGGGCGGTGGCCGCGCCCGCGTTCCTCGCTCCCCGGATGCGCCGGCCGAGCCGGTACTCTGCAACCGCCTACATGATCCTTGCGATCGTTGCGGGGACGGCGACGATCGTGGAGCTGCTGGGAGCTCCCTCCTACGTCATCCACACGCCCGCCCCGTACGTCATTCTCGCCGCATCGCTGGCGATCCTGGTGGTGGGGATAGTGATGCTTCGGCGTCGCTTTCCTTGACTCCCCCCCGGCCCTCGCCGACGATGGGACCGTGGTTCGGACGTCGCCGAAGACGGGACGGATGACCGCCGCCGACTGGATCATCCTCGCCGGCGCCGGAACGTACCTGGCATGGACGGTCACTCCGAACTGGTACCGGGCGGGCGGAGGGAAGGCCTTCGGCATCCCCCTTCCGAGCTACACGTTCAACGCCTGGAGGGGAACGACCATGTTCGCCGCCCTTGCCGCGATCCTGGCGATCGCGTGGCTCGGCCTCCGCCTCGGTGGAGTCCGCATCGGGGGAGCCGTCGAACCCAAGGTGATCGATCTCATCCTGGGGGCCGCCGGTCTCCTGCTCACGATCCTCGGGCTCGTCCTCCGGCCGACCACCGGACTGGGGGAAGCTTCGGCGTCGTGGGCGCTCCCGGTGGCGATTGTCTTCGCGTTGCTGTGGGCCTTCGGCGCGCTGTGGACGTACCGAGAACGTCGTAGTTCTCGTTCATCCAGCGCGGTCGACGGAAGCGGGTTCACCAGCAGGGCCCGTCCTTGACTCCCGACTACCGCTCGGCTTAAATCCGCCTGGGCGCGGCTCCTTCATGCCGGCGCCGCGAAGACCAGAAGAAAGGAGAGGGGATGGAACAGAGGCAGCCCGGATTCAATTGGGGCGCACTGTCCATGGGCTCCAAGGGAGCCCTGGTGGCGGGCGTGCTGATGCTGATCGACCTGTTCCTCCCCTGGAACAGGGTGTGCGTCGGCGGCGAGGAGATCTTCGGCACCGCGTTTCCCGAAACCTGCGCGAGCGCCTCCGGGTGGGCGGAGATCGGCGTGATCGCGGGCCTCCTGGTCATCGCCCTCCTTGTCTGGGAAGGGCTGTACGCGGCCGGAGCCCTGGCAAACGTGGCCGCACCGAAGAAGCTCATCACCGCGGTCCTCGCAGCGGGCGCCGCGGTCTTTGCGCTGCTCAGGTGGCTCTTGAACCTTGAAGCCGCGTCGTTCGGGGCCTACATCGGCATCATCCTGGCGCTGGCCCTGCTCTACGTGGCCTGGATCAACTGGCAGGAGCACCAGGCGATGACGCCCGGGGGGATGATGCCGCCCCCGATGCCGCCACCCGCGTAATCCATTCTCGAAGCTGCCAACGGGCCCGGAGACACCGGGCCCGTTGCATTTTGTAAGACGCTACCCGCTCGGTGGCGTATCCGAACGCGGGGGCTCGGATGGAGCGGAACGCTCGAATCCGGTGACCGGGCGAGTCCTCTCGAACCCGGAGGTTCCGCTGGGAGCCGCCGCGGGCACCGTCTGAGCCTCATCGGCACGGACCGGAGGCTCGGCTCGCATCCCGCCTCCCGGCCCTGCGCCGAGCGCACCACCCAGGGCGCCCCCGGCCACCCCCCAGGCCAGCGCGAACAGGAGGCCGGTCACCCAGGTTGGGCCGAGAACGATGCTCTGAGAGCCGCCGACCCCGCCTATCTCTCCGCTGCCCCTGACGCTGATCCCCGCCAGTACGATCAGGATGAAGACGACGGCGGCGAAGGCGACACCCGCTGCCGCTCCGATGGCCGCCCCATGGGCCGGAGACGCCGCCTCCGCTCGCCGCGCGGCGCGCCGCGCGGCCAGCACGGTCGCCAGGAGCGGGACCAGGAGGAACAGGAAGTATCCGATCGGCGCGGTCTCGAACCGGATGGGCAGGCTGGCGCACACATCGAGGAGTGCCCCACCCTCCGGAGGCTGAGCGCCTCCGCTGGGGAACTTCGTGTACGAAAGCATCGTGCAGGAGAGCTGCACCCCACTGGCCGAGCCGGAGAATCCCAGCGCTCCCCCCATCGCCGGAACCAGCACCAGCGTGGCGATGTTCGGGATGATCAGGACCGTCAGCAGCACCAGGAGCACGGCATCCAGCACCGAACCTGCCCCGGCAACCTCTCGGAAGTAGTCCGGGCCGAAAGGAAGCGGGATGTCGGGGTTGAGCGCTGCCGTGATGAGGTACCCGAGGAACGCCAGCCCGAGCCCGTACCAGGCCATCCGCCACCCGCCACCGAGGATCGCGCCCACCGTTCGTCCGCGAGGGCCCTCTCTGATCTCCTCCTTCGCGGTCGACAGCCCGCCCCACGCTCCCGCGAGGACCCCGAGGACCAGGGGCCACAGGAAGGCCGCGAGAGGTGACGGGCCGATCTCCAGTGGCTGCCCTCCCTCCAGGAACGGAAGCGGCGGAAGGTCAAACGAGAAGCTCACAAGGAACGAAAGCGCAAGAGAGAGGAGCGCGTAAGGAATCGCCACCTTGGCTCCGTTGAGGGCGCGGACCACCGGGCGCCCGCCCACCTGGGCGGCGACGGCCCGGCCACCTCGATAGAGCAGCCACACCGCGACCGCGGCTCCCAGCATCATCGCCAGGGCGACCGTGAAGCTGATGGGGATGGGCCCTCCGAGCGGACCCGGAGCCGCCTCGCCAAACGAGAAGTTCGGGAGGTCGAACGTGATCCCGGCGTGATGGAACAGGAAGAAGATGACGCCGCCGATCTTGATAACGTCGAGCGTTTCCGGGGCCCCTTCCGGATCGGACGCCGTGGCCAGCCACGGGATGGCCTGCGCGAGCAGCACCACGATCACGAAGGCCAGCGCGGCCCGGCCCACGGCCTTCCCCCATCCGGACGTGAGCACCTCGCCGCCGCCGGGTCCAGGGCCGACCGGCGCGACCATGGGCATGGGCGTCGTCGGCGAGGGAGGCGTGGGCTGGGGGGTGGGCGGCTGGGGCGTCGGCTCGGGCATCGGGGGTTCGGGTGTCGGTTCGGGCGTCGGCGGCTCGGGAGGCGGACCGGGCACGGGTGGCTCCGGAGGCGACGGAGGTTCGGGCGGGGTTGGACCCGGAGGGTCGTCGAGGCGGGAGACCTCTGTCTCCTCCGGCCTCGGTTCGGCTTCGGCCGCCGCTTCGGTGAGGGCAGTGCCGCACGTCGAGCAGAACCTCGCCCCGGCGGGGTTCTCGCTCCCACAGTTCGGACATGTCATCCCAGTGCCTCCTTCGCGTAGTCGGCGACCTCCGTCGGATTCCGACCGACCCGGACGCCGGCGGCCTCGAACGCCTCAGCCTTCGCCTGTGCGGTGCCTCGAGACCCGGTGATGATGGCCCCCGCGTGGCCCATCCGCTTCCCGGGCGGCGCGGTGAACCCGGCGACGTAGGCGACCACGGGCTTGGTCATGTGCTCCGCGATGAACCGAGCGGCCCGCTCCTCGTCGTCCCCACCGATCTCCCCCACCAGGATGGCCACGCGGGTTTCCGGGTCCGCCTCGAAGCGCTCCAGAACCTCCACGAACCCCGTCCCGATGATCGGATCCCCACCGATACCGATACACGTCGACTGTCCCGCTCCGCGCTGGGTGAGCTCGTGCATGATCTGGTAGGTCAGCGTGCCGGAGCGGGAAACCAGGCCGACCGGCCCCTCGACGCAGATCTCGCCGGGAATGATGCCGACGTTGGCCTTCCCCGGCGAGATCAGCCCGGGACAGTTCGGCCCGATAAGAACCTGCTCCTTCCCGCGGAGGTAGTTGGAGACCCGAGCCATGTCCAACACCGGGATCCCCTCGGTGATGCACACGATCAGCTGGACGCCCGCATCCGCGGCCTCGAACACCGCGTCGGCAGCGAACCGCGCGGGGACGAAGATGAGCGACGCGTTCGCTCCCGTTGCCTCGACTGCCTCAGCCACCGTGTCGAACACGGGAACCCCATCGACCGACTGGCCGGCCTTCCCCGGCGTGACGCCGGCGACCACCTGGGTGCCGTAGCTTTTGTTCCGAAGGGCGTGGAAGGATCCCTCCCGCCCCGTGATCCCCTGCACCACGAGTTTGGTGTCGCGGTCGATGAACACGGCCATCAGCCCACCCCCGCCTTGGCCAGGTCCACGGCCTTCTGGGCCCCCTCGAGCATCGTCGCGGCCGGAACGATGCCCGCGTGCCCCGCGTCAGCGAGGATCCTCCGTCCCTCCTCGGCGTTGGTGCCGTCCAGTCGAACCACGATCGGGACGTGGGCCTCCACCCGTTTGAGCGCTTCCAGGATCCCCTCGGCAACGAGGTCGCAGCGGGTGATCCCGCCGAAGATGTTCACGAGCACCGATCGCACCGCCGGGTCCGACAGAATGACCTCCAGCGAGGTGGCCATCAGCTCCGCGTCGGCGCCGCCCCCCACGTCGAGGAAGTTCGCCGCCGCCCCACCCGCCTGCTGGACCACGTCGAGCGTGGACATCACCAGGCCGGCGCCGTTGCCGATGATGCCGACCTCGCCGTCGAGCTTCACGTACTGGAGCCCCTTCTCCCGGGCCCTGGCCTCGGTGGGGTCGAACACGAAGGACTTCTGGTATTCGCTCACCTCAGGGTGTCGAAAGAGCGCGTTGTCATCGATGGTGACCTTGGCGTCGAGCGGCACCACCCGTCCGTCTCCCAGGATCGCCAGCGGGTTCACCTCCACCAGCGTGGCGTCTTCCGAGACCACGATTTCGTACAGCCTCGTCAGCACCTCGAGGGCGCCGTCCATGGCCTCCTTCGGGAACCCGCCAACCAACCGTCGGGCCTGGTACGGCTTCAGGCCCAGCAGGGGATCGATGGACGCCCTCCGGATGGACTCGGGGCGCGTGTCCGCGATCTCCTCGATGTCCACCCCTCCCTCGCTCGACGTCATGGCGGCGTAGCGCTTCGCCGAGCGATCCAGCGTGATGGCCATGTACAGCTCGGCGGCGATGTCGACACGGCGTTCGACGAGCACCCGGGTGACCGGCATCCCCTTGAACCCACCCTCGAGCATCCCGCGAGCCGCCTTCTCCGCCTCCGCAGCCGAGTCGACCAGGGCGATCCCGCCTCCCTTTCCCCGGCCGCCGATCTGAACCTGGGCCTTGACCACGACGCCCCCGCCGAGCCGCTCGGCGCCCGCCCTGGCCTCCTCGGGCGAGGCGGCAACCTCCCCCTCGATCAGCGGGAGGTCGTATCTGGCGAAGAGTTCCTTGCCCTGGTGCTCGAACAGATCCACTAGCTGGCCGCCTTCCGCCCCTCGAGGCGCTGGCGGATCCAGTCCACGATGGCCGAGGTGGGGGCGCCGGGCGTGAAGATCTCCTCGATGCCTTTCTCCTTCAACACGGGGATGTCTTCCTTGGGGATGATCCCACCGGCGAAGACGACGATCTCGCCCGCTCCCCGTTGGCGTAAGAGGTCGACGACCCGCGGAAACAGAGTCATGTGGGCGCCCGAATGGATGGACAGGCCGACCGCATCGGCGTCCTCCTGGATGGTGGCCTCCACGATCTGCTCGGGGGTCTGATGCAGCCCCGTGTAGATCACCTCGAAACCCGCATCCCGGAGGGCCCGAGCGACCACCTTCGCCCCCCGGTCGTGCCCGTCCAGGCCGGGCTTCGCGATGATGATCCGGTGTTTCTCAGGCATGCGCCGCCTTCGTCGCGCGGGGTGGCGAAAGCATATCGTCTGGCTGATCAGTGGTGAAGCGACGCCGATTCCGATTCCGACCCCCCGGGGTGAAGCCGGGAGGGAAGGTGGGCCCCTGGGGGCCGTTCCGCGGCCGGCTGGGCCTGCACTGGACGATCGGCGCCATCATCGTGGGCATTCTGATCCTCGCCGCAGGTTGGGCCTACTTCCTGGGCTGACCGCTACCCGACCTTCTTGAGGGGGGCGTAGGCCAGGAGGAGGCGTTTCTCCCCCTCGTCCTCGAACACCACGACGAGCTCGGTGTCCTGGCCCTTCCCGGAGACCGACAGGACCACCCCTTCCCCGAACCGGTCGTGCACCACGGTGTCCCCCGCCGACACCTCGGGGAGCGGAGCAGCCGTGGCCTGCATCGCCGTTTCGGCCCGCTCTCCGTCCACCTCCTCGACCAACTCGGCGGGGATCTCGGCGAGGAACCGGGAAGGCGGGTTGTACGACGACGCGCCGAACAGGGACCGGCTCCAGGCATGGGTCAGGTACAGCCTCCGGCGGGCCCGGGTGATCCCCACGTACGCCAGCCGGCGTTCCTCCTCCAGCTCGGCCGTGTCGGTCATCGACCGGTAGTGGGGAAAGACGCCGTCCTCCATCCCCACCAGGAAGACCACGTCGAACTCCAGGCCCTTCGCGTTGTGCATCGTCATGAGCGACACCGACGACGCCGTCTCGTCGTACTCATCCTGCTCGGTGACCAGGGCCACCTGTTCAAGGAATTCCGGGAGCGCGGCGCCAGGGAATCGGGCCTCGAACTCGGCGCCCACCCCGACAAGCTCGCGGAGGTTTTCCTTGCGACTCTCGGCCTCCACCGTCCGCTCGGCGTCGAGCTCCGCGTAGTAGCCGGACTCGGTGAATGCGGCCTCGATCATCCGCGCCGGTGTCGCCCCTTCCCTGAGCTTCTCCTTCAGCCGATCCACCACCTCGACGAACCCCCGGATGGCGCCGATCGCTCGGGGGGAGAGCGCCGCGATCTCCTCGGCTCTGCGGCATGCATCGAGGAGCGCGATCTGCTCCTCTCGGGCGAACCCCTCAAGGGCTGCCACGGTCTGGTCCCCGATGCCTCGCTTCGGCGTGTTGATGACCCGGCGAAGCGACACCGTGTCCTGGGGATTCACCAGGGCCCGGAGGTAGGCCATCACGTCCTTGATCTCCCGCCGCTCGTAGAAGCGAACCCCGCCGACGACCCGGTACGGGATGCCGGTCTTCATGAACACGTCTTCGAGCACGCGGGACTGTGCGTTCGTCCGGTAGAACACGGCGATGTCCCGGTAGGAGTGGTCCCCGCCTTCCACCAACCGTTCCACCTCCTGGGCCACGAACCCCGCCTCGACGTGCTCGTCGTCGGCGCGGTACCGGACGACGGGGTGCCCGCCACCGGCGTCGGTCCACAGGTTCTTCGGCTTCCGCTGGACGTTGTGATCGATGAGGGCGTTGGCCACCTCCAGGATGGTCCTGGTGGAGCGATAGTTCTGGTCCAGGATGAACTGCCGGGCGTCGGGATAGTCGTGCTCGAAGTCGAGGAGGTTCCGGATGGTGGCCCCGCGCCAGGAATAGATGCCCTGGTCCGCATCCCCCACCACGCAGATGTTTCGATGCTTCGACGCGAGGAGGTTCACCAGATGGTACTGGGCCCGGTTGGTGTCCTGATACTCGTCGATGAGGATGTACCGGAATCGCTCCTGATAGTGCTGGAGGACCTCGGGCTGTTCACGGAAGAGCCGGACCGTCCGGAGGATGAGATCGTCGAAGTCCACGGCCCCCGCCGCCCGGAGCCTCCGCTCGTACGCGGCGTAGACGTCGGCAACGGTTCGCTCGTACCAGTTCCCTGCCGCCTCCGCCAGCTCGCGCGGGGACAGGAGGTTCTCCTTGGCCCGCTCGATGGCCGCGCCCATGGCCCGGGGAGGAAACCGTTTGGCGTCAACATTCAGCTCCGACAGACACATCTTCACGACTCGTTCCGAATCCCCCTCGTCGTAGATCGTGAATGTTGACGGCAGCCCGATCCTGGCGTGCTCTCTTCGAAGGATGCGGGCGCAGGCCGAATGGAACGTGAGGACCCACATGACCTTGGTCACGCGGGTCCCCACGAGGGCCTCCACCCGATCGGCCATCTCCTGGGCCGCCTTGTTCGTGAACGTGATCGCCAAGATAGCGCCGGGCGCCACCGCCTCCTCGCGAAGGAGATAGGCGATCCGATGGGTGAGGATGCGGGTCTTCCCCGACCCCGCTCCGGCCACGATCAGCACCGGCCCATCGGTGTGCTGAACAGCTTCGCGCTGGACGGGGTTCAGGGTGTCGAGCAGCGACGACTCGATCGACATGGGCCGATTGTAGGTCGTCTCGTCGCCGCCACCTCGCGGCGGGTTTCCCGGCGTCTAAGCGAGCGCCGCTATGCCCGCCCCGCGCTCACTCGTCCCCGACTGCTGGGCGCCGGTGTTCCGGGCAGGTGCAACAGGTTCTCGACCCCTTGCACGCCGTCGACCTTCCGCACGGCCTTCTCCAGGCGGCGAATCTGCTCGGGACGCTCCACCTGGCCACGGAGCACGATGATTCCGTCCTCGGCGTTGATGCTCACGCTCCCCTTGGGGAGGTCAGGGTCCCCGAGGACCTCGCTCTCAACCTTGGTGACGAGCACCGCATCGGTCTCAGGCATCCTCCGCTCGCCTCGAGCGGCCAGCCTGCGTGCCATCCCCCGGGCATCCGAGGCCATGTGCCGCCCGAACCGTGCCGTGCGCCGGGTGGCCTTCCGAACCGTTCCGCCCACCCGATCGATGGCCTTCTTCCTTCTGGCCTTGCCACGCTGGGGGTCGAACAAAAACGCCAGCGCCGCTCCGGCCACCGAACCTGCGGCGAACAGAGTGATTTTCTGCCGCCGGGCCTTCCGTTTCCGGGCCGCCGGCATCATCTCCGACAGCCTCTGTCGCACCTTTCCTACGCGCTTGTCTGGCATGAGTCGCTGCATCGCCATCACCTCGTAAGAGCACTTACCCCGGGCCCCCTCGGCTAAACGGCCGAAACGGACACGGTTTCTCCGGGGAAAACTGTGGGCAAATACATGGGGGAAGACGAATCCCGGGGGGTGCCGATGGCAAAAGGGCTCATCCGGCCGAAGGCCGCGCATAACGTGGTGGCCATCTACTCCGAGATGAAGCGAGCCAGGGAGGCCGTCGCGCATCTCGAGCGGGCCGGGATCGAGGCCGGGGACATCTCGGTGGTCCCAGAACAGGCGGAGGATGTCGAAGATACCAGCCTTCGCGACGCTCGGGTCGTGGGGACCATCTCAAAGCGTGTCGTGCTCATCGGCGGTATGGCTGCGCTCGCCGGCGGTCTGCTGGGGTTCCTCCTCGGGCTGGCGTTCTTCCGGGGAGCGGGCATCTGGATGTCGGTGGTCGCGGGTGCCATCGCCGGCAGCCTGTTCGGAGGGTTCCTCGGAGGGATGGCCGGTCTCAGCATGTCCGACGACTGGGAGCTGACGTTCGACTCCCTCCAAAAGGGTGGAGCGGCCGTCGTTCTCGGCTCGGACGATCACCAGGAAGTCGAGAAGGCAGCCGAGGCGCTCAGCGAGACTTCGCCCCTTCGGCTGGAGCGCTTCGACTCCAGAGGCAGCCGGCTCGTCACCCAGTGAGCCGCCTTCACTAACCAGGCTTCCGCCGGGTCCATACTCGGAACCGCATGGAGCGTCATGGAGCGACTCGGCCCGATGCGAAAGCGGCCTCGCGACAGGTGGCGAGGGCGGCCGTTATCGGCATCCTGGCCGGAGGCCTCTCGGGCCTCTTCGGAGTGGGTGGGGGGATCCTCATCGTCCCCGGACTGGTGCTCTTTCTGGGGATGGCTCAGCGCACGGCGCATGCCACCTCCCTGGCCGCGATCGTCCCCATCGCGGCGTCGGGCGTGGCGGGCTATGCCCTTGAAGGATCGGTCGACTGGGCTGCTGCAGCGTGGCTGGCCGCGGGATCTGCGGCGGGAGCGGTCATCGGAGCCGGTGCGTTACAGCGCCTCTCCCAACCGACGCTGCGCCGGGCGTTCGCGGGCCTTCTGCTGCTCTCCGCCATCGCCCTCCTTCTTCACGCGACCGAGGGAGCGGGCCGGGGCGATCTAGATCCGGCCCTCGTGACGGGGCTCCTCGCCGCGGGCGTTTTTTCGGGCATCCTCGCGGGGCTCCTGGGAGTGGGAGGTGGCATCGTCATCGTGCCGGCCCTGGTCCTGCTGTTTGCCATCCCCAACGCTGTGGCCAAAGGAATATCGCTGCTCGTCATCATCCCCACGGCGGTGGCGGGAACCGCCTACAACGTCAGGAAGAAGACGGCAGATCTTCCGACGGCTGCGTGGGTTGGTCTCGGGGGAGTCGTTGCAGCGTTCGCCGCGTCGCTGGCGTCGGTGCGCCTCGATCCGCGCCTTTCTTCCATCCTGTTCGCGGTGCTGCTGTTGACCGTGGCAGGGCGAATGCTCGCGCGGCGTGCGGATCGAACCTAGGTGGCCGCTACTCCCATTCGATGGTGGCGGGAGGCTTCGACGAGACGTC
>DASQUW010000037.1:0-3234 GCA_035641075.1 Actinomycetota bacterium | reverse complement strand
GCCGCACCTCCGGACTCACGATCCTGCTGCGATCGGCGTGGCCGAGGACAACGTTGTCGTACTCGGGGAGGAAGCGGACGGGCGCGGGGATGTCGGGATCGGGAAGCGAGCCGTCGGGGACGTCGAACAGCTCACGGCCCTCCTCGTCGAGGAAGGTGCGGAGCCCCGGCCGGAGCCGCTCGAGCAGCTCACGGGACCGGCTGAGCCCGGACCACGACTGGACGTCGGCCGGTCGAGCCGGACCGAACACGGCGAGGTACCGGAGGACCATGTCGTCCGGTACCGTGTCCGGCCCCGGCGAACGTCCCAGCCAGCGCTCCATGGTCGTGAACGCGGACGGCCCCGGGGTTCCCCAGAGGCCCCGAGGCGTGACCTGGACGGTCGGCAGGAGGTACATCGCATAGCCGAGGGAGGTGGAGTCGTGGTCCGGCCACCGCTCCGCCGCGGCACGCACCAGCTCCGCCCGGGTGCGGGGCCGCTCCTCGAGCAGCTCCCGGAAGAACGCGAGCAGCTCGTGGAGGTCCACGCTGTCGACCGCCTTCCGCAGGGGGCTCGACCCGAACAGGGTTCGCTCGATCACCGGCTGGACCAGGGGCCGCAGGGCCAGCGCATCCCGCGCGGCCACCAGATGGAGCGTCCCGCGCAGCAGCGTCATCCGCACCACCCGGCGCTCCTTGAGCGGCCCGGCCAGCGCCTCCGGACGGAACCGGTCGAGCCGGGTCCACAGCGCCACGTACGGATCGCGCGGCTCCTGCGCCTGGAGCGCGACTAGCCGCTCGACCGCGTCAAGCACCGGCATCCGCCTGCGCCGCAGCAGCAGCTGCCGATCGAGTAGCGCGCGGTTCAGGGCACGCGGGCCCAGCCGCCGCACCGCTCCCCGTCCCTTGCCCATGCTTCTCCCCTCCGCCCGGGACTCTACCGCCGGGAATCCCCACCGGAGATCCGAGCGCAGGGACGGAGCGTTCGCTGCCATCGGGGCGCCGGGGCGAACTCTGGTCGATACAGGCGCCCCGAAGCTACCCTTTCTCGCTTCCGAACACGCTCTCCGTGACGAATCTGGCCACAGATAAGACACAAGATCGGGCGGCTCTGGGCTCCGGGAGCCACCCTTAGGCCTGACCTCTTCCGCGTCAAGGAAAGATAGAGGCTCGCAAAACCGCTGGTAGACGGCTCGGGGTCGGAAAACCGCTGGCAGGCGCTTCTACTGAGTTCCCTCCAGTCCCTGGAGAGCCCTCCAGCGCTGCAGGTCTGTCAACTTTCTGTCAACGCGACGCCAGGGGGTATGGGCTGTCGCCCCCGGGCGTGCCTAGGGCTGAGAAAGATGCAACGGGCGCGGGGGCTCGCGTGTCTTGATTCATGTGAGCCGGGAGCGAGCGATGATGACCGACGTGGCGCCGTCCGAGGAATCCGAACGGAGCGGGCTAGCCGAAACGTACGTCAGATCCGCACCGGGAGCCATCAGGCTCGGGTACCTGCTGACCGGCGATCGGGCCCTTGCCGAGGACCTAGCCCAGGAGGCCTTCGTTCGATTCGTGGCCCGCCTCCACTACATCCGTGATCGTCACGCGGTCGACGCCTACCTGCGCCAGACCATCGTGAACCTCGCAAGGAACTACTTCCGGCGCAGAGCCGTGGAGCGATCGTTCCTGGAGCGCCAGGCCAGGGAGCGGCAGCCGGAACACCTGGACCCCGACGTCTCAACGCACCAAGCGATGCGGACGGCTCTGCTGGGGCTGCCGGTGCGGCAGCGGGCGGCTCTCGTGCTTCGGTACTACGAAGATCTTCCAGAGACGCAGATCGCAGACATCCTACGGTGCCGCCCCTCCACCGTGCGCTCGCTCGTATCCCGAGGGTTGCAGGCCCTTCGTCAGATCCCCGAGGTGAACCGATGACCGACCAGACCGACGTCCGCGAGTTCCTTCACCGCATGGCCAATGAGGCCGGCTTCACCCCAGTCGAGCCCGGCCCGGTGGTCCGGAAGGCCCGGCGCCGACTGGCTCGCACTGTGGGGGGAACGCTTCTCATGGCCGGTGCACTGGTCGCGGGAGCCTTCGTCGCTGCCAACGGGCTGATGAATGCCGCCCGCACCCAGATGCCACAACCCGCAGGCCAGCCGACACCCACGACCACCGAGAACGGGGAGGCCCGGGGCGAGTTCACGGAGAGGTTCGAATCGCCGCTCCATGGTCTCTCGATCGGCTACCCGTCCCGCTGGCGGACGCGGGCGGCGACCGAGCCCTGGAGAGGCGGCGATGTCGCCTTCGGCGCGCCCGACGTCGACGTCATCTTCCACCCGACGTTCCAGGATGACCTCTACTTCCTCGCCGTGGCCTCGGAGGAGTTGGGAGCGCCGTGGTCCCAGTCGTGGGGGGACGGAGCCGTCAGCCGGCTCGGCGCGGTTCCTGTGGGGGGGTGGGTGAACTGTCCCGAGGCGTCGGGGGGAGCCTCGGAGCGCGGCGCCATGGTCGACGGCGTTGTTGGCGTGTTCGAGAGCTGCATCAGCCGCTTCGTAGCCGGCTACGTCGTGGCCGTCGAGACGGCCACGCGCGGCTACGTCATCTACCTCCACGTCGAAGGTGAGCGGCGCGTCCGGACCTACGACTCGGACTGGTTCGAGGCGGCACTCGAGACGGTCGACCTGCACCCGGAGGATGCGCTCGACGCGTTGAACCCTTCGGAGTCCCCGTAGGCCGCGCGGAGCACCAGCGAAGTCGCGTTTCGAGCGCGAGCTGGAGGCCGCAGCCAGGCTCCTAGCCGAGCGCGCGGCATGGTCATCGCCGCGGCCCGTTCAGTAAGCCACCGCACGCGGGCAGAGAAGTCAGTCGAGGGTACATCGGGCACTCCTTCACTGGCACTTGGGCAAAAGTTGGGCAAAAATCGAGGCGGCTCCTGAGCCTCCGGAGCCGCCTCTTAGGCCTTCTACCTGCCGTTTCTCTCGTTGCGCGGGCTGGATTTGAACCAGCGACCTCTGGGTTATGAGCCGATCGGCTCACGGATGTCGGGTAGTTACAGGAGACATGAGGTCGGCTGAGATCGGTGTCCGGCCCTCCAGAGCGAGGCACATTTCGGACATAAGAATCGGGGCGCTCAGGGCGCGAACTCAAAAGGAGATCCGGTGTTCAGTGTTTCCTTGCGAGGACGCCGTCACTACGTAGCTGCGATCACCAGAGGGCCAGCCATCCCGCCCATGTCATCGACCTCACGATTGTGAAGGACGACGATGACGGTGCCGTG
>DASQUW010000036.1:0-3281 GCA_035641075.1 Actinomycetota bacterium | reverse complement strand
CCGGGCGAAGCGGGCCTCGTCTCGCTGGCGGCGGCGGTGGCCCTGATCGAGGCGGCGGGCCTGCCGGAGCTCGGCGCCAAGTGGCCGAACGACCTCGTAGTCGGCCAGCGGAAGTGCGGGGGGATCTTGGCCGAGGCCGAGGTCCAGGGCGATACCATGCGGCACGTCGTGTTGGGTGCGGGCGTGAACGTGTCCGCCAGTCGGGAGGAGCTTCCGGCCCAGGTCAGGGAGACGGCCACAAGTCTCCGGGCCGAGGGAGCCTCGATCGACCTCGACAGCCTGCTGTCGGGATTCCTTTCGTTGTTCCGAAGTCAGATCGAGTCGGCTGGGTTCCCATCGGGGGTCGTCGACGCCTACCGTCCCCGGTGCCACACCTTGGGACGCCGGGTGCGGGCCACCACGACCTCGGGAGAGAGTGTCGAGGGCCGGGCGGTGGACGTTGACGAGCGTGGGAACCTCCTGGTCGAACAGGGAGGCCGGATCGAACGGGTGTCGTTCGGCGAAGCAGAGCACGTGGCGTGACCGGGGGCTCGCGCGCGGCGGGCACACGGACTGGGGAATGGCCGATCAGCCTACCCGGTCGTCTCGACGAACCCGAAGACGGTGCCGACATCGAGGGCCCGGTCTACTGGGTGCGGGGATATGCACCGCCGGTGGCAAGCGGACTCGCCCGAGTTTCGATTCGTCTGAACGGCCGACGCATCGGGCTGGCCAGGATCGGCTGCGTACGCCTGGATATCGCCGGCATAACGGACCATCCACATGCCGCCGTGTGCGGGTTCGAGTTCCTGGCGCTCGCCGACGATCTCCCTCGAGACGGCAGCACCGTCGAGATCACCGCGGAGGCGACGGGATTGGACGGGAGCGTTCACACCATCGGTCGATCTCACGTGAGTCGCTCGTGGGAGCCACGTCCCTATCCACCGAGGAAACGACGGGGGGCCGTGCCACGGGGCGCTCGAAGGGTTCTTGTAGTGACGCACGGCCTCGGGATCGGGGGAGGGAGTTCCTTCGTCATCGATCTGGTCCAGCGGCTCGTTCGGTGGCACGGATTCGAGGTCTCTGTTCTTAGTCTGGGATCCGCCCCGCGGCGTGGTGAGCTCGAGTCGCTTGACGTTGAGGTTGTTGAAAGGCTCGGGCTGCCTCTCGATGATCCGGGCGCCTTCGGTTCGGCGATCGACGAGCTCGCTTCGTGGGGAGCGGCCCGCGGCATGGGTGTGGTGCTGGCGAACACGCTCGCGGCATTCCCGGGTGTGGATCTTGCCGAGAAGGCGGGCCTCCCCAGCATCTGGGCCATCCACGAGAGCCAGGGACCGGATGGGTTCTGGGAGGTCGCGTACGCGCCGGGGCAGATCCATCCTGCGGTTCGATCCCTGGCACGGCGGTACGTCGCTGCGGCACAGGCGCTGGTCTTCGCGGCCGAGGCGACGCGCCGCCTGTTCGAGCGCGAAGCGCGGGGCCGGACGCATGTCATCCCGTACGGGGTGGACGTCGATGCCCTCCGAGCAGCGGCACCCGGGCGTGCCGAGGCTCGCCGCCGACTGGGGGTGGACTCCGACGCGCTCGGCCTATGTCTCGGCCTGCTCGAGCCCCGCAAGGGACAGACGATCCTGGCCCAGGCTTTCACTCACGTCGTCCCGTCTGATCCTGGCCTGGGTTTGGCTCTGGTCGGGGAGTGGGGCCCCAACCCCTATCGGGAGGGCCTCGGGCTGTATCTTCGCCGGTCCGGTCTCGATCGCCACGTCTCGATCATCCCAATCACTCCGCAGCCCATCGATTGGCTGGTCGCCAGCGATCTCTTGGTTTCGGCGTCGGACGTTGAATCGATGCCATTCGTCCTGCTGGAAGCCATGGCCGTCGGGACACCAGTGCTCGGGACTCGCGTATTTGGCGTTCCCGAACTGATCGAGGAAGGCGTTACCGGCTACCTCTCCGATCCGTGCGACGTTGCTTCACTCCGTGACGCGATCGTGCGCGCACGAGCCGCTAACGAGCACGAGCGCAGGAAGATGACTGATGCAGCGGAGGCCTGGATTCGTACTCGACATGATCCTCGCACCAGCACCGCAGCATATGCCTCTCTGCTGCATGCGATGCTTGCCGAGAGTGGATGATCCATGCTGTTTGTGAGACCTGATGATGGATCGCTCAGCGGAGCCAATCCAGGTCATACCTCATGCGACCCTCGGCGGGCCACCCGAGCTTCTGCAGGCGACAGCGCCTCTCATCCGGTAGAGGGACTACACTCCCTGCCATGTCTCGGCCGCAACTCCTTACGGTCGTCATGCCGGTCTATAACGAGAGAGCCACTGTCCGAGATGCTGTGGAGCGGATGCGTAAGACGCAGCTTCCAATCCAGGCGGAACTCATCGTTGTGGACGACGGGTCCACCGACGGGAGCCTGGATGTCCTGGCTGACCTTGCCGAACCTGGTTCTGTTCGGCTAATCCGCCGGCGTCGAAATGCGGGCAAGGGGGCCGCGGTTCGAACCGGAATCGAGGCTGCCCGCGGTGACCTCCTCACGGTGCTGGACGCCGACCTGGAGTACGACCCGGCCGACCTGGGGCGCCTCCTGGAGCCGATCCTCGCCGGTGACGCGGCGGTGACCTACGGGACCCGGGCGTTCGGCTCCCACACCGCGTTCTCGTTCTGGTATGTCGTGGGGAACCGGGTCGTGAACCTGTGGGCCAGCATGCTCTTTGACGCGTGGCTGTCTGATGTGTACACCTGCCTGAAGATGGCCCCGACCGAGGTGTGGCGGGCGCTCGACCTCCACTCGGACGACTTCCGCATCGAGGCGGAGGTCACCGGGAAGCTCCTGACTCGGGGCGAGCGCATCTACGAGGTCCCGATCGGGTACCGTGCCCGGAGCCGCGAGGAGGGCAAGAAGATCAGAGGCGTTGACGGCATGCGGGCCCTGTGGGTGTTCCTCCGCCTGCGGCTGACGGGCCGATGATCCCCGCGGGCCCGGCTTCCGGCTGAGCCCCCGTCGGGAGGGCGGCGTGTCCTCGGCCGCGCCGTCCGAGCGGGTTGCGGGGCGGTGGGTGTGGGCCGTGGCCATGGCGGTGTTCATCTTGGGCATCGGGACGCCGCTCCTCGGCCTCAGGACGTTCCACGGCGCCGACCTCCTCCTCGACCGGTACCCCTGGAGGACCGCGCCCCCCGGTGTCACCGTGGCTTCAAATCCGCTCGTCCAGGACACCGTCAGCACGTTCATGCCGCTCCACGCGGAGCTGCGACGGCGGGTCGCCGGAGGCGACCTTCCGCTGTGGACGCCGTAC
>DASQUW010000035.1:0-10383 GCA_035641075.1 Actinomycetota bacterium | reverse complement strand
ACGTGGAGCGGGTGCTCTCCCGTCTCGGGGTGTACACCCGCGCAGGGGCAGTCGGTCTCGCCCTCCGAGAAGGGCTGCTCGACTAGACGCGGGGTTCCCCGAGCCCAGGGTTTGGGGTTGCTAACATTCGAACGTGCCCCTTTACAAAGACCAGGGGATCGTTCTCGGCTCGGTGAAGCTCGCTGAGGCCGACAAGATCGTCACCATCCTCACGCAGGGCTCGGGAAAGATCCGGGCAGTGGCGAAGGGGATCCGCCGCACCAGCAGCAAGTTCGGAGCTCGACTCGAACCGTTCACGCACGTGAGCGTGATGCTCTACCGGGGCCGGAACCTCGATACCGTGACCCAGGCCGAGATCCTCAACCCGTTCCGAGCCATTCGCGATGACTTCAGGCTGTTCTCCTCCGGCGAAACGATGTTGGAGGCCGCTGAGAAAGTTGCCGAGGAGCACGAGCGGAACGTGCCCCTGTTCCTCCTGCTCGTTCGGGGACTCCGGGCCCTCGATATGCAGCCGGCCGAGCCCGCCGCAGTTGCCGAGGCGTTCCTGCTCAAGCTCCTCTCGCTCTCGGGGTTCGCCCCGGGTCTGTCCGCCTGTGCGGTGTGTGGGGCCATGGAGGTCCGGCGGTTCTCCCCTTCCCAGGGCGGATCGGTGTGCGAGAACTGCCACGACCGAGACGCTCAGCGGGTGGATCCGGAGGCGCTGGCCTGGCTGGCCGCGCTGGTGGCCATCCCGTTGGAGGAGGCGGGCGCGGCGTTGCCACCTCCCCAGGTCCACCGGGCCGGCAGGGCCCTGCTGTACGGCTTCGCCGAGTACCATCTGGAGCGCAGGATCCGAAGCCTCCCGGCGCTGGTTGCCTCGACCGCGCGCCCGCCCCGGGGATGAGCTTCCTTCCCGACCTCGACCGGTCGCGGATCCCTCGGCACGTGGCCATCGTCATGGACGGGAACGGCCGGTGGGCTCGTGAACGCGGACTCCGACGGACCGAGGGGCACGAGGCGGGGGAGCGAGCGCTGTTCGACGTGGTTGAAGGTGCGCTGGAGGTGGGCGTCCGGTACCTCACCGTGTTCGCCTTCTCCACGGAGAACTGGCGCCGCCCCAGGTCCGAGGTTCGATTCCTGATGAACTTCAACCGGACGATCATCCGCCGCCGCCGCGAGCAGATGAACGAGCGGGGCGTGCGGATCAGGTTCCTTGGCCGTCGTGACTGGCGGCTCCCGCGATCGGTGCTGCGAGAGATGGAGGACGCCGAGCGGGCCACGCGGAGCAATCAGCGGCTCGCGCTCAACATCGCCCTCAATTACGGAGGCCGGACGGAGGTGGCCGACGCGGTCAAGCGGATCATCGCCGATCACGATGCCGGCCGTCTCGGTGGCGAGCGGATCGGAGCGGCAAGCATCTCCCGGCGGATGTACGATCCCTCCATGCCCGATCCGGATCTGGTCATCCGGACGTCCGGCGAGATGCGCACCTCCAACTTCCTCATCTGGCAGGCCGCGTACGCCGAATTGTGGTTCACCCCCGTGCTGTGGCCTGACTTCAATCGGGAGCACCTGTTCGAGGCGATCCGCGATTATCAGAAGCGCGACCGGCGCTTCGGGGGAGTCATCGAGTAGCCATGAGGTACTTCGCCTACGGCTCGAATATGGACCCGCGGATCATGGCCGAGGCGGCCAAGGGGGCGGTCCCGGTGGGCCCCGGGCGGCTCGACGGATACCGGCTGGAATTCAACGTGTACTCGGACCGGTGGGAGGGAGGAGCCGCAAACATCGAGCCCGACCGCGACGCGCACATCTGGGGGGTGGTCTGGGAGGTGTCCGACGACGACATCGTCGGTCTTGACACGTACATCGGGCATCCGACGTACTACCGGCGAGAGCGGCTGGTCGTGGGAACCACCGACGGAGCCGTGGAGTGCTTCACGTATCGGATCGCGCACCAGAAGGGCTTCGTCCGGCCAACCGATGCGTATCT
Source organism: Actinomycetota bacterium (assembly GCA_035641075.1). GTDB lineage: Bacteria > Actinomycetota > UBA4738 > UBA4738 > CALAEC01 > DASQUW01. The sequence continues at coordinate 8,411 of DASQUW010000035.1, read as the reverse complement.
GAACCACATGCGTGCGGCCATCAGGGTCCAGGGGCTGCCGCCGGAGGCTCTGGACATCCTGGAGAACGCGGCCCGTCCACCCAGTCCGCGCATCTCCACGTAAAGAGCGCGGCTCGTCTCGTCTCTTAGCTTGCTTCGTCGGCGGGGGTTACCTCGACGTCGAACAGGACGACCTCGGCATCCGGTGAGGACTGCGGAGGTGTCCCCTCAAGGACGCCTTTGATCGCCTGATAGCCCAGCTCCTTGGCTTCTTCCCTGCTTCTGCAGCCGGTGCCGATGATGGACAGGGCCGCGACCGCGTAGCCCCACTGCTTGGTTTCCTCGTCGAAGAAGACTTCCATCGCCAGCTTCATGATGCTCATCTTGCTACAGATTCCCCGCACAGATCGTTGGTAGCATGCTGGTCACGCCAGCGGCCGCAGCCGGCGGCCGGGAAAGGGGGTTCTCGTCCATGGCCGACCTCATGGACACCATCGTCTCCCTGGCCAAGCGCCGGGGGATCGTCTTCCCTTCCAGCGAGATCTACGGTGGCCTGCGCTCGTTCTGGGATTACGGCCCGCTCGGGGTGGAGCTGAAGCGCAACGTTCGGGCGGCGTGGTGGCGGGACATGGTCCAGCAGCGCGACAACGTCGTTGGGCTGGAGTCCTCGATCATGATGTCTCCTCGAGTGTGGGAGGCTTCCGGGCACCTCGAGTCGTTCACCGATCCCCTGGTGGAGTGCCTCAATTGCCACCAGCGGTTCCGGGCCGACCACCTCCCGGGGTTTCACGCGCCGCAGTCCGGTCATGAGGGCGGAGCGGAAGCCCGGACCCTCGACATGGCCGAGCGGCCCACGTGCCCGAACTGCGGCCACGACAAGTTCACCGACCCCCGGAACTTCAACCTGATGTTCAAAACGCACATGGGTCCGGTGGAGGACGAAGCGCACGAGGTGTTCCTACGGCCTGAGACCGCCCAGGGGATGTTCGTGGATTTCCCCACCGTCCAGGCGGCGACCAGGAAGAAGCTGCCCTTCGGGGTCGCCCAGATCGGGAAGTCGTTCCGCAACGAGATCACCCCGGGGAACTTCATCTACCGGACGCGCGAGTTCGAGCAGATGGAGATGGAGTTCTTCTGCGAGCCGGGGACGGACGAGGAGTGGCACGAGTACTGGATCGACCAGCGGATGCGATGGTACCGGGACCTCGGGATCAAGGAAGAGAACCTCAGGGTTCGGGAGCACGAGCAGGGCGAGCTGTCCCACTACTCGAAGCGCACCGTGGACATCGAGTACCAGTTCCCGTTCACCGACTGGGGCGAGCTGGAGGGGATCGCCAACCGGACGGACTTCGATCTCAAGGCTCACGAGAAGCACTCGGGTGAGGACCTCCGTTATTTCGATCAGGAGAAGGACGAGCACTACCACCCGTACGTGATCGAACCGGCGGCCGGCGTCGATCGAGCTGCGCTGGCATTCCTCTGTGATGCGTACACGGTCGAGGAGGCTCCCACGGCGAAAGGGGGCACGGAGAAACGGACCGTGCTGAGGCTCCACAGGGACCTGGCCCCAATCAAGATCGCGGTCCTGCCCTTGAGCAGGAACGAGAGGCTCGTTCCGAAGGCAAGGGAGGTGTTCGACCTGCTCAAGGGAGAGTGGATGTGTGACTATGACGACGCCGGGAGCATCGGCCGTCGGTATCGCCGCCAGGACGAAGTGGGCACGCCCTTCTGCGTGACCGTGGACTTCGAATCGCTCGACGACAACGCCGTTACCGTTCGCGACCGCGACACCATGCAGCAGGACCGACTACCCATCGAGTCCTTGACTCGGTCCTTGTCTGACCGGATGCCCTGATGGAACGTCGAGGGGATTCCTTCCCGAGGCAGAGCGCCAGAACCCAGAGATTCACGCTTGGCATCCCGAGAAGCTTCACGGTTTCGCCGGACGCGGGGCGAGTGGTCTTCATTCGTTCTCGGGCCGGCGATGATCCCCTGAACTGCCTGTGGGTACTCGATCTTCCCGACGGCGGAGAACGCCTTTTCTATAAACCGCCGGAAGAAGGAGACATCCCTCCCGAGGAACGCGCTCGACGGGAGCGGACTCGCGAAAGAGCCGGTGGTGTGGTGGCCTACTCGACCGACCGGGACGTCACGGTAGCGGCCTTCTCGGTGAACGGGGAACTCTTGGTCGCCGACCTACTGAACGGAGGATCGAGAGAGCTTTCCGCACAGGGTCCCGTGTTCGACCCGCGAGTCGATCCAACAGGCCGGCGTGTTGCGTACGTTTCGGACGGGGCGCTGCGCGTTATCGACATTGACGGGGACGATTCCCTGCTGGTCGCTGACGAGGATCCGGACGTGTCGTGGGGGCTTGCGGAGTTCGTCGCCGCCGAAGAAATGGATCGCAGAGAAGGGTTCTGGTGGTCGCCTGACGGAACCCACATCGCGGCGGCGCGTGTCGACGAGAAGCACGTTACGAAATGGCACATCTTCGAGGCCGTCGATCCCGACACGGCGCCGCGAAGCGTTCGTTTTCCCGCCGTCGGAACCCGAAACGCCGATGTCTCGCTGCACGTCTTGGGGCTGGACAAGTCCGGGTACGAGGTGACATGGGACCGAGAGCAGTTCGAGTACCTGGTGCGTGTCGTTTGGAGCGAGCACGCCCCCTTGACCCTCCTGGTGCAGTCACGTGACCAGCGGAGGACGCAGGTGCTCGCGGTCGACGATGGAGGCACGACCTCCCTGGTTCGTGAGGATCGGAATGACCCGTGGATCGAGCTGGTCCCCGGATCGCCAATGTGGACGGCGAAGGGACAGCTCGTATCCACCGTCGACGAGGATGACACCCGCCGGTTGGCGGTCGACGGTGAGCCGGTGACGCCCATCGGTCTCCAGGTCCTTCGGATCGTTCACGCTGACGCCCGCATCCTGTTCGTGGCGACCGAAGAGCCAACCGAGGAGCACGTGTGGCGATGGACCGCCGATGGCCTCGAGCGGCTCACGTTCACGTCCGGCGTCCACGACGCGACCGGAGAGGGAGAGATCGTCGTGATAACCGCTGCGTCTCTCGATGCCGCTCCGAGGTCGACCGTGCATCGAGGACCCGATCTCGTGACCACGATCGAGTCCCGAGCAGAGGAACCTATCCTGGAGTCGAAGCCCATTCTCTTTTCGGCAGGACCGCGGGAGCTTCGAGCGGCCGTGCTCGTGCCAAGTGGGAGGGAACCGAAAGGGCCCTTGCCTGTCCTCCTCGACCCCTACGGTGGGCCGGGCCTTCGGCGCGTGGTGCGTGCCCGAAATGCGTTTCTCGAGTCACAGTGGTTCGCGGATCAGGGATTCGCGGTGCTCGTCGCCGACGGTCGGGGAACGCCTGCTCGAGGGGTCGCTTGGGAGCGAGCTATCCACCGCGACGTCATGGGGCCGACCCTCCAAGATCAGGTGGATGCGCTGCACGCCGCCGGCGAGCGGTTCCCCTATCTGGACCTGACTCGGGTGGCCATCCGGGGCTGGTCGTTCGGGGGCCAGCTTGCCGCGGCGGCCGTCCTCCGGCATCCAGACGTTTTCCACGCAGCGGTGGTCGGTGCTCCCGTCACCGATGAACGCCTGTACGACACCCACTACACGGAGCGCTACCTCGGTCATCCCGACGAAAACCCGGAGGGGTACCGCAGCAGCTCCCTGCTGGAGGACGCTTCAAACCTAGAACGACCGATGCTGATCATCCACGGGTTGGCCGACGACAATGTCTTCGTGGCCAACTCGTTGCGTCTATCACGAGCGCTGGTCGAGGCGGGTCGTCCTCATATCTTCCTGCCGCTGACGGGCGCCACGCACATGGCCAACGATGAGACCATCGCCGAAAATCTTCTCTTGCTGGAGCTGCGTTTCCTTCGCGATGCACTTGGGCTTGTCTCTGGCTAGCCATACCGTGCTTCCGACCCTTCGTCGCCTCCTGGAAGAGGGAGTAGATGAATAGGGCCGGAGGCCCCCAGGCCACGGCGATTCAGCGGCTCGCTGGGTTGCTCAGAGCGGACCGTGGGAGAATCCGGGGTGAATGGTGAGCGAGGAAACGCGTATGGAGACCGACAGCATGGGAGCCGTCGACGTTCCCGGAGATCGGTACTGGGGCGCGCAGACCCAGCGGTCCCTTCACCATTTCTCGATCGGCGACGATCGGATGCCGGTGGAGGTTGTCCGGGCCTTCGGCGTCCTCAAGAAGGCCGCGGCCCTGGTGAACCTGGAGCTCGGGAAGCTGCCGAAGGACAAGGTCGAACTGATCGTGGCCGCGGCGGAGGAAATCATCGAGGGGAAGCTCGACGATCACTTCCCGCTGTTCGTGTGGCAGACGGGCTCTGGCACGCAATCCAACATGAATGCCAACGAGGTCATTTCGAACCGTGCCATCGAGATGGCCGGGGGGGAGATGGGCTCGAAGTCGCCGATCCACCCCAACGACGACGTGAACATGTCGCAGTCGTCGAACGACACGTTCCCCACGGCCATGCACATCGCGGCGGCCCGGGCCGTCCACGACCTGATGCCGTCCGTCAAGGCCCTTCGCGATGCCCTCGCAAGCAAGGCGGAGGAGTTCGCCGACATCGTGAAGATCGGAAGAACCCATCTCCAGGACGCGGTGCCCCTCACGCTCGGTCAGGAGTTCTCCGGCTACGTGGCCCAGCTCGACGACGACCTCCGGAGGCTCGATGAATCACTTCCCGGTCTGTACGAGCTGGCGATCGGGGGGACTGCCGTCGGAACAGGCCTGAACGCGCCGAAGGATTTCGGCCCGAAGACCGCCGCCAAGATCGCCGAGCTCACGGACCTCCCGTTCACCGCGGCCCGGAACACGTTCGCGGCACTCGCCTCCCACGACGCCCTCGTGCACGCTCACGGCACCATCCGGACCCTTGCCGTCTCGCTGATGAAGATCGCCAACGACATCAGGTGGATGGGATCCGGGCCTCGCTCGGGCCTCGGCGAGCTCGAGTTGCCCGAGAACGAGCCCGGGTCCTCGATCATGCCCGGGAAGGTAAACCCCACCCAGTCCGAGGCCATGACCATGGTGTGCTGCCAGGTTTTTGGAAACGACGCGGCCATCACCATCGCCGGCTCGCAGGGAAACTTCGAGCTCAACGTGTTCAAGCCCGTGATGATCCGGAACTTTCTCCACTCCGCCCGGATCCTGACCGATGCTTGTCGAACCTTCCGGGAGTTCTGCGTCGAGGGTCTGAGGCCGAACAGGGAACGGATCGCAGAGCTGGTCGGCCGCTCGCTGATGCTGGTGACCGCGCTCAGTCCGAAGATCGGCTACGACAAGGCCGCCGAGATCGCCAAGAAGGCGCATCGGGAAGGGAAGACCCTGAAGGAAGCGGCGCTGGACTTGGGGTACCTGACCGAAGCCGAATACGACGACCTCGTCCGTCCCGAGAAGATGGTCGGCCCGGAAGGTGGTGGGGGTGCTGATCGTTTCTAACGCTACGCTCGCCGCGCTGGCGTTTGCAGCCGCCCGTTTGAACTAGGCCTGGACGGTTACCGTCCCCCTCATCGTCGGGTGGATTGCGCAGAAGTAGGTGATTTCCCCGGGCTCCGCCAACGTTGTGGAGAACGTGCCGCCTCCCTCGATGGGACCGGAGTCGAACGAGCCGTCCTCGGCGGTGACTGTGTGGTTGGTGGGATCCGCGTTCAGCCACGTGACCTCCGCATCGGCCGGTACCGCGATCGTTGGCGGGTCGAAGGCGAACCCCTGGATGGTGACGACATCTTCCCGCGCCGCTTGCTGGCGGACCTTCGAAGCATCACGGCGCACCTCGAGAGACGTTTCCATCCCGATGTCGCTGTGGTTGGCGACGAAGCATTGGATCTTGTAAAGACCCGGCGCGAGGTCGAGATCCACCCGAAGCGTCTCCCCGGGGCCGAAGGTGCGGGTCTCGACCTTGAAGCGGTCCTCGTCGCCTCCTCCCGGGCCGCTGCTACCGCCTTCTTCCTCGGCCTCCATCTCGAAGCCGTGAACCAACTCGCCACCGTTGCGGATCACGAACGTGACCGGGCCGGGCCGGATCGCCGTGGCTTCGAGGGCCACGGCAAACTCGCCGAAGCCGACCTCGAATCCATCCTTCCTGGGGTCCACGAGCGACGGTTCGGGCGATGGCTCCGGCGTACCGGTGGCAGCAGGGAGCGTGGGGCTCACCTGCGATTCAGGTTGCCGTTGCTCCGAGACCCGGTCACTCGCGCACGCAGTCGCGATGAGTGTCAGGGCTGCACCGACCACGAGCGCACCGTGTCTCACTGGACCGTGACCGTTCCTTCCATGCCGAGGGAGCGGTGGTATTCGCAGAACATCGTGTAGTCGCCAGCATCGATGTCCACGGAGACCGTGCTGCTCTGGCCCGCCTCCACGTCCTGGTTCACGTCCGTTCCCTCGATCGTGAGGTTATGCAGCGCCTGGCCATCGTTCGTGACCTGGAGTTCCGCCCCGGCCGATACGGTGAGGCTTGTCGGCTGGAAGGCGTTGTCCACCATCGATAGCGTTGCAGCCCCGCCGCCGCCGTCACCGCCGTCCCCAGCGCCATTCCCGTTTCCACCGCAGGCGGCCAGCAGGATGGCCGCAGCCACCAATGTCATGGTCCTCAATGCTCTTGACACGTCCAGACCTCCCTCTCTCGCGGGCTCGGCCACCCGTTCCCAATTACTACGGGCGCTGGGCCCGATGGGATGGGCCCAGACAACATGCGCCGGATACGCTTTCCCGGTGGCGGTCTCAACCAAACACCGGATCGCCGGCCGGCTCAGGGAGCAGGCGGAGGCCTGCCGCGTCATGGGATCCCCGCTCTACGCGGATCTCCTGGACCGCGCGGCGGAGGACGTTGAAGTTGGAGGTCCGACGTGGGAGATCCTCCGCGGGCACGAGGAGGATCCCTGGGAATCGATGCTGCCGCTCCGGCTCACGGGCTCCGTGCACCGACTTGCGCTTCAGGGGAAAGCGCCCGTTCTCGCCCGCCACTACTCCTTCGACCAGACCACTCCCGCCGGGGTCTGGCCGGAATTCCGAAAGGTGCTCACGGACCACCGGGACGAGCTGAGGGAGCTGATCGAACGACCGGTGCAGACGAACGAGGTCGGTCGGTCGGCCATATTGCTGGGAGGCTTCGTGCTGGTGGCCGCCGACACTCGGCTGCCGCTTCGTTGCCTCGAGGTCGGCGCCAGCGCCGGTCTGAACCTCCGCTGGGACCACTACCGGTACGAGTCCGGCGGGGATCTGTGGGGCAGTCCGGAGTCTCCCGTCCAATTTCCCGATGTCTTCGAGGAGGGCCGACCGCCGAGCGGCGTGCCGATCCAGATCGTCGAGAGGCTCGGATGCGATCTGCACCCCGTTGACCCGGCCACCGACGAAGGAAGATTGACGTTGTTGTCGTACGTCTGGCCCGATCAGTCCGAACGGGTGAAACGGCTCCGGTCCGCCCTCGAGATCGCCAGACGCGTTCCCGTTTCGGTGGAGGCGGCCGACGCCCTCGCCTGGGTCCGGAGGCGATTGGCGCAGCCGGCATCCGGCCGCGCCACGCTTGTCTTCCACTCCATCACCGCGCTGTACTTCGAATCGGAGTACCGACGCCGATTCGCGGAAGCGATCGAGGAAGCGGGGCGGCGGGCCACAGCGGATGCACCCCTCGCCTGGCTATCGCTGGAATTGGAAGGGGACCGTTTCGAGACCCGTTTGCGGCTGTGGCCCGGCGGCGAGGACCGGTTGATCGCCCTCTCCGGTCCCCACGGACCGCCGGTTCGCTGGGTTTGGAATCGTTGAGCCCGCCGCGCAACGGGCCGATGCGCTTCGTCATCCCCCTTCGGGGGTCGGGAGGCGAGCCCGTGGATCTGCTGCGGACCCTGACGTCGCACGGCCTCGCGTCCCTGCCGCCCCTGGAGATCGACGAGGCCGACGTGACGCTCATCACCACGCTCGCCGTTTCCAGTGGACGGCCCCGAACCATCCGCGTGTCTCGGGGCGGGAGGGGCCGAGCCCGGGTGGAGGTCCTTGGCAGGAGTCCCGGGCGCCGGGCCGCCGAGTCCTTGGTGGCCACGGTTCGGCACGTTCTCCATATGGACGAGGACCTCTCGCGTTTCTACGCACTGACCGCGGAGGACCCGGACCTGTCGTGGGTGGCTCGGGGCGCCGGTCGGATGATCCGAAGCCCGACCGTGTTCGAGGAAGTGGTCAGGATCGTGTGCACCACGAACTGCTCATGGGCGGCCACAACCCGGATGCTGACTGCACTCGTCGAGGGACTTGGGGAAGCTGCTCCCGGCGCGCCCCCGGAAGGATGGAGGGGCCGGGCCTTCCCCACTGCCGAGGCGATGGCCGAGGCGGGGGACCGCTTCTACCGGGACGAGGTTCGGGCGGGGTACCGGGGGCCATATCTCCTTGCTCTGGCCCGGGGCGC
>DASQUW010000034.1:0-17624 GCA_035641075.1 Actinomycetota bacterium | reverse complement strand
GGCCTCGAGGCTCCAGACCTCCCGGCGAAGGCCCTCGCGCCGTTCGCACTGGCCACCGTGATCTTCTTCTATGGAGGCGCCGTCTTCCTGCGGTCCGCTGCCGGAGAGCTGCGGGCACGCCTGCCCGGAATGATGACGTTGGTGGCCCTGGGGATCACCGCCGCCTACCTGTACAGCGCGGCGACGACCTTCCTCATCGAAGGCGAGGGCTTCTACTGGGAGCTGGCCACTCTTGTCGACGTGATGCTCCTCGGGCACTGGATCGAGATGCGTTCGACGGGTCGCGCGTCCGAAGCTCTCGAGGAGCTCGCCCGGCTGCTGCCGGATACGGCCGAGCGCGTCCACGGTGCCGAGACCGAGGAGGTCCCGGTATCGGAGCTGAATCCGGGTGACATCGTCCTGATCCGCCCGGGCGCCCGGGTGCCGGCCGATGGCGAAGTTCTCGAAGGCGAGTCGCACGTCAACGAGGCCATGCTCACGGGCGAGTCCCGTCCGGTTGGGAAAGCCCCGGGCGGCGAGGTGATCGCCGGGACGGTGAACGAGGAAGGCGCTCTCCGGGTGAAGGTCGTAAACGTCGGAGAAGGAACAGCCCTGGCCGGGATCGTACGGCTCGTCGAGGAGGCGCAATCTTCGAAGTCGAGAGCGCAGGACGTCGCGGATCGTGCGGCGATGTGGCTCTTCTACATCGCTGTGGGGGCCGGAACGTTCACTGCTCTGGCGTGGTGGGTCCTGGCGTCGGGGCGCGGGGCAGACTTCGTGATCGAGCGCGCGGTGACGGTCGTCGTCATCGCCTGTCCTCACGCGCTCGGCCTGGCCGTACCGCTCGTCGTGGCCATCTCCACCGGGCTGTCCGCCCGAAGCGGCCTCCTCGTCAGGAACCGGCTCGCCCTGGAGCGTGCCCGGGACGTCGACGTCGTGGTGTTCGACAAGACCGGGACGCTGACCCGCGGGGCGCTTGGCGTCGTCGGCATCGCCGTGGACGGAAGGTCGGAGCAGGAAGTGCTGGAGATAGCCGCAGGGCTCGAGGCCAACAGCGAGCATGCTCTTGCCCGGGCCATCGTTGCCGAGGCAGATCGACGCGGCGTGAAGCCAACTCGTGTCGACGCCTTCGAGGCCCTGAAGGGCCGTGGGGTTCGTGGACGGATCGACGGCCAGGAGGTGCATCTCGGCGGGCCTCGCCTCCTGGAGTCGCTGGACGTGGGCAGGGACAGCGGACTTCGGGACCGTGCAGAACGATGGTCCACGGAGGGAAAGACCGTCGTGACGCTGGTGGAGGGCGGGAAGGTGGCCGCGGTGTTCGCGCTCGCCGATGTGATCCGTGAGGAGTCCCGAGGAGCCGTCGCCCGGCTCAAGGCGATGGGCGTCGGGGTGGCCATGATCACCGGAGACTCCGAGGACGTGGCCCGGTGGGTGGCCGAGGAGCTTGCCCTCGACGAGCACTTCGCAGAAGTGTTGCCGGAGCAGAAGGCGGAGCGGGTGAAGGATCTCCAGGCAGAGGGGAAGGTCGTGGCCATGGTGGGTGACGGGGTGAACGACGCTCCCGCTCTGGTGCAGGCCGACGTTGGGATAGCTATCGGCGCCGGAACCGACGTCGCCATCGAGTCTGCCGACGTGATACTGGTTCGGGACGACCCGCGGGATGTCGCTCGAGTGGTCGAGCTGTCCCGGGCCACCTACCGGAAGATGATTCAGAACCTGGCCTGGGCCACGGGTTACAACGCTGTGGCGCTTCCTCTCGCTGCCGGCGTCCTGGCTCCGGTGGGGGTCTTGTTGCCTCCTGCCGTGGGCGCCCTTCTGATGTCGGTGAGCACGGTTGTCGTCGCATTCAACGCGCAATTGTTGCGAAGGGATCCTCAGCTTCGTCCCGAGGTTTCAGAGCGCTTGCCAGGTCGTCCCGCCGGGCGGCGTCCGGGGTCCTCCTGACCGGTCTCGATTACGTGTCCAGCAAGAGAGACTCCCAGCCTCTCATCGGCGCTTCCGTTGCGCTGGGGGTCTCTTCTTTCGCCCTGTCCGGGCCCTGGATCGTCGCCGAAGGAAGAAGGCGACCCCAGCGGCGATGACGGCAACTCCCGCACCGGCTGAGGCGATCCAGGGCAGGATCGAGCGGCGATGCACACGAGGCGGAGGGCCGGCGGCCACGAACGTGCCCAGCTCGTCGACCTCCGAGTAAACCTGGAGCGCGGGCCTGACCACGAACGACTCCAGACGCTCCCATCCCGAGTCGGTCGACTTGAGCACCACGTTGGCCCGTCTCGGGTACCTGAAGATCACTTGAACCTTGCCCTCGATGACCGCCACGTCACCCGAGGGGGCATAGGCCGCATCGAACTGGTACGCGTTGCCGTCGAAGATGAGACCTCGCGGCGGAGGCGCCAGACTTTGGGGATCGAGGGGGGCGATATCAACCCTGACCATGTTCTGGCGGGGTTGGCGAGCGAAGGCGTCGCTGATCCCTCCTAGCGAGGCCTGCCCATCCTCCGTCGTGACGAAGAAGTTTTGAGGGTTACCCTTCAGCGCGACTTCCCCGGCACCTGGAAGCGCTGGTTGGTTGGTGGCTGCGGCCTCCGGGGGCGGGGACACCCACCGATACGGCTGGGCGGGGCCGAGCCCGTCAAAAAGGGGGAATACGGGCCGGCCGGTCGATTGCACGAGCACGGCGCCGAGGATGTACAGGCCGGCCGCGACCACCCCCCACGACAGGATGCGGTTCCTCACCGTCAGATGGCGATGGGGACGATCGGGCTCGTCGCAAATGACGGCGGCCAAACGATGGCCCGAGTGTTGACCGAGACCCATTCCCAGATGACGCCGATCGCGTTCATGTTCTCCCCTGCTCGCGGGTCTCCCGAGGGCGCGAACCGGAGGCCGCTGCCGCTGGGTAGCGTCCCGACCGGGAGCCGCACACTCTGGGCGGCGGCGGCCACCCCGTCCGCAGAGAGGCTTCGCGCTCTCGGCAGGACGTGACGGAACAGCCCCCAGGCTGAGCCAAACCCCGAGAGAGCCGCAGCGGACATCTCCTCGTTGTGGCGGCGTCGGTATTCGTCACGGGCCCGGCGAAGCGCCGATTCCGCCTCCGGAGAGAGCTTGGCCGGATCGAGCGAACCGGCATCGGGTTTGTCGGAGGCAAAAAGCCCGAGTGCGTCCTCACCCAGGATCCTTCCGAACTCCGGATGGCAGTAGCTCGAGCTCGTCCCGATGGTCCCCAGAAGCGGCACCTTCTCCGCTACGAGGGCGCGTCGCAGGTTGACCCCGTCCACGAGGTACGCCACAACGACGAGCACATCGGTGCCGGCCCGCAGGATCCGTTTGGCCAGGCGGACGTAGTCGACGCTCTCCAGCTCGTAGGGGAAGGTTCCGGCAAGCGGAAGCCCCGAGTCATTGATCTCTTCTTCGGCTCCGAGCGCCACCGCGCGGCCATACGGATCGTCCACGTAAACCACCGAATAGCGAGCTTCCCTGCCCGGCGCCCCGGGGAACCTTTGGTCTCGGATGAAGGCCACAGCGGCCTCGCCCAGCGACCCGCCGCCTCCGACGGCGCGGAAGAACCGAGTCCCTGGAGCGGCACCCTTCCCCACTTCCCCGACGGCGCCCGTCTCCCAGAAGACGACGTCGAGCCGGGACGCGGCCTCCGCGGCCGGGGCAGAGATGGTGCTTCCATAGCTCCCCACCACCACGGAGGCGCCGGCATCGACGGCGCGTTGAACTGCCCCGGGAGCCCCATCGAAGGAATCGGCAGGCTCGAGGACCAATCGGATGGGCCGGCCTCGAACGCCTCCGTCTGCGTTCACCAGATCGGCGGCGAGACGCACGCCTCGGAACTCCTCGATCCCTCCCATCCCCTGGCCACCCGCCGTCGGATAGACGGCTCCCACCACGATCGGACCTTGATCGGAGGAACAGGACGAGGCGAGCGCGACGATCGCAAGCATCGCAGCGCCCAATCGCTTCACGGCTTCACCTCCACGCTCATCGCAGGGTCAGAAGGTTGGCGACCACGTGGGTCACCGTCGGGGCGGTCCAGCCTCCCGTGGCCCAGCGCTGCCATCCGAGGAGCAACCCGGCGCCGAGGTCGATGGGGAAGGCCCACAGGCCGTACAGCGGGACGTGCACCGCGGCAAAGGCCACGCCAGAGCCGAGGATGGCCATGGGAACACCCCACTGAGACAGCCATCCATACAGGAACCGTCTGAAGAAGAGCTCCTCGGAGATGGCGGCCACGGTCCCTCCGAGTGCGGCCGCAGTGCTGAAGTGAAGGAGGGGAGTGTTGATGAGAGCTCGGACCGCACCGAATGCAAGCACACCAAGAAGAACGACCGATGTCCATCGGCGCGGATCCGCTGCCTGTGGGCTGTGGTGTGGCATCGCCGCGGCCGCACCTCCCACCGCGGCGATGACCGCCGTCGCACCCCACCCAACGTCTCTCGCGGTCAGGGCGGCGAGTCCACCGGCAGACACGATCATGGGGAGAGCAGGGTGGACCCGTGCGGGTATCGCGCCGCTTCTCACTCCACGGTGAACGGGACGGAGACGATTATCCTCGGGTCGAACGGCCCGTGGTCTGCGGCCACGAACTCCGCTTCCAACAGGTGCGGGCCGGAAGCGACGGGTTCTCCGAGGATCTCGGCCAGGTTTTCGTCCAGGTCTCCCAGAAGCGTGATGGTCTCGCCGTCGAGACGAAGATGGATGTGTCCTTCGTCGGGACGAAGATTCCGGCTGACCTCTTTCGTGAGCGTTGCCCCGGTCAGCTCCAGCCGGACCCGCACGGCCTCCGGGGCGAGGACCGCTCCGGACTCCGGTTCCACCAGGGAGAGCTTGGCCGGCGACGGCGGCCGCTCTTCCACCGGGCTCGGAAGCGCGGTTGGAGTGGCGCCATCGCCATCTCCGCCCCCACCGCATGCCGCCAAGACGAGAAGGGCCGCGATCCCCAGAAGGAGTAGCTTCGCCGGGGTCCGTCCTCTCATTCCCTAGATCTCCTTCTCGAACTGGGCGGTGAGGCCCGTTCCGTCCTCGGCCGTGGTCTCCACCCCAAATCGCCACGTCCCCGTCTGCAACTCCGCACCGGCGACGAAGTGCCCCGGTCCCAGTCGCCGGACCTCGAGTTCCTGACGGGGACCACCTGCCGGCGTGGCGTTGATCCTGGCATCAGCCACGGGCAGCTCGCCACCGGCCGGGTCGAAGAAGGTGAAGTGCACCTCGTTCGCCCCCGGGGTACCGGGATCCACGTACGCCTGTACCGAGCGCTCGCCCGGCAGCGAGATCGTATACAGATCCGGCTGCCCCGGTCCTCCCTCGATAACCTCCACCTGTTGGGCCGGGGCTCGGGTCTTCAGATCGAGCGGAATCTCCTGAGAGTCCGCGGCTTGCTGGATGAGCACCCCCACTCGCCACGTGCCTCCCACGGACAGATTGGTGCCCTGGCCCCGCCACACGCCTTCCGCCGCTCTGGACAGCTCCTGTTCCGATTCGCCGACGTCGGACCGCTCGGGCAGCCTGAAGCGCAGCCTCACCGAACGAGCGGCCACAGGATCACCGGTATCGAAGTCCTCGATGCGAACGTCGAACGTATTTGGTCCCGGCGTTCCGGGCTGCGCCGTGAGCCTGACCCGGACCGTCTGAGCGAAGTCGTTTCCGGAGGCGACCACCTGGTCCGGGGAGGGAGGCGCGGTCACCGCGGCGTACTGGGTTGGGGGAGCGAGCCCGGCCATGATCCCGGTCACTCCGAACACCCCGGTGGCCAGGGTGATCTCGCCGCTGACCGTCCGGCGAAGCGTCCCCAGCCGTCGTGCACCTGCGGCGAGGGCGGGGACCACGCGGAACCGGTTGTATGCGCCGAGGAGGATGAGGCCACCGAAGAGAGCCGACTTGGCCACGACGGTCAGCCCGAACCCCGTGTCGAACAGGCGTCCTGGGGACCAGCCCACCTCCTGAATGGCTCGAAGCGCTCCGGTGGCGGCCACGCCGGCGAGGGCGAACCCTGCCAGGAACGAGAACCGGCCCACGGCCTGGGCCCGCTCCTCAGACTCCCGACCCCAGGTCCCGAGGAGCAGCCAGACGAGGCCTCCAACCCAGATCGCCACCGCCACGATGTGGACCCACTGGGTCCCCAACTTGAGCCACCGCCACGACTCCGCCGCTCCCGCGTGGCCCGCGTAAGCGTGGATGGCCATGGCGGCCACAGTCGTGACCCCGAGGGCGACGGCAGCCGGGCGGGACCTTCGGACAAGCAGGAAGGCCACTCCGAACCCGGCGAAACCGAGGGCCAGCGCCCGGGCGATCAGAAGCTTGCCGCGTTCGGAAGCGAGCAGCGCCCCCGTCGAGACTCCCACCGAAGACCGCTCGGCCAGGAACATGCCAACGAGGCCGGCGACGGCGAGGATCCAGGCGATGACGGCCAGGGCGCGTCCGCGCCGGACCGGCCCTCTGAACACGAAGAGCCAGGCCACGGCCCCTCCGAGAAGGAGGGCCAGTCCCCAGTAGAACCCCCAACGCCCGATCACCGACAGCGCCGAGGGGCGCGGGACCTCCACCACGGTGGACCCGCCCGATCCTCCGGTTGGCACTGCCGTCGACTCCACGCCCACACCGAAGGAGAACGCCCCTCCGGTGACGTGTCCGTCCACCCGGGACAGCACGCGCCACGTCACCGTGTAGACGCCCTCCCCGATCTCCGGAAGCGTCAGCCGAACGCGGTTCCCCTTGCCCGGAGCCCGCTCCAGGTCGCTGGTCTGCACGGCCTGACCGTCCGCGTCGAGGACGGTGATTTCGGACAGACCGAGATCCGGCGGTTCCGTGAAGTCCATGACTACTTCCGTGGGAGGAGCGTCGAGGAGCTCCCCGTCCTTCGGGGTCGAATCCCTCAGGAGCGCGTGAGCGCTCGCGCCCGGGGCCGCGACGATGAGCCACCCGAGGGTGGCAAACGCGAGAACCCCGAACGCGAGTGCCCGGCGCATTCGATCAGCCTCGTTTCCTCATGGCCATCGCTCCGACCGTCACCGCAGCCACGAGACCGACGGCTCCGACGATGATTCCGATCAGACCGAGCGTCCTGGCGGAGCTCACATCCTTCTCGGTCTCCGACTCGAGTGCCGCCACCCGATCCGCCTCGGTCTGGATGCGTTCCGACAGCTGGGCGTTGTTCGGATCCGCCGCCGGGAACGCGGTGGCCGCGGGATCCTGGATGTCGTTGAAGGTTTCGGGGCCGGACGTGAACACCTCGTCGACCTCCGTCCCCTCAACCGTGCCGTAGATGCGGAACGCGTACGTGCCCGGCCGGGTGGGAACGAGATCGGCGTTGTAATTCCCCGGTTCCCCGAATACCCCCACGACGAACGCCGGCTCCAGCTGGTACGTCACGGTTTCCTCGCCAAATGTGAGATCGGCGGTGAGTTCGACGCCCTCGACCACGGGCTTTCCCTTACGGCTGATCGTCACCTCGGGCCCGTTGGGCTGGTTGGCGAAGGGCGGCTCCGTCCACCACCCCACCACGAATTCGTACTCCCCCACCTGGCGAGTCTCGTGCGCGCTCGCGGCCGGGGCAAACAGGATCAATGTCGTCACGCAAAGGACAGCGAGGGCCAAGACTGTAACCGCCCTGCGAAGGAAGATACGAAGCATGAAGCCTCCTTCTCAGAAGATTCGTGATCGAAACGGAAGGTCGGGTCGCTACGCGGACGGGGGGCCGCGCAAGCCCCACCCTCCCGAGAGCAGGAGAGGGATCGGCTGGAGGGCGGGGGTCGGAAGTGGCCAGAGGCGGATCGGACGAAGCCTCGGGAGCTCCAGGACCGTGCGAGCGATGATTTCCACCACGGTCGCCAGTGCGCGGAGGATGAGAGCCAGCCCCAGCGCCACGAGGACCTGGAACACCAGACCGAGCGGGAGAAGATCGTGGCCGAGGAGTCCGCGGAGAGGTGCCCCGGTGGCCAGGCGCTCACTCACCTCAAGGCAGGCGAACAACGCTACCTGGAGGACCGCCAGGCGCAGGGCCGAGCGGAGGAGCCCCGTGTTGGGGCGCTCCTCACCATCGCTCCGCCGGAAGTGACGAACGACGAGAATTGCGGCCGACCACACGCCGACGGCGATGGCAGTCGCGACGGCGAGGTTCCAGTAGGAGTGGCCCGTCTCGTCCAGCGCCGCCTGTCTGGAGTGCGGGGTCATGAACGCCACCAGGTAGGTAAGGGCGTGGCCCACCACGGCTCCGGCGAGCGCCGCACCCGCCCACCCGATCCGTTCGACGAGCCGCTCGGTTCGTGGCCGGACGAAATGAGTAGGGACGTCGCGGAGCGATGCCCCACTGCGCGCCAGTCTGTGACGCATGGTCAGGCCTCCGGTTCCACCATGCTTCCGCGGGACGAGTGACACGGCCTCGGCAACGTGGAGCGAGCCTAGCACAGCGCCGAAACAGGACAGCCGGCTCAGCCACCCAGCACGGCGACCGTCGTTCGAACCCAATAGGGTGTGAATCCAAATGAAGCTGAAGCACTGGGCGGTGGCCCTCCTCGTGCTCATCGCGAACCCCACCGTCTCCACCGCTTCCTCCGGCCGCGCCCAGACCCCGCCGACGATTCCACCCGGGTTTCAGGTGACTCTCTATTCGTCGATCGGTGGGAACGCCACGAGCCTCGCGTTCGGTCCCGACACCCGGAAACTGTCTCGGACCCGCCTTTACGTTGCTCGATTCAGCGACGGCACGGTGGTCACCGTCGATGACCAGGGAGGAGTCGGCAGTCCACCCACAATCTTCGCGTCGGGATTCCGTCGCCCTCTCGGTGTGGTTGTCGCAGCGGATGGAACGCTGTTCGTGGCCGACTCGGAGGCACGCCGAGACGGCGTCTTCGGAAATCGGCCGTACGGGAGGGTGTGGCGGGTGCGGGACACCAACGGCGACGGAGTCGGGGATCTCATGCAGGTCGTGCTCAAGGATCTTCCCAACGGCCGGCACAATACGAACGGTATGGCCTTCGGGCCAGACGGGATGCTCTACGTCACCAACGGGAATTCAACCGACGATGGGATCGACGGCGGAGAACCGGAGGTGGAGCCGTGGAGCGGTTCGGTGATCAAGATCGACCCTCGCGCTTCGGACGTTTCACTGACGAGCCTGGCTTCCATGCAATCGCTGGTGGCCACGGGGATGCGCAACGACTACGACATCGCCTTCTCGCCGTTTGACCCCAGCAAGCTTTTCATAACCACGAATGGGGCCGACGATGCGCGCCCCGGCGAAAGCACGATCGAGGCGGAGAGTTCGGATGATCTTCTCTACGTCACCGACATCGACGACCGCCGCCGGTCGTCCCGCCGGACGTCTCGATTCACGCCGCAGATCGACCACTTCGGGTTCCCCTCCTGTCTCTACAACCTGGCGCGGCAGGGGAACCTCGAGCCGTACGACACTCCCCACCCTGGCGTCATCGAGGCCTTCGGACCATGTCCGAAGGGCAGCGTTCCGCGGCCGATAACGACCTTCGGGCTCCATCCCTCGGCCGACGGGCTGGCGTTTCAGACCACGAATGCCTGGGGGCCGGAGTATCTGAACGATCTCTTCGTTGCCGAGTTCGGCAGCTCGTTTGGGGAACCGAACGGCCGAGACGTCGTGCGCGTGGAGCTCGATGCCGCTGGCTTGGCGGTGACCGGCCAAACGGACTTCCTGGCTGGAAGCAATCCCCTGGACGTCACGTTCGACTCGGTCGGAAACCTATTCCTGGCCGATTTCTCCGGGGAGATCTTCAAGGTGGAGAAGGTCGCCTGACCTGACCTACCGGCGGGTCTTTGGTATCGGAGCGTTCGTACTCCCAGAAGACGTATGCGATGGGACCGAGGAAGAGAGCGTCGACCAACACGTAGATCCAGATGCTGCCGTGGCTCTCGCCCAGGAGCATCTGGATCGGAACGACGAGCAGGACCACGGCGCCGTAGACGAGGGCCACCGTGAAGAGCACCCGCGCCCCCTCCCAGGTCCCCTGCCGAGCCGCAACGAAGGAGCCGACCCCGTTGCCGATGATGATGGCTCCGATGAACCGAATGAGGACGGGCGATATGGGGGTTGGCCAGGGAGTCCATCCAACCTCGGGGGCGAAGAGAAACGCCAGCCCGATAATCAGGTTGATCCCCGCCGTGGCCATGAGGACCTGCTTCAGCCGCCCAGACAGCGGCCGGCTTTCGGGGAGGCTGGGGCTTTCCATGATTCTGGCGGTGATACTACCCTCGCCCCCGCTGAGATAGATCGGAAGAGGTAACGAGTGTTGACCAACGCTGTTCTGGCCGAACTCCTTGCTCGGTCGTCCGAACGAGAGGAGGGCCATCGTCAGAGGGCCCTTCGGCGCGCCGCCCGAGCTGCGTTCACGTGGCCCGAGGAGGCAATCGTCCTTGTCGAAGAGGAACGATCTCTGACGGAATTCCCTGGTGTGGGGCCCTGGCTGGCGCACACCATCACATTGTGGTTGGAGAACCCTCCGGAGGCGATCGAGCCGCCGGAGGTCCGCCGGGGCTTCCTCACCCTCTCCGAGGTCCGTTCGGTGCTCGAGGCCCACCCGGATTGGCGGTCCGCCCTCCGAGCCGACCTCCAGATGCACACCACCTACAGCGATGGCAGCGTCGGGGTCCGGGAGATGCTCGACGCCGCATCCGCCCATCGATACGAGTACGTGGCCATCACCGACCACTCGAAGGGGCTGAAGATCGCCCGGGGGATGGATGAGTCGAGGCTGGCGACGCAGGGACGGGAGATCGACCAGGTCAACGAGGAGCTGCAAGAGGCCGGCCCCGCTATCCACGGGCTTCGATCGATCGAGATGAACCTCTCTCCCCAGGGTGAAGGAGATATGCAGCCCGAGGCGTTGGCTGCTCTTGACCTCGTCCTGGGCGCCTTCCATTCACAGCTCCGCACCGTGGAGGACCAGACCGATCGATACCTGGCGGCCCTGCGGAACCCAACCATCCACGTGCTGGCCCACCCGCAGGGACGGAAGTTCAATCTCCGAGAGGGTCTTCGGTGCGATTGGCCCCGCGTATTCGCCGCCGCCGCCGAACTCGACGTCGCCCTGGAGATCGATGCCTACCCCGACCGCCAGGACCTGAAGGTCGAATTGCTAAGGAAGGCCCGAGACGCGGGCGTGCGGATATCGCTCGGAACCGATGCTCACCATCCCGATGAACTCCGGTTCATGGAGTTTGGCCTCGCCGCGGCGATCCAGGCCGGGATCACTCGTGACCGGATCCTGAACTACCTGAGTCGCGACCGGCTTCAGACTTGGGCCCGGGAAACGAGCGGTCGTCGCGGCGGACGGTAGCGTCGGTCTCGGGTGTGTCTTGAGCGTCGGCGTTGCTGTAGGTTCGTCCCTCGCTCTCGGCAATGAAACGGCCGAGCTCGTCCGCTTCTTCACGGGTGAGCCCGACCGTTTCTCGCTTCTTCAGAAGTTCCTCGTATCGTCCCTGATCCATCGTTGTTAGAAAAGAAGTGCCAGGAGGACGATCAGCAGGATCAGACCACCGATCCCGATCGGGATGTACATGGCGTCCCTCCTTTCCTCCACATGCGGTTACTCGAACGCTTCCTGGATGGCTTCCTTGGATTTCTTCGCCGCGTCCTTTCCCTTGGCCACGGCTTGCTTTCCCTTTCCCTTCGCCTGGTCCATCTTGCCTTCGGCCTCGAGGGATTCGTCCTCAGTCGCCTCGCCGGCCCGTTCCTTCACTGTTCCCTTCGCTTCATCCCATTTGCCGGAAGCCTTGTCCTTCTCGGAACCCATTCTTCACCCCCAGTCTCGACATCCGTGGTTTACCCATCCGAGAACTCATCCAATCGTTCGAGGCGGACCCATGGACCGGTCATTGGTTGGAGAAGCTAGGCGCCTCACATCTATGGGAACGTTCGGCTCGTCGATGGAGAGATCGAACGTGAACCGAACGCCGGCAACATTCTCCGGCTATCGTTTACGGGCTGCGGCCTTCCCGCCCTTGCGGCCGGCGGCCTTCTTCTGTGCCGACGTGCCGCCTTGCGAAGAGCTGCCGCCTGAACCGGACTTCTTCCCGCCGCGCTTGGAAGCGCCGGGGGAGTTGGCGATGCGAGCTGCTCGGGCTTTCGACATGCCCTTCTTGCGCAAGCCCTCGTACTGCTTCTCGTTTTTCACGCTCGGTCGCTTGTTCGGCATCATGTCCTCCCTTCTTTCCTGCTGTAGACCTTCTACCCCTGATCCGGGATTCGAACCGTGAGCCGGGGCTGCAGCTCAGCCGCCGGTCCCGGCGCGCTCGAGGGCCTTGACGAAGGCCTCGTAGGTCGTCCGGTCGAAGAGCACGAAGCGCACCTCCTGGACCGAAGTGTCGGAACTCCTGATCGCGGCGACGGCGACGGGGGCGGCCTGGTCAACGGGGTAGCCGTACACGCCCGTCGAGATGGCCGGGAAGGCCACGGTCCTTGCCCCCACTTCGTCTGCAACGTTGAGAGATTCCGTGTGGCAGCTGGCCAGCAGAGCGGAGCGGTCCTCGCGCTTCGAATAGACGGGGCCCACCGTGTGGATGACCCACTTCGCAGGCAGTCGTCCGCCGGTTGTGGCCACCGCCCTGCCAGCGGGAAGCCCTTCGGGGAACCGCTCGGCTCCGAGCCTCTTGCACTGTTCCAGTATTTCCGGGCCGCCCCTTCGGTGGATGGCTCCATCGACACCCCCCCCGCCCATCAGCGACGAGTTGGCTGCATTGACGATGGCATCGACGGCCTGCTCGGTGATGTCACCCTGGACCAGCGTTATATGAGGCGTCGTCACCGCTGGTTGGTCCGCCCGTAGACCGAGATGTGGCGCTCACTGGATTCGGTGAACGGATCTCGCCGCCAGCTTCCCCACCGCTCGCGCAGCCGGAGGCCGGCGAGCCGAGCCATCAGATTGAGCTCGGAAGGCCACGCGTACCGGAGGTGCACGGGGTACAGCTTCGTCTCCGTCTCTGAGATGACCACGTGCTGGCCGTCGATGCGCTGGTTCACGGGGTCGTGCCTGGCGACTTCCAGGCGGACCCGGTCGACCGAGAGGTCTCCGGCCTCCACGCGCTGGTGATATCGGCCGAACCGGGACAGGTCCGGGACGAATGCCTCCATGACGAAGACGCCGTCGGGCGTGAGGCGGTCGGCCACCGCCCCGAAGCACCGCACCTGGTCGTCCTGAGTGGCCAATGCGAAGAGGGTGTTGAACACCACGAACACGAGGGAAAACGCGCCCTCCACATCGACGCCGGCGAAGTCGTTCAGCGTGATCGTGATCCGATCCCCACCCGGTTTTGCTCGCAGCTTCTCCACCATCGCTCCGGAGGCGTCGATCCCGTGCACCTCCAGTCCTCGTTCCGCGAGCGGCAGGGCCACGCGGCCCGTTCCGATGCCGAGCTCGAGGATTGGACCGGTGCCGGCCAGCTCCGCCAGGAACGTCACCGCGCCCTCCGTGTCGAACTTTCCCTCGATCAGCTCGTCGTAGATGGGAGCGATCCGGTCGCCGTACGTCGAGGCGTCGTACTCATCCACGAGTTGAGCCTAGCGCGATCAGTATCTGTCGATCTCCAGGAGGCGCTCATCAGAGATGCCGAAGAAGTGGGCGATCTCGTGGACGACCGTGTGACGGATGAGCCGCTTCAGGCTCTCCTCACCCGCAGCCTGTTTCTCGATGTTCCGGCGGAACAGCGTGATCCGGTCGGGGACCACCCCCGCGTAATCGAGGCCGCGTCTTGTCAGCGGGATGCCTTCATACACGCCCAGCAGGTGCGGGTCGTGGGCGTGATCCTCGATGAGGACCTCCACGTTGTCGAGCCGTTCCGCCACCCAGTCGGGAAGCCCGTCCAGAGCCTCCGCGACAAGCTCCTCGAACCGACGCTCTCCGTCAGTCAGATCCATCCGTCGAACCTTACCCTTGCCTTCCATGCATCCAGGCTCACGGTGTCACCGATAAGAACCGGCCAGAAGAACGCGAAGATACCAACGCTCAAGGCGAGGAGCACCGCGACCACGATGGGGGCCACCCGGCGGCCGCCGAGGCGAAGCCCGGCCAGGTCGCGGAGGACGTACGTCGTCCCGAGGGCCAGGAACGGAGTCACCGGCGTGAGGTAGAAGAGGAAGGCTGGCCTCTGCACGATCAGCCATGGGACGTACTGGGCCAGGATGGGAACGAGGACCGCGCCGGCCCGCCAGTCGCGCTTCTGCGCCCATGCCAGGGCGAGGTAGGGGATCACGAGGAGAGCTCCCCAGAACAGGAGGGGATGACCGATCCCGAGGATCTCTGCGCCGGTTCGGTCGGTCCCGTGCCAGAAGTAGGCCACGGGCCGCAGCAGGAGGAACCACGTCCATGCCTCGGACATGTAGGGATGGATGGGTTTCCCGTCATCGCCGATCGTCGAGAGGTTGAGGTGGTAGCTGGCCATCTGTCCGTGGTGGCGGAACCACTCCGCGAAGCTGAAGCCCCGATCCTGAAGCCACGGCACCCATACCGCCGCGTACACGACGAACGGAACGACGAGAAAGGCGAGCGTGAGCCCGAGCCACTCTTCCCGCATGGCCCGAAGCCAGGGATGGGCCGCTCCAGCGCGCTTTCGGCGTGTCCGTTCCCACGCCAGAGCGAGGACGGGAGCAGCCGCGAGGGCCAGGACACCGGACCATTTCACGGCCACGGCCGCTCCGAAGGCGGCCCCCGCCGCAAGCCGCAGAGGGCGGAGCCGGGGACGAGGTGAGACGTCTGCCGAGCCCTCCGGCTGAGGAAGTCGCGACGCCTCGTCTCGGTCGAGGCGGGTGTGATCGGCCACGAGGAGCAGGAACCCGAGGACGACGAACATCGCCAGGAACACGTCGAGCATCGCGATGCGCGATTGGACGAAGTGAAGGTGCTCCGTGGCCATCAGGAGGGAGGCGGCTCCGGCCCAGATCGCGCTTCCGGTCAGAAGGAAGGCCAGCGCGCCCACGAACGCCACCGTCACGGAGCCGGCCACCGCGGACGCCACACGCCAGCCGAGCGGACGGTTCCCGAAGATGTCGATGCCCCAGCCGATGATTGACTTGCCGAGTGGTGGGTGAACCCACGACCGCTCGACGTCTGAGTCGAGGCCGCAATCCCTGTAGTCCTCTCCCGCGTACCAGCACCCATCGGAGGCGTAATAGACCTCGTCGAACACCTTCTCCGGAGGGTTGCCCAGGTGATAGCCGCGAAGGATGCCGGCAAGCGCGGTTGCCGCGAGGACCACCACGACGGCTTTCTGTACGCTGGAACGCACCACTCCTCCGAGCACTTCGGGGCCGGAGCAAGGATACGGCGGGGGGAACGGAGTCGTGCTTCAGGTTGGGATCGTCGGATTGCCGAACGCGGGGAAGTCCACTCTGTTCAACGCCTTGGCGAAGGCCCACGCGGCCACGGCGGGGCATCCGTTCACGACCGTCGAGCCGAACGTCGGCATCGCCATGGTCCCCGACCCTCGTCTGGATGCGCTCGCTGCAGCCCTGAAGCCGGAGCGTGTGGTCCGGGCCCAGGTGCGATTCGTGGACATCGCCGGCCTGGTCCGGGGGGCCCATCGAGGTGAGGGATTGGGAAATCGCTTCCTCGGACTCATCCGTGAGGTCGATGCGGTCGTGCTGGTGCTGCGGGCATTCGTCTCGGAAACCATCCCCCATCCTGACGGGAGTGTGAACCCGGTCGGTGATCTGGAAGCCCTGGTCACCGAACTCGGGCTTGCGGACCTCGAGACGGTGACCGCGGCCGCGTCCAAGGCCTCCCGCAGGGCAGCCGCCACCAAGCAAGGAAGCGAACGCTCCCGCGCCGCCGCCCTCGAGCATGCCGAGGAGGTCCTCGATCGTGGAGTCCCGGTGCGTGCCGAACTATCTCCCGACGAGCTCGCTGTCCTTCGCGACTCCTTCCTGCTCACGGCGAAGCCCTTCCTGTATGTCGTGAACGTGGGGGAGGAGCACCTCGGTCGCGAGACGGAACTGCTCGAGAACGTTCGGGCGGTGGTCCCCTCGGGCGCCGAACTCGTCGCGGTGAGCGCCAAGCTGGAGGAGGAGGTCGAGGATCTCCCGGACGAGGAGGCCCAGGCCCTGCTGGAGGAATACGGGATCCAGGAACGCGGAACGGCGAGGATCGCGCAGTCCGCGAGGCGCCTCCTCGGGCTGATCACGTTCTACTCCATCGAGTCGGGTGAGGTCCGGGCATGGCTCGTGTCACAGGGAACCGTTGCCCGGGACGCCGCCGGCGAGATCCATACCGATATGAGGCGGGGCTTCGTGAAGGCCGAGGTCGTCCCCGCGGAGGCCCTCGCCTCCGCAGGCTCCATGGCCACTGCGCGCGAGCGCGGACTCGCTCGGATCGAGGGGAAGGATTACCTCGTCCATGATGGCGATGTCCTCACGTTCCGGTTCACTGCGTAGCTCACTGAGTTGGTGGCCGGTGGCCGCCCTCGCCGGCGCCACGGTCTTCCTCGGTGCCGTGGGTGTCCTCCCTCGGTGGCCGGGCCTGGTGCACGCGGTGGCGCTCCCACCGCTGGACCTCGCCTTCGACCTCAGAGTCTTGGTGGCGAGGGCACCCTCGTACCCGCTCTTCGCGTTCGGAGCACTGCTCTCGCTGGCGGTCCGAAGCCTGATCCTTGCGGCGGTGCTGGGAGCCCTCGGTTCGGGCGAGCCTTTCCGTGAGCGGCTCGTTCGAACCGCGCGCTTCTACCTCATCGTCTGGATACCGGTCGCTCTCGCGGCGGGCCTCTCCTTCGCCGCGCTGGCTGCCCTCTATCACTGGTACTTCTGGGCGGGCCTGGGTGCTCTCCTCGTTATCTCGGCGACGCTGATGCGGGTGCCGTACCCAAGGGCCCTGAGGTTCCCCAGGGTGCTCGGGTATCTGTTTCTCCTCACGCTCTTGGGAGGCCTTGCCGAGGCGACGGGGCCGTGGGGATCGGTGGGCCTGGTCCCGGCCTCAGCTGCGTTGACGGTGGCGGCACTCGGTTATCGCGCGCGCCGGCCGCGGGAGCCGCTGGGAGCCGTCCCGATCTTGGTCTCCGTGATGACCGCTGCCATGCTGGCTCCCCTGGGGGTGGTCTCCGCCGGAGGAACGCAGACGAAGGCTCAGACGGAGGCGGTTCTGTTCCTGGTTCCCGGTGTGGACACTTCCAGTGGCCGCGGCTCCCTGTACCGCTTCGATCCGGCCGCGCTTGGCTTCTCTTGCGACCGGGTGTTCTACTACTCCTACCTGGGTCCGGGCCCGGGGGCGCCGCGGGGAGACGCTCGATGTCCCATCCGCCTCCATGCGCCGTACCTGCAGAAGGACACGCAGCTCTCGATCCAGCAACTGTCGAGCGCGCTCTCGAGACAGATCACCGCGATCCGACAGACGACGGACGCCGCCCCGGTCGTCGTGGTGACGCACTCGCAAGGGAATCTCATCGCTTGGCGGGCCATCTCGAGCGGGAGCACCCCCACCGTCTCGCACCTGGTCACGCTGGCCGGCTTCGCCGAGAACCCCGCTCCGTATCCCGCTCGCGGTGACGATGGCCCGGGGCGGGTCGGCGGGGACCTCCTGCGGGGCCTCACGAGCCTCGCTCGACGAGTGGGGGTTGGGTCGTTCGATCCCGACGCGCCGCTCGCGCGGCAGATCCTGGCCACGGCGGGAGGAACCCGGGCCGTCCTGTCA
>DASQUW010000033.1:0-3090 GCA_035641075.1 Actinomycetota bacterium | reverse complement strand
ACCACACCTACTCAGCCTACGCGCGGGGCGTGGACGCGCTCTGGGGCATGTACCAGTGGCTCGACCGGGCACCGCGAGGGCGAAACGAGACGGGGATCCAGGCCCCCTGGTTCCGTCGGCACGACGAGTACGACAGCGAGTAACGCGTCGCGCATGGCTGCGCCACCCCTGGCATCGTCGAGCGCCATCAGGCCGCCATAGATGTGATGTGCGATACCGCCTGACCTACGCCGGGTTAGCCCGTGGGTGTTCAAATCCCCCCTCCGACAGTGCTGCCGCGGCGAGACCGACCCTCGCAGCTAGTCGGGTCACTCCGTAGAAGCAGATTAAGCAAAAAGTACGCACAACTCATTCGACCCGATGGGAACGGACAGCAGCCATTCGAACCCTGATGCTGCTCTGACCTGGGCCGATGCATGTTTGCGCAGGTAGGGGACCTGCCAGGAAGCGCCCTTACAAGGCGGAGGCCGGTGGTTCGACCCCACGAGCGCCCACCGGGAAAGCTGCCAGGTCAAAACGAGTTTTCGGTCCCGGATCACTCATGGAGACGACAAGGAGATTCCGCACGGATTTCCGCGGGAGCTCCGCTGGAGCTGCCCCAACATCGTGTCATATGGGTAACCCCCCAAAGAAATGAAATGATCCGTTGCTCGGACGTTCGAGTCATCCCCGCTCACGAAACGCCCTAGTCATCAGGGGCCCTTCCTGTTCCCGGGAAAGTGGATGCACCTCTTCTTCGAGCACGGCCCGATCGAGTCGGCCTGCTTACGCCACTCCAGCCCATGCCTCGCGACGGTGGTCGGCGACGGCGAATGGGACACTGTCCTGGATGCCGGCCGCCACAACAGCACCGAACTGGTCGGCACGGTGGGGGAGAACGTGAAGGTCATGGCCGAGTGAGGCCAGTCGATCGGCGTCTCTCAGTGACGCCTCGACCAGCAGGCGACCCTCCTCGCTCCGCCACCGAGGACGCGCGACTGCTGCCGGTAGGTCCAGACCCTTGCGCACCGTCCCCACGAGCACCTGGAGAAGGGTCTGGACCTGTCCGTCGGCACCTGGTGTAGCCAGTGCGGTCACCGCGCCGCCCCGCTCGACAAGGATCGGAGAGAGCGTGTGCACGGGCCGGGCACCCGGACGGTAGTGGTTCGGCGGATCGGTGAATCCGGCGGCTCGGTTGTTCAGCACGAAGCCTCCTTCCGGAACGAACGTCCCTGACCCGAAGTCGTCGAACAGGCTCACAAGTGAAGAAACGACCGTCCCCTCGCTGTCTGCCGTGGCGACGCCCGCCGTGTGGAGGTTTCCCCTCGGGCCGGCCCGATGAGTGGCTCGATCCAGATCGATCTCGAGGGGCTCCTTCAGCAGAGCGGGACCTCGCCCCACCTCCTTGCGGTGCCTGAAAGCCGCCTGGATCAACTCCACGCATGCATGGTCGATGAGGTTCTCGGGCAGCGGAGCGAGCCGCTCAAGCCCGACGAGGGCCCAGCCCAGGAGCACAGCCTGAGATGGTGGCGGCATCAGTCGGACGACCCGTCCCTCCCACACGACGTCAATCGTCTTTCCTACCGACGTGGTGTGTTTAGCGAAATCTTTCGTGGACAGCGATCCGCCGTCCCGGCGCACGGCGGATGCGATCGCCTCCGGGAGAGGGCCGCGATAGAAGGCATCGGCTCCCCACTTCCCGATCTCACGGAGAACGTAGGCGAGTGCTGGCTGGCGGACCCTCCTCCCGGACAACCCCGCCTCGACGATCTCCCAGCCGGCGGCCCCCCCGCGTTCGAGACGTCGCCGGCCCGCGAGAACAGCGGAGCCGACGGAGTGCCCAAGGACGGCTCCCTCCTCCGCGAGAGCGTCCGCCGGTGCCAGCAGCTCGTCGAGCGGAAGCGTGCCCTCCGCGCGGGCGAGGGTCTGCCAGGCGTGTACGAGTCCCGGGACGGTCACGCTGCTGCCATCGTCGCGCACCGGTGCACGTCCCGTCGCCGGAGCCGCCCCCGCCCCGAGGTAGGTGTGGCTCGTCCCGTCGGGACGACGAACGATCGCAAGGCCGTCTCCCCCCAGGCCGCAGGACTGCGGAAGCAAGACGCAGAGGGCGGCCTGGGCGGCGATCGCCGCATCGACGGCGTTGCCTTGGGAGGCCAAGACGCTCTGCGCTACTCCGGTGGCAACCGGATGCCCCGTTGCGGCGGCTCCCCGATTCCCCCGCAGAAAACGTACCCGACCCTCGTTTCTCACGCGAGCCCCCTGCGCGAAGCGTTTCACCCCTCCGTAGTGCTCCTGACGAGCCGATCGAGAACCTACCCTGACGTCTTGTCCCTCGCTTGACCAGGGATGGACGGGAGCCCTCCGCCCTACCAGACACTGGTTGCGATCCTACCCGTCGATCACCACCATCCGGCGGCTGGCGTCAGCCTTGGTTGACGATCATGAAGGGGCGAGCTGGTGGTCGGCACCCGGAGCGCTGAACCTGGTTGGTTGCGTCACTCCCTACGACAAGTCTGAGGCCCATCACCACTACGACCAGATCGCCTGGTTCAAAGAGGCGGAGGCTCCCGGGTTCAAGCCGCCGCTACGGTGCGAGGGGCGGGGTGGGATCTTCGACTTCCGGCCGCCCACTCCAGGGATCGCTCACCAATGTGACGCTCAGCTGGAGGATCTCCGACACTTCCCGCTCTGAGCGAGCTTCTCGATTCGGTGCAATGTCTAGTTCGCCGGTCGCAGGTGTGTGGAGGTGACAGTCGGTTCGAGTAGCAGACTAGCATTGTGTTCGTGAGATCTCCCGGGCGAGTCGGTCGGCCTCTGCCCCTCGAGACCCTGGACGCGGACTTGGCGGCTTCGTCTAAGAACCGACCTCAGGCTTGATGCAGGTTGAGCAGATTACCGCAGCCATCCTCGAAGACAGCATCCGTGCCTCCATACGGGTACTCCGTCGGTTCGCTGACGAACGAGACCCCCTTCGCCCGGAGCTCTTCGTAGTCACGCCGACAGTCGTCGGTGACGAAGGACACCATCGGCCTGCCCGCCTTCCGGTTGGCGTCCTGGAACTCCTGCGCGGCCTCGTCTCGAAGGTGGAACGCCAGCTGGATTCCGCCGGGC
>DASQUW010000032.1:0-5438 GCA_035641075.1 Actinomycetota bacterium | reverse complement strand
GAAGTTGAGCGGACGGCGTTCTGCTTGGACCCGGGAGTCCCCAACCGGAGCAGGGAGTCAGGCGACTCGTCATCCCCGTGGGATGGCCCGCCCTCACCGCGGAGTCTGGACCCCGGCCTGAAGCACCAGGTCAGCGGCCGGGCCCCCAGGGCCGGGTCGTATCCCTTCTCGGCCAGCAGGCCCTTGGCCCGCTCGGTCAGATCGATGTCCAGGTCCTTGGACTTCAGCCTCGACCCGCCGGATCATCAGGTCCACGATCGCCTTGACGTCCTCGCGGGACAGCGAGTGGAACACGATGACCTCATCGATCCGGTTCAGGAACTCGGGACGGAAGGAGCGCTTCAGCTCCTCCATCACCGCTCGTCGACGATCCGATTGTGATCCGCGATGATCGAGGACCGCTGGAAGCCGAGTAGCCCCAATGCGCCATCACAGGAGATGGCCACCCCGGTCGCGAACAGGCGACTTTCGGGTGTCAAGCCGCGGGCGGACCGGGAGGTGTGGCACAGTCTCGTGCAGGCCGTGCCTGGCGCAGGAGTCAGCATGATACCCGTCCCCAGAACCGCGACCGTGCGGCCGCCCGTCCTGACTGGGGTTGGGGCAGTTCCGCGGACTCCCTTGCGTCCAGGGGCTGCTGCTCCGGATGGGTCCTCGGAGGGAAGCGAGGATCCTCTGCTGATGATGCAGACAACGGACGCCTACACCGAATCGGTGGAATCAGGGTCCAGGGCTTCGGCGACTGAGTCGGCCTCGCTTCGGAGGATCAGCCGGATGGGACGGTCGAAGCGGAGATAGTTCCACCCCCAGGAGGCCAGCACCACCGCTCTGTTGCGAAACCCGATCAGGTAGTAGATGTGAACGAGCAGCCAGGCCAGCCAGCCCGTCGTCCCCTTGAGCTTGAGCCCGCGGAAGTCGGCGACCGCGGCCCGACGGCCGATCGTGGCCATGGTCCCCTTGTCGACGTAACGAAACGGTTTCCGTGGGCCGGTCGCGCCGGTCACTCGATCCACGATCGCCCGTGCCACGTACCGCCCGGCCTGCATTGCCGGCGGCGACAGCATCGGCAGCTCGCCTCCGTCCTCGACCACCGAGGCCGCGTCGCCGATCACGAACACCTCGGGGTGGTCCTGCAGACGCAGTCGCTGGTCGACTCGGAGTCGGCCGGACCCGCTTCTCTCCCGGTCGGCCCTCTCCAGCGGGTCGGTCGGGCGCACTCCGGCCGACCAGACGATCGTCCGGGTAGGGATCTCGTCCCCATCGGATAGGACCACCCGCTCATCGGTGGCCTTCTGCACGAAGGTCGAAATGCGCACCTCGATGCCCCGGTCGCGGAGGATCCGAACGGCGTAGGCGCCGAGCTTCGGGTGAAACGCGCCGAGAAGGCGATCCTGCCCCTCGACCAGGACGATCCGGGCGAGCGAGGGGTCCAGCTCGGGGAAGTCTCGGCCCAGGACCAGCTTCAGCAGCTCGGCCAGGGCTCCGGCGTACTCGACCCCGGTGGGGCCGCCGCCGGCGATGACGAAGGTGAGCCACTCGCGCTGCTCCTGGACCGAGTCCGTTCGCGCGGCCAGCTCAAGGCAGGAGAGGACGTGATTACGAAGGGCCATGGCCTCGGCGAGGGTCTTCATGCCCAGCGTGTGCTCGGCGAGCTCCTCGTTCGAGAAGTAGTTGTTCTCGCTCCCAGTGGCCAGAACCAGGCTGTCGTACGTGATCTCCTCGCCGGTGTCCGTGCGTACCATTTGTCGGTCGAGGTCGACGCCTGCGACGCGGGCCTGCCGGAAGCGGACGTTCCGCGAGCGGCGGAAGATCGATCTGTGGGGATGGGCGATGTCCGAGGGGTTCAGCAGGGACGTGGCCACTTGGTACAGCAGCGGGGTGAACAGGTGGAAATTGTGCCGGTCAAGGAGCAGAACGTCGACCGGCTTCCGGTTGAGGCCCCGAGCGCACGCCAGGCCCCCGAAACCACCGCCCACGATCACGACGCGGTGACCGGTCGAGTGCCCTACGCGCCGTCCCATCTTCCCAACCCACCTCCTCTTCGAGAGGTCCATTTCGAGTTTGGCACGACCCAGGCGGACGACCGATACGGTTTCGGTCGCCTGGATGAGCAGACAAGGAGACGCTACTGGGTCAAGCGTCCAGATGGGGCTCGCTGATGGCGGAGGGAGGGACGCCGCGCAGGCTATCGTTCGTCTTCCGCTTCGCGTTGCCCCCAACCCCCCAGCAGCATCACCCCAAACAACCGAAGGAGCATCACCCAAAGCAAGCCAGCACCGATCAGCGCGGCACCCGTGGCCGCACTGATCTGACCGAGGGCAACCCCAATCTGTATTCACTCGAGGCCTTCGTGCGCAGGATCCACTGCCTCCCGTTGGTACGATTGCGTCGGCGAGGGAGCAGACGGCGATGCGAACGAATGCGAGCGGCGTACTCGTGATCGGTTCTGGGGCATCAGGCCAACGAGCGGCGATCGCCGCTCACCAGGCCGGGGCGGATGTGTTGATGATCGCCAAGCGTCCCCGCCTGGATGCGCACACCGTGCTCGCTTCCGGAGGCATCAACGCGGCGCTTGGAACGAGGGATCCCCAGGACAGCTGGCAGCAGCACTTCGTGGACACCATGAGGGAGGGCTACTTCCTGGGGGACCCTCGCATGGTCGAGATCATGGCCCGCGAGGCCCCTTCGGCGGTGGAGGAGCTGGAGGAGTGGGGTGCCGGATTCGCCCGGACGGAGGATGGCCGACTCGACCAACGATACTTCGGCGCTCACGTCTATCGGCGGACCTGCTACGCGGGCGACTACACGGGCCGAGCGATCCTCCTCGCGTTGGCGAACAAGGCCCAGGACCTCGGCATCCCGGTGGTGGAGGACCATTACGTGTCAAGCCTGCTGGTGGCCGATGGAGCCTGCTTTGGAGCACTCGCCTTCGACCTCCACACGGGTGAGCGAACCGCGTTCCTCGCAGACGCCGTCGTTCTCTGCGCAGGGGGGCATACCCGGATCTGGCGGCGCAGCACCTCCCGTCGGGACGAGAACTACGGCGAGGGCATGGCCCTCGGGCTTGAAGCTGGGTGCCAGCTCCGCGACATGGAGCTCGTGCAGTTCCATCCGACAGGCCTCGTGGCCCCGGAGGAGGTGGCCGGAACTCTCGTCACCGAGGCGGTGCGGGGGGAGGGAGGGCGCTTGCTCAACGCCGCTGGCGAACGTTTCATGGCCCGCTACGATCCGGAGCGCCTGGAGCTCAGCACGAGAGACCGTGTAGCGCTGGCCAATTACACGGAGATCATGGAGGGACGTGGTGGACCGAACGGCGGGGTGTTCCTTGATGTCACACATCTCGGCAAGGACCTGATCCTCGAGAAACTCCCGCGGATGTATCGGCAGTTCATTGAGTACCAGATGCTCGATATCTCGAATGAGCCGATGGAGGTGGCGCCAACCGCTCACTACTCCATGGGAGGGATCGCCATCGAACCCGAGACGCATGCCACCGACGTCTTTGGCCTGTTCGCCGTCGGGGAATGCACGGGAGGGTTGCACGGGGCCAATCGACTCGGAGGGAACTCGCTGGCGGAGACGGTGGTGTTCGGACGGCGGGCCGGGGAGGCAGTGGCCGCGTTCGCGGAGTCTCTCGAGGTTCAGATCCGCTCACGACGAGTGATCGCGGAGGCGAATAACACCCTCGAGGCCATGATCAGGAAGGGGCGCGAGCTCGCCCGCCCCCTCCAGCGCAGAGTTCGAGATCTCATGTGGGAACGCTGCGGGGTCGTTCGGGACGAGGCCGGGCTGACCGCGGGACTTGCAGGATTGCAGGAGATCAGAGCGGCTGCCGACGAGGTGGATGTGCGCCCCAGCGCCGAGGGATGGGGCGACCTGGCGCACGCTCTCGACTTGCGTGCCGCGCTGGTTATGAGTGAGGCAACGCTTCGCCTTGCCCTTGATCGACGTGAGACGCGAGGAGCCCACATCCGCTCGGACCACCAGGATCTGGACCCGGGCTTAGAGGTGAGCCTCCACGTTCGCCGGGATCCATCAACCGGGGAGCTGCTGGTCTCCCGTGAACCCCTCCCGCCCATCCCGGAGCAGTTGATCTCTCTACTGGAGGACGCGGATGAACTGAGCCTGAAGAGTCGGCTCCTGGAATGATCCTCCCCCCGCCCCGGCGATGCCGGCGACAACTCCTACCTGACGGCTGCGGAGGACCCACCGACAGCCACTGTCAGCTCGGCGGGCGGGCATCCGTTCAGTCTCCATCCGCGCCCTGTAGTGGGCCTCGAAACGAGTGAAGCCCGCTTGCAGCTCATGCACGGTCACAATCCCCCGTCCCAACGATCGTGCCTTCTCATGCAGCTGCCGCAGCACCTTTTCGCTCGGCCGGCCCAAATGACGATCGAACAGCGTGACGAGATCCGCGAACTTTCGGAACAGGGGCCCGCCACCTCCATGCGATTAAAGCTCGAACGAGGAGCCACCAGACTCTTATCCCGCACCAGTCCGAGGAGAAATCGCGCTGCCACGCACCCACCCCCCCCCGCCCGGGCGTTCCCAGAGGCCGAAGAACCCAGGGCCGGGGCGCGGGCGGTAAGGAGCGCGGACTGGATGAAGTCACGGGCGCGCAGGTGTTGGGGTGGATCCTCGCCGGGATCGCCATCGGCCAGGGCTATCCGTTCTGATTCGACCTGCGATGACCTTCATCGGGGAGCCTTCCCATCCAGTTCTCGAGCCCCGCTCTCCAGGACCCTGAGCAGCTCGGAGTTGATAGCGTCCTGGTGCATGGCGGAAATCCCGTGCGGCGCGCCCGGGTAGATGATCTCCTTCGCGTCCTTGATGATCTGCGCGGACCTCATAGCCGAGATCTGCACCGGGATGATCTGATCGTCCTCCCATGCATGATCAGGGTCGGCACGTCGAACCTCACTGGATCGCCAGACCCCTGTAGAACTCGGATCGATCCGCCATGAGGCCAGCGAGGATGTCGTCGAAGACGTCCATCGGCAAGCCCTCTGGGTTGGCATCGGTCTGCAACAGGGCCGGGACCGCAGCGGAGATCAGGACGGTCTTGGCGACCTGCAGGTACCTCCAGGTGAGACTGGTGCCCGCGGCCAGCTCCACCAGGGGGAACCGGACGACAAGGCTGCCACGATACGAGGTCAGGTCTCCTCTCGATGGAAAGACATTGACGGACCAAAAGAGATGGTCCTGAGTGGCGGAGACCTTGGAGTAGTCCAGCATGGTTCCATTGACGATAGGACCGGGCGAGCCGAATGAATGAGGGGTGAAATCCCAGTAGTGAAATCGCAACGCATCGAAGTTCGCGTCACCTTGGGCGGCCGCGAGCCGGACGGACCGTGTTGTTGCCTTCCGCATCACGGCTGTATTGGAGGATCCAGATCCACACATCGTGCGCGGGTGAGTAGTGGACAGCAACCTTGTAGGCG
>DASQUW010000031.1:0-5204 GCA_035641075.1 Actinomycetota bacterium | reverse complement strand
GACCGTCGTGCGCGTGGTCGGTGAAGGACACAACGTCGAACAGGTCGGTCATCACCTGAGCCCACGCCCCCGACTGGACCGAGTGGCCCGAAGTGTATTCGGGGAAGGGCGGAGTGGTTAGGATGCTGGTCCACCCGGGGTCCATCGTGCGCTGGATGTACGTGACGGGCCGCAGCAGGTTGTACCGGTATTTCGTGTTCCAGCAGGAGATGAAGGCGTCGCCCACGGCCAGCCCGACCCTAGCGTAAGCCTCGGCGGCCACGCCTAGGCCAACCTTTCGCTCCCGGAGCACCTGTGTGGTCATAGAGACGGAGTGGCCTGTTGGCGTTGGAGTGGCCCCGGGGTCGTCTGACCAGTAGAGGGCGATCGTGCTCTGTTCGGGCGTGAGAGCGTTCGCCGTTTCGTAGACCTCCTCCGCCTCGGCGAAGAAGGGCGACCCGGGGTCTTCGGTGTAGGTGGTGTGGTCACCCGGCGGAGGGACGGCGCCCGATGCCAGCACGCAGGGCCGATTCGACCCCCAGAACGGCTGCAGGGCGCGGAGGAACCCGGAGGGCGTGGGGGTCCACAGGCCCGGTCCCACAGGGGGCACGTATTCCGTGGGAAAGTTCCTCAGATAGCCCTCGTGCCCACCGTCACCTTTCGACCAGTCGAAGACGGCAGCGGCCACCTCCCGCCCCCGGTCCACCGACCGGTTGAACACGCCACGGGGAAGGCTTTGCCGGAACTCCTCGGCGAACCGAGCCTCCAGGCCGTCCATGGCCGCCCGGCCGGCGGGCGAGGTGGTCGGGAACAGGCTCTTCTGGATCGCGGCCAGCGCGCTGTTGGCCACCGCGGGCCAGTCGTACGCGGAGTTTCGACCCGCTCCCGGCAGGCGCAGAAGCCCGTTCACCAGACCGGACAGGGACCGGTTGTCGGGCATGCCCGGGAGCAGGGCCTCATACAGGGTGACGCCCATGAAGGCGAAGGCCCGGGAGGCCACGGGGGGACTGAAGCCCGGCGTACCCCTGATTAGGTCCAGCGACAGATCCAGCCACGTCGTGGCGACATCGGCGTCGAACGAGGAGGCCGCGGGGAACGGCGCCCTGGAGGCCAGCGCGAACGCCGGCAGGCCGAAAGCGCTGGACCACATCGCCGCCCCCGCGGCCGCCCCCGACCGCTTCAGGAACTGGCGCCGGGTCAACCCCGTGGACACCGACGCTCGTGCTCTCTCCTGCTTGCTCGGCTCAGCCATGTCGGATCACCCTAAGCCCTCTTCAGCGAGGGGCTGCCTGCCTCGGATGAGGCAGGCAGCCAACCTCGTGTCGCTACTCGAACACCACCATCTGCCACAGACGGCAGGTGTTGGGGCCCGGCGTCCCATCGGCCT
Organism: Actinomycetota bacterium; assembly: GCA_035641075.1. GTDB lineage: Bacteria > Actinomycetota > UBA4738 > UBA4738 > CALAEC01 > DASQUW01. Next base: position 3,838 of record DASQUW010000031.1, on the reverse strand, counting down.
TGGCCGAGGCCGGGAAGATCGGCGGCAGGCTGGCGTCGGTGCAGCCCGAACGGTACGTGCTGATCATCCCGGGCATGAACTCCGGAAGCACCGGCCCGTGATCGTTCAGAATCAGGTGCACCTCGGCGCCCCGAGGGTCGTCCAGGCCCTGGTCGGGCAGCCATCCCTCCGGGATCGGCCCTCGCCGAAGGGCACCGCCGAACCCCGCCTCCCCATTGTCTCCGACGACGTGCCCCGTGCCGTACGTCACCTGCCCGTCCGTCGCCGGGTTGAGCAGGATGTCCTGCGGGGAGCACGGACTGGCGGTGCAGGCCGCCGGGTTGTTGATCACCACGACCCATGCGGTGTACGCGTGGCCCGAGCGGAGCTGCTCCGTGTCGATCGAGAAGCTGATCCCCTTGGTTCGGCGGATCAGCTGGGCGGTGGCCCCCGCTCCGACCAGCGAGCCGTGGACGTTGCCGGACTGCATATGCCACCGAACCGGCTCCCGGTCCACCTCCGCCGCGGCGGCCCCGGCCGTGCCCAGCGACGTCACCGCGAGCGAGGCTCCCACAAGGAGCACCGTGATCGCTCGTCCCATGATTTCTCACCCCTTTCGGTCGTCGAACTGGGAGGATGAGCCCGCGCGCTAAGGGTCACCCAACGACTCGCTAAGGCATCGCGGTGGGCTCCAAGCGGATACGAGAGCCTCCGGCGCGTGCTACCGTGACGAGCCGAGAAGCCGGGTCGGGAGGGTTCGTGGAGTTCCTCATCCTCGGGTCGTTGGCGGTCCTGGACAGGGATCGGCCGGTCGCCCTGCCCCGGGGGCGGGGCCGAGCACTGCTGGCGATCCTGATCCTCCATAGCGGCGACGTCGTCTCGACGGACCGTCTCATCGCCGACCTGTGGGGCGAGAATCCACCCCGCACGGCTCCCACGGCGCTCCAGGGTCTAGTGTCGACCCTCCGAAAGCGCCTCGCGGCCGGGAAGAAGAGAGGGGCCGCCTCCGACATCGTGGAAACTCGGTGGCCCGGCTACGTCCTGGCGGTGGACCCGGATCGGGTGGACGCAAACCGGTTCAGGCGCCTCATCTCGGAGTCGGGAACCGCCTCAGATCCCGAGGAGAAGGCGGCCATGCTCCGCGAGGCCCTCACTCTGTGGCGAGGCCCTGCTCTGGCCGACTTCGTCTACGAGCCGTTCGCGGAAGCTGCCATCGCCGAGCTGGAGGAACTTCGACTCGCCGCGATCGAGGAGCGCATGGCTGCCGACCTGGCCACGGGCCGGCATGGGGAGCTCACCGGAGAGTTGGAGGGACTGGTCTCGCAGCACCCGCTCAGGGAGCGGCTCCGGGGCCACCTCATGCTGGCTCTGTATCGGTCGGGCCGGCAGGCGGAAGCGCTCGAGGTCTTCCGCGACACTCGACGCGTCCTGGTCGAGGAGTTGGGGATCGACCCCGGGCCCGAGCTGCAGCGCCTCGAGGAAGCTATCCTTCGACACGATCCGTCGCTGGATCTGTCAGCGGCGACGGTTGCTCCGTCATCGCTGAAGACGGCGCCGGCTCCCCGGCACAACCTCCCGGAACCGCTCACCAGCTTCGTTGGGCGGGAGCAGGAGATCGGGCAGACCAAGGCGTTGCTATCACGGACTCGCCTTTTGACCCTGACGGGCCCGGGTGGGTGCGGCAAGACGCGGCTCGCGCTGCGAGTGGCTTCCGAACTGTTGCCGCACTTCCCGGACGGCGTGTTCTTGATCTCCCTATCGTCCCTGCGGGACACTTCGCTGGTCCTTCCGAGCATCGCTCGAACCCTGGGCGTGCAGGAGCGACCGGAGGAGCCGATCGCGGAAACACTCCGGAAGCACCTCGCGCCCAAGCACCTGTTGCTGCTGTTGGACAACTTCGAGCACCTCGTGGAAGGCGCGCCGGTGGCCACCCGGCTCTTGGAGTCCGCCCCAAAGGTGAAGGCCCTGGTCACCAGTCGGGAAGTGCTGCACCTCTCGGGGGAGCACGAGTTCCCGGTCCCCCCGCTGGACCTGCCGAATCTGGCCCGACCGCCGCCGGCGGAGTCCGTCGCGAGCTTCGACGCGGTCGCGCTGTTCATCGACCGCGCCACCACGGTCGATCCTGGCTTCCGGCTAACGGAGGAGAACGCTTCGTCGGTTGCCGAGATCTGTCTGAGGCTTGAGGGGCTGCCCCTGGCCATCGAGCTCGCCGCCGCGAGGTCCCGCGAGTTCGGTCTGGAAGCCCTCCTCGCCCGCCTGGGAGATTCCCTGTCGCTTCTGCGAGGAGGCCCTCGGGATGTCCCGTCTCGGCAGCGGACGCTCCGGGACACCATCGCCTGGAGCTACGACCTCATCTCCCCCACGGAGCAGTCCGTGTTTCGCACGATGGGGATCTTCCTTCGCGGCTGCACAATCGAGGCGGGTCGCGCGGTGGTCGATCCGGAAACCAAGCTTCCGGTCGACCTCGCGGACGTCCTGGTCTCGCTGGTCGACAAGAACCTGCTCCGTCGGGAGCTGGTCGAGGGGGGAGAACCCCGATTCAGGATGCTCGAAACCATCCGGGAGTTCGCTCGAGCTGCCCTCGCAGAGAACGGCGAGCTTCCAGAGGTGGCCCGGCGGCATGCGGAGTTCTTCCTCCAGCTGGCCGAGGACGCGGAGCCGCATCTGTCGGGTGCGGAGCAGGTCACGTGGCTCGACCGAATCGAAGCGGACCACGACAACGTGCGAGCCGCGCTTCGCTGGTCCATCGATACGGGGAAGGCCGAGACGGGGATGCGCATCGGCGGAGCCCTGTGGCGCTTTTGGCTTCAGCGCAACCACATCCGAGAGGGACGCCGGTGGTTGGAGGAGGTGCTTGCCCTGCCTGCGGCGCGCGAGCCGACGGCGCACAGGGTCAAGGCGGTGACCACTCTGGCGGGACTGGTCTACTGGCAGGGGGACTACGACGCGGCCGGCGCCGCATACCGGGAAACGCTGGCTCTCTACGAGAGATTGGGAGACGTCGCAGGAAGGGCCGGCGCCCAGTTCAACCTGGGATGGGTCGTCACGATCGGCGGAGACCTGGATGAAGCTTGGAGTCTTCTCTCGGAGGCGAAGAAGAGCCACGCAGAACTCGGAGACCGCGGCGCGTACGCCCGCGACGGCGTGGCTCTGGGTCTGGTTGCGGAGTTCAAGCGTGAGTGGTCGAAGGCAAAGCAGATCCTCGCGGAGAGCATCAGCATCTTCCGAGAGCTCGGAGACCGCTGGTGGCTCGGGCAGGCGCTGATCGCCATCGGGCGCAGTTACCGAGAGGAGGATCCCGGAGACGAGCGGGAGGAGGAGACCTACCGGGAAGCCGTGGCCATCTTCCGGGAGACGATGGATCTGTCGGGGCTCACCCAAGCCATGGCCGCCACCGGCGCGCTGCGGATCCTCCAGGGACGGACCGAGTTGGGTCTCAAGATCGCCAGCGCCGGACGAGCCCTCGAAGACAAGATGGGGGGCGGCGCTCCGGAGGCGCTGCGACCGTGGGGGGAGGCCAGGGAGCTCGCCGCCGACAAGCTCGATGCCGACGCCATAGCTCGGGCCTGGTCCGAGGGGCAGTCCCTTTCTATCGACGACGCGCTCGCCTTGATGGTCGAAGACCGCGATCAGCCCGAGCGGCCCCACGCCCCGCCCGGACGCTGATGATCACCTGCAAGATGTCCCGCCGGAGCCCGAACCGCTCCTCGATGTCCGTGGACGTCTTGCTCCTCAGCATGACGGGACGCTCCTGATGGTCGGCACGCTCGGGCCCCACCCCCGGCGCGATCGACCTGACGCTCGTGACCCTGCTGCGGATCACCATCGCCGGGTCGCTGATCGGCAACATCGAGAAACC
>DASQUW010000030.1:0-11340 GCA_035641075.1 Actinomycetota bacterium | reverse complement strand
AAATGGAGGTTCGACTCCTCCCCCCGGAGCCGCACCCGACCTGAACCGAACGGGTTCGCATCGCGTCAAACTGAACGGAGGCGATGAACCGAAAGGACGAGGATCCCGGGCTCCCCATCAAGTTCGGCCCCTGCTCGAACGGCGAATACGAGCCGGAGCCGCTCTCCCCGACCCTCCAGGAGACCGTCCGCCGGGCCCGGGAAGAATCCGAGAGGAACGCCCGGCGCCTGGGCATGACTCGCCGCGAATTCCTTCTCTCGCTCTGCGGTGCGGCAACCACGCTCTTCGCCCTTGACGCCTGCACCCGCGAGGCGAGCCGGCGGGCCCCCGGCGGGAGATACACGATCACTCCCGAAGCAACAGTCGAGCCCGAGGCCGCGCGAGAGGTCATCGGCGGTGAGGAGTTCGTCTTCGACGTGCAGGGCCACCTCCTCGAGTACGACCTCAACCCGGTTGTCCAGGCCGACGACCACGACTTCTGGTCCCGTTTCCCCCAGCAGTACTGCGGCGAGGACGACCCCCGGGTGTGCTACTCAATCGACCACTTCCTCGAGGAAATATTCCTCAAGTCCGACACGACGATGGTGGCGCTCTCGGCCCTTCCCATCGCCCCCAAGGGGAGCCCGCTCTCGACCGAGGTGATGGACGTGACCCGGCGGATCGCGCTCGCGCTGTGCAACGACGACCGCGTACTTCTCCATGGCCAGGCTCTCCCCAATGTGGGGTCCCCAGAGGCCAACCTCGAGGCTATGGAGGCAACCGCGTCGAAGTACCCCATCGCTGCGTGGAAGGTGTTCACTCACTACCCGGACCTCTGGGAGGGGAGCGGTGGATGGTGGCTCGACGACCACGAGCCGGGGGTGCCGAAGGTCGGCGAGCGATTCATCGAGAAGGCCATCGAGGCAGGCGTCCCCATCATCTGCACGCACAAGGGACTGTCCAGTGGAAGCCGGTTCGCATCCCCGGAGGACGTCGGCCCGGCCGCCGCGAAGCATCCAGACGTGAACTTCGTCGTGTACCACTCCGGGTACGAGTCGGGACTCGAGGAAGGCCCCTACACGAAAGAGACCGCACACCTCGGCATCAATCGGCTCATCGCCTCGATGAAGCGCGCGGGCATCGGACCGAACAGTAACGTCTACGCGGAGCTCGGCTCGACCTGGTGGATCGCGATGCGATCGCCCACACAGGCGGCCCACGTCCTCGGCAAGCTCCTCCGGTACATCGGTGAGGACAACGTGGTGTGGGGAACGGACTGTCTCTTCTATGGATCACCGCAGGACCAGATCCAGGCACTGCGGGCGTTCAAGATCACCGAGGAGTTCCAGGAGCGGTACGGATACCCGAAGCTCACGAAGGAACTGAAGACGAAGATCCTCGGCCAGAACGCTGCCCGGCTGTACGGCGTGGATCCGGTCACGGTTCCCTGCAAATTCACTCGCAAAGAGCTCGAGGAGGTCCGTCGGACCCTTCGCAGCGGGAACCGCACGCACGGCCCCGGCACCCGAAGGGAATTCCGAGCCTTCGCCGAACATCATCGCGTCTGGCCCTGAGAACGAGGAAAGGCGCGCCCCGGACCGGGCCTCTATCCCTTCGTGGCGAGTGGGAATCGGAGGAACTCGAGGTGCATGGGGTCGGGAAGGAGCCAGCGGCCGCCCCAGGTGAATCCCCACCGCTCGAAGACCTCCACCACCCTTCGGTCGAGCCTGGGCTCTCCTCCGAGCGGGTTCTGCGACACGTTCAGATCGACGGCCACCCCCCAGGAATGGTGCGAGATGCCGGAGAGCGGGTTGAGGTTGGCGAACCGGGGGAAGAAGCACCCTCCAAAGTCGCCCCGATCCAACAGGTCTCCAAGCCCGCGTCGCGCAAGTTCCTGAAGCGCCGCCCGGAGTTGGGGCAGCAGCAGCCGGTGACACGCGGCCGATCCGAGGATCGGAAGCCGCACCCGCCGGATGTTGGTCCGCACCCATGATGGATCGGCGCCGATGGTCCCGTCGGACCGTGGAGCACCGGCGAACTCCCCGAACAGCTCCTTCAGCCGCACCGGTGGGAGCACCGCGTCGCCGTGACGAAACACCGGGGTTTCGCCCGGGGCCCGAACGCGGAGGCGCGTACTCGCCGGAAGCACTCGGCGAAGTGACGCCTCAACGGCCCGTGCGCGGACCTCGGGGCGAGGGGACACCAGCAGGTAGCGAGGCACCAAGATGTCCAGATCCTCTCCTGTTCGGATCGAAACGAGGACCTCGTGCGCGCCGATAAACTCGTCGTCCACAACGGCTCGCACGGTGAGGGAGGTGGAACCGAACCGGAGGGAACCTCCCGGCCCCACTCCCCGGATGGCCGCCCCGGTTCGCCCCATGACGGCGCCACCTTCCGAGAGAGCCGCGAACTCCGTCCGGTCTACAGGGGGGACGAACGCGAGGTAGGCGTCGATGTTGGCCGCGGCGATCTCGATGGGTATCGAAAGCCCTCTGGGCGGGGTGCGGACGACGCCTTCCCGGTCGCGCCAGGCCGAGAGCCACGCGACCCCGCTTCTGACAGCCACCGCGGACCGGACCTCCTCGAGCTCGCGAACCGCGGAGGCGTATCCGGGCGGCAGGCCTCCCGGAGACCATGCCAGGAGCGTCTGGATGGGGGCCTCGCCCACGATGGGGCTCCGAGGGGCATCGGGAACCTCGACCTCCACCTGCCGGGCGGGCGAGGTAAGCGAGAGGGTCAACGCCGCCCCGAGGACCGCTCCCGCGATCGTGGCGGCGACCGAGCCGGTGACCCGGGTCACCGAAGTGACTCCGCCACGTGCAGCAACCCGACCAGGTCCAGGGCGGTTCCTCGCAACGATCGGTACGCACCGTCCTCGACCCACTCGAGCTCCGCCCGGAGGGGTGAGTATCTGCCGACGACACCACGCACTCGCACCGCGAGGACGTCGGGGTCGACCGGCGGCGGGAGCGGTTCGCCGTCGGCCTGGTGAAGTCGGATCCCCACGCCGTCGAGCTCGGTGCCGGGTCGGCGGAAGAACATGGTCACACCGGTTCGCCCGGCGATGCGCACCAGGTGCACGGGGCCCGGTCGGTAGCCGTGCGGCAGGGAGCTCGGAAGCAGCATGAAGGAAGCCGCGGCCCGGGCCCGAGCAAGCGTCGTCCTCTCGACCGTCAAACCCCCGGACAGTCGGCGCACGAGCCACTCGCGGGGGGCGGCCTCTCCTCGAACGGGCAGTGACGCCGCGACTCGCAGGAAGTCCGAGCGAGGAAGGTTGGACTCGAGGTACAGATCCAGTCCACGCCCGTGGATCCACAGGCGACGGCCCAGCATGGCCGTTGCCGGTTCGTAGTAGGCAACGCCGCGGCGGAGACGAGTGGGTGTGGCAAGGGATCCAACATCTCCGAACGGCTCCGGCTGCGACCACGTTCGGGTCTGCCGGATCTTCAACCAGGTGAGTCCGCGAACGAACGACACCAGCACCTCGTCCCGCGGCCGGTCCCCCGAGGCGAAGGTCCCGGTCCGGTAGGGGCGGAGGCCCCCCGTGTCAGCGGGGAGCATCGGGCGAGAGCCGCTTCTCGACGCGGCGGCGGCCAGGCTCTCGTCGCGGAACCCCGCGTCCCGGAGGTACGTCACGCGTGCGAGGGGCCGCCAGCCGGCCGGCTGGGGCGCGGTGCTGAACGACGTGGCGGTGGCCACGAACACTGTCTTGCCAGCAGGCTCGTGCGGGAGCGAGTTCTGGACCGACCAGCGGTCGCGCTCGGGCCCGGCGGCCGTCCGAACCTCGTAGGCCAGCGGGAACCAGGTTTCCCGGTCGAGCGACACCAAGACTCGATCGAGGGGATGGAAGGGCCTCCACGAGCCTCCCGCATGGAGGTAGGCGAAGAGTGGTGAGGCGTCCCGGTACACGAGTTCGACGATGACGACGGGGCGTCCGAGGATGGTTCCCTCTCCCGCGAGCCTGACGCGGTCGGATCCCGCCAGCGTCCGAACCGGAACCACGATGTCCGCTGGAAGCAGGGCGTCGCCGTCGAACGGTTCGCGGCCGCGCACGCCCCGCGTCTCCCGGCCGTCGATGGCGCAATCAGGAAGGCTTTCCCGAGGACACGTGGCCGGCCCCCGGAAGGACCATCGGTCCCGGTCCACTGCGAGGACGAGGTCGTTCCTCGGCCACCGCCCCGCGGGATACGCGGTTCGGTCCTTTATCACGGCGCGGAACCGCTCCGGCGATTCGAACGCGACCCGGGCCACGAACCTTCGGACGGGGAACGAAATCAGACGAGGCGCGGGGGCGAAGTTCGATTCCCTGATGTCGAACGTCGCCCGGTACGACGTGACGAGCGTTGAGGATTCGAAGACCAGGCGAGGGATCTCGGTAGCCAGTGCCGGATCGGGGCCGCGGCGGACCCCCGGCAGCCCGCCCACCAGCAGGGCCGCCGCCGCGGCGCCGGCGGCGAACGCCGCCGCGTATCGCCGCCACTCGCGAGGAACCAGCTGCCGGACGGGGCGGCGCCGACCGTCTCGCTGGACCTCAGCCATGATCCTCGGCACGAGATCCGGAACCGGCGAGGCGGGTTCGATCCGCGCCAACTCTCGGATGCGCTCCGCCCCCGCAGCGAAGGATCGGCACCGGGCGCACGTGGCAAGGTGCGATTCCAACGCCTCGCTCAGTCTGTGGTTGGGCGCACCGTCGAGCCGGGCCGAGAGCTCCTTCTGGGAGGTCTCACACCTCATCGGCGCTCTCTCCTTCTCCGAGCGCCTCGATGAGCAGACGCCGGGTTCTGTGCATCCGGCTCTTGAGGGTTCCGGGGATCACGCCGAGCACCGTGGCCGTTTCCCGATAGGAGAGCCCGAACACCTCGATGAGGACGAAGGCTTCTCGAAGCTCTCCGGGAAGCGAATCGATCGCGGACGAGATGGCCGCACGGAGCGAGGGGTCCGGAACGGGCTCGGGAGGCGCCACTTCCTGTGTCAGGCGCCGCTGCCGCGCGCTTCGTCTGATGGCGTCCACGGCGCAATTCCGGGTGATCCGGTAGAGCCACGTGGAGAAGGTCGATTGTCCCCGGAACCGTCGGAGCGAACGATAGGCGTGGAGGAACGCCTCCTGGGTGACGTCCTCGGCCATGGCGGGGTTCCGGACCAGATGAAGCGCCAGCCGGTAGACGTCTGCCTGGCACGCCCGGACGAGCTCCTCGAATGCGGCCGTGTCTCCACGCCTGGCCCGGCCGACGATCTGCGGTTCGGGCTCCCGCACCGGCTCCGCCTCTCTCGTCCGGGCCCAGTGTGACGGCGCGATCGGCCCCCAACAACCCTCAGGCCGATGCGCCCGATGTGAGCCTTACGGGGCTTCTCATCGGTCTCCCTGCGGTCGTCCTCCACTGAAACAGTCGCTCGCCGGCCGCTGGAGGTTCACGGGCGCCCGAGCGACCCTTGCGCACGGGGTACCCTGCGGGTACAAAGGTGACGCTCCTGACTGGAGGATCCTGTGGCCGCCAAACCTTCCCGGACCGTCGCCGCCGTCGTCATGGCTGCGGGCAAGGGCAAGAGGCTCAAATCCGCGCTGCCCAAAGTGCTGCATTCAGTGTGCGGGCGTCCCGTCCTTTGGCACGTCCTCCACGCGGTGGAGAGGGCTCGCCCCGACCGGGTCGTGGTCGTCGTCAGCCACGGCCGTGAGGCCGTCGAGAAGGCCGTCCGCTCATGGAACTTGAAGTCGCCGATCCGCTTCGTGGATCAAGGGGAGCCCCTCGGAACCGGGCACGCCGTGATGGCTGCGGAGCGCGCGGTGGGACGGGCCACCGATGTGCTCGTCGTTCCCGGCGACAACCCCCTCCTCACCTGGGGCATGCTTCGAGACCTTCTGCGGTTGCATCGTCGCCGTACGCCTGCGGCCACCGTCCAGACCACGGTCCTTCCCGACGCCACGGGCTACGGGCGCATCATCCGCAATGGGGAGCGACTGGTTCGGATCGCCGAGGAACGTGACTCCTCCCCCGAGGAGCGGGCCATCCGAGAGGTGGCCACGAGCGTGTACGCCTTCCGACGGGATGACCTGTTTCGGGCGCTGTCCGCCGTGGGGCGGGACAACAGCCAGGGCGAGTACTACCTTCCGGACGTCCTCGGGATACTTGTGCAGAACGGAGATGACGTCCGGGCGCTCGCTGCCGACTACGGCGGCGCGCTCGATGTCAACTCCCGGGCCGCCCTTGCCCGGGCCGCAGGGGCGATGCGCCGCCGGATCAACGAGGATCTCATGGCCGTCGGCGTCACCCTGGTCGACCCCGATCGGACGTATGTCGACGCGGGCGTGCAGGTCGGGATCGACACGGTAATCCAACCCCTCACCTTCCTCGAAGGCGAGACGCGCATCGGCAAGGGCTGCACGATCGGGCCCGCGACGCGGATCGCCGATTCCCGGGTGGATGATCAGGCAGAGGTGCAGTTCTCGGTGGTGCGCGGGGCGAAGATCGGCGCCCGAGCCACGGTGGGGCCGTACGCGAACATCCGCCCGGGGACCGTGCTAGCGCCGGACGCGAAGGCCGGAACGTTCGTCGAGATCAAGGCGTCCCGAGTCGGTGAGGGAAGCAAGGTCCCTCACCTCTCATACGTCGGCGATGCCGAGATCGGCAAGGGCGCGAACATCGGCGCGGGGACCATCACCTGCAACTACGACGGATACGAGAAGCATCGGACGGTGATCGGCGACCGCGCATTCATCGGTTCGGATACGATGTTGGTTGCTCCGGTCCGACTGGGTCGAGAGGCGGTCACCGGGGCGGGCTCGGCCATCACCCGGGACGTCCCGGACGGCGCGCTGGCGGTGGAGCGCGCCGAGCAGCGGGTGGTCGAGGGGTACTCCAAACGGAGGAAGCCAAAGGGGAAGAGCAAGGCTGGGAAGAAGCGCGGCCGGTAGACCAGGGGGAGGGCGACCGGTGGGGTCCATACAGGAGATCATCACCAAGAAACACATGATGCTGTTCTCGGGGACGGCTCATCCGTCCCTGACCGAGGAGATCGCCAGGCATCTCGGCGTCACCCTCTTCGACGCCAACATCTCCCGATTCGCCAGCGGCGAGATCTACGTGCGGTACACGGAGAGCGTCCGAGGGTCGGACGCATTCGTGATCCAGCCGCACGCGGACCCGGTGAACGAGTCGATCTTCGAGCAGCTCATCATGATCCAGGCGCTGAAGCTGGCTTCGGCGAAGCGGATCATCGCCGTGATCCCGTACTACGGCTACTCGCGCCAGGACAAGAAGGCGCTTGCTCGGGAACCGATCTCCGCCAAGCTCGTGGCGGACCTTCTCACGGCCGCCGGCACGGACCGGGTCGTCTCGGTCGACCTGCACAGCGGGCAGATCCAGGGGTTCTTCGATTTCCCGTTCGACCACCTCACGGCGCTTCCTCTGCTGTCCGACTACCTGACGAGAGACATCGGGCTCAAGGGCGAAGACCTGGTCGTGGTGGCCCCCGACACGGGGCGAGTGAAGACGGCTGAGCGCCTCCGCGAGCACCTCCACGCGGACCTCGCGTTCATCTACAAGCGCCGTTCGCGGCGGGAAGCTCACAAGATCGAGACGATGACGGTGGTGGGCGAGGTCAAGGGACGGCCCTGCATCCTCGTGGACGACATGATCGACACTGCCGGCACGATGTCGGAGGGGGCGAAGGCCCTGGATCGGGATGGTGCCGGGACCATCTACGCCGCCGCGACGCATGCCGTTCTCTCGGGGAAGGCCATCCAGCGCCTCGAGGAGTCCCCGATCAAAGAGCTCGTGGTGACCAACACGCTTCCCATCCTCGAGGAGAAGCGAAGCGAGAAGCTCACTGTGCTCTCGATCGCCCCGATCATCGCCTCTGCTCTGAAGGCCGTGTTCGAGGACCAGTCGGTTTCCGAGATCTTCCACGGCGAGAACCAGCCGTAGGTCAGGGGTCCTCGCCCGCGTGGTACCTGGTGAACTCGGGCACCAGCAGCGCGAGCGCCACGATCCCAACGACGCACGCCGCTCCGCCCGAGATCACCGAGAACACCGGCGATGTGAGGTGCGCCACCAACCCCGCCTCGACATCGCCCAGCCGCGGGCCCCCCACCACCACGGCGAAGTGGATCGATGACAGACGCCCGCGTAGACGATCGGGGACCGCGGACTGCAGCATCGTCCCCCGGAACACCGCGCTGATGACGTCGGCAGCACCGGCTACGGCGAGGAAAGCGAGCGCGAGCCAGAACGCCCGCGTCGAAAGGCCGAACGCCACGATGGCCCCGCCCCAGACGGCCACCGCCCACAACACGGCTCGCCCCTGGTGCCGGATGTGGCGGACCCATCCGGTGGAGAGCGCCCCCACGAGAGCCCCTGCCGCCGGAGCCGAATAGAGGAGTCCGAGGCCCGCCGGTCCGACGCGAAACGTCTCGGCGGCGAGGATCGGGAACAGCGCCCGAGGCATCCCGAAGATCATCGCGTTGAGGTCGGCCCAGAACGTCGCCTGGATGACCCGTCTGCCCTTCAGGTATGCGAACCCTTCTCGGACCGCCTCCAGGCCGCGAGGCTCGCCCCCGGCGCGCTGGGGGCGCATCGGCCGCATCGCGGCGAGTGTTGCCAGTGCCACCAAGAACGACAGCACGTCCACCCCGTAGGCCCATGCGAGACCGAAGCGGGCAAGGATCAGCCCCCCGATCGCGGGTCCGACCACGTCGCTGAACTGGAACAGCACCTGGTTGAGGACGATGGCCGATGAGAGTCGGTTCGAAGAGACGAGGTTCGGGATCGCCGCGATCCTCGCCGGCTCCTGGAGACCGCTGAGCGCAGCGATGAGCGCAGCCGCTCCGTACAGCAGCCACAGCGGAGGGTCGCCGGCTACGGCGCCGGCCACGAGCAGGAGCGAGCCTCCGGCCAGCCCGACCTGGCTCACGAGCAGGATCTTTCGACGATCCACGGCGTCGGCGACGACGCCGCCGACGATCGAGCACACAATGAGTGGCGCCACCTGGACCAGCCCGATCATCCCGACGGCGAGCGCCGACCGCGTCTGGTTGTAGACCTGAAACGGGAGGGCCACCACCGTGATGTGGCGGCCGGTGTGAGAGACGACTTCCCCCAGCCACAGGAGCCGGAACTCTCGGGATTCTCGAAGCGGCGTCAGATCGAGTGCAAGCCCTCGGATACGGGCGCCGGCCCGGGTGAGGCGAGAGGGAAGTGGAGCGGGTGCGTCGTCGCGATCGTCGACCATGCGGGCTCAAGGATATCGGCGGTCTCCGGAACCTCCTGAGCCCCGCGCGCATCAAGGACGCCACCACCGAGCCCGGGCTACAATGGGCCCGAACGGGGGATCGCATCCATGGAAGTCGAACTCAAAGCGGAGAAACGCGACGGGGCGGGGAAGGGCGTGGCTCGCAAGATCCGAGCCGCCGGGAAGGTGCCCGCCGTCCTCTACGGAGGCGGGATCGACCCGTTGACCTTGACCGTCGAAGCCGGGGCGCTGTGGCATGCGCTCCACACCGACGCCGCCTCGAACGTGCTCATCGACCTGGCCGTGGACGGGCAGCGGTTCCTCACGATGCCCCGAGAGGTCCAGCGCGACATCGTCCGCGGCTCCATCCTTCATGTGGACTTCCTGCGGATCAGGAAGGACGTCGCCATCCAGGTCGACGTGCCCGTCCATCTGACCGGTGAGTCGGTCGGCGTGAAGCAGGGCGGCGTAGTGGAACACCATCTGTGGGAGCTTCGGGTTGAGTGCCTTCCAACCGAGGTCCCCGAGTCCATCGAGGCCGACATCACCAAGCTCGACATCGGCGATGCCCTGCACCTCAAGGACCTCAGGATCCCGGGGAACGTGACGGTGCTCACCCCCGAGGAAGAGATCATCGTCTCGGTCGTGCCGCCTCCGGTCCTGAAGCTCGAGGAGGAAGTGCCCGAGGAGGAAGTGCCCGAGGAGGAGGCCGCCGAGGGCGAGGAGGGCGCTCCGGCCGAGGGCGAAGCTCCTGCCGCCGAGGGTCAGGCACCCGCCGGCGGCGAGGAGGGATAGCCGGATCCTGCTGCGGTGAGCGCCTGGCTCATCGCCGGGCTGGGCAACCCGGGGCCGCGATACGAATCCACCCGCCACAATGTCGGCGCCCGCGTCGTGGAACGCCTCGGCGAGCGTCTTGGTGAGCGGTTCCGAAAGGCTCGTTTCATACCCGCGCGTGTGGCCGAAGCCAAAGCCGACGGTCAGCGACTGTGGCTGGTTCGGCCCCTCACGTTCATGAACGTGTCCGGTCCTCCGGTGGCGTCGTTCGCCCGGCGGCATCGCCTCGGCCCCGACCGCATCGTCGTGTGTCACGACGAGATCGACCTGCCCTTCGGCGCACTCAAGCTGAAACGGGGCGGGAGCACGGCCGGCCACCACGGGCTCGATTCCTTGTGCCAAGCGCTGCGGTCGACGGATTTCTTCCGGGTCCGCCTCGGCGTTGGCCGCCCTCGGGGGCGAAAGGAACCGGCCGACCACGTGCTGGACCGGTTTGCAAAGGAAGAGCGGGACGAAGTCGAGTTGCTCATCGAGGACGCGGCCGATGCCGTGCTGACCCTCATACGCGAGGGAATGCCCGCCGCCCAGGACCGGTTCAACCGATCCGGACGATAGTCGCCGCGGCGCTAGAATCGGTTCGAATCGAAAACGAGGAGGTCAAGGGCCCGGTCTTCGGATCGAGGCCTTTTCGTGCTGCCATGAGAAAGCTTCTCGAACCGATGATCGAGAGCGAGGCCTTCCAGGCCCTGCTCGCGCATCCCGGGCCACGGCTCGCACGGGCGGAGGTGCCCGGCCACGGATACGTCGTGGCGGCGCTGGCCGAGACCCTCGAAGCGCCGGTTATGGCCGTCGCTCCGGGACCGCGTGAGGCCGATCGCGTGGCCCGAGGGGCGGCGGCCTTTCTGGGAGACGAGCAGGTGGCCCTGTTCCCGGCGTGGGAGGCGCTCCCCGGGGAGGGGATCAGCCCGAGCCCGGAGATCGCGGCGCGGCGGGCCGAGGCAGCACATCGTGCCCGGCGAGCCAAGGGGGCGTTCGTCCTGGCGATGCCGGTGGTCGCCGCGGTCCAGCGCGTGGTTCCCTCCATCGGGGAACGGGACCCACTCCGCGTCCGATCCGGACAGGAGATCGCCCCGGACGGGCTCGCGGAGCTGCTCGTGGACCTGGGGTACGCGCGCACGGATCTCGTCATGCACCGGGGCGAGTTCGCACTCCGGGGTGGGATCATCGACGTGTTTCCGGGGACCAGGTCGCGGCCGGTGCGTCTGGAATTCCTCGGCGACGACGTTGAGCGGATCCGAGAGTTTGCGCCCTCCTCCCAGATCTCCACGGGGCCGGTCGATGCCATCGCCGTGTATCCCGTCC